>JAAYKU010000035.1 GCA_012522275.1 Smithella sp.
GCCCGCTTCATCAATACTGTTTTGCATCAGAAAATGTCGGAGGTCTGCTCTACAACCCTGCCTCAGATGGCTGTTCCGCGGATTATGCAGCACCCGGAATATAAAAACTACCTGCGCGAACGCACTGAACATTATGAAAAACTCTCCGCCATCGCCTACGGGATTTTGAAGGATGTGCCTTTTGTGATTGCCAACAAAACCAACGGTGCTTTTTATATGACGGTGCTGTTCAACGAGTCCGTACTCAACGAACGCCAGCACCTGAATATCGAGCATCCGGAGGTCCGCTCCTATGTGGAAGAACTCGTCAATAATGTAGAGTATGATAAACGGTTCGTCTATTATCTGCTTGCTTCCACGGGCATTTGCGTGGTGCCTCTGACTTCCTTTTTCACGCCGCTTCTGGGCTTCAGGATGACGCTTCTGGATAAAGATGTCGATGAGTTCGAATATGTCGTCAAAACGATTGCCGCGAAGATTACCGAGTACATCCAGTCGAGCAAATAGCTCCTGGATAAAGGGTAAAGGCTAAAGGACACAGGATAAAGGAAAAAGGAAAAGGGATAAAGGGTAAGGGCTAAAGGATAAAGGATAAAAGGCGCTTTGACAGGCTCATCACGAACGGGCACTAAAGCGCGAAGCGCATCCTTCTTGTCCTCCGCCGGCGGAGGTGCCCCGATTCATCGGGGCGGAGGTGGAAAATAATAGTCCATGGCTCATGGCTCACGGTCTAAGGAAGCCTGCCGCTTTTGTCCACCGTGCCCGCGTGGAACAGTATCGTCATGCCGGTGAAAACCGGCATCCAGATTTATGAGGCCGTTGATAATTTAAAGAAGTCAAAAGAAAAGCCCCGCAGCCGGTAAGGAACCGCAGGGCTTTTGGTAAGATTTGTTTTTACGAATCAATAGCGCCCGCCGCGGCTTCCTCCGCCTCCTCTGCCGTCGCGCCGGAACCCGCCGCCTCCGCCGCGATTCCCTCCACCGAATTCTTTCTTCGGTCTGGCTTCGTTAACCGTAATGGTTTTCCCGTCGAGCGTGCCGCCATTGAATTTCTGGATTGCCGCCTGCGCACCCTCTTCTGTTTCCATTTCGACAAAACCGAATCCTCTGGACTGGCCGGTAAATTTATCCCTGATGACCGCGGCGGATGCAACTTCTCCGGCTTGTGCGAAGCTTGCTTTCAGGTCTTCATCTGTGACCTTGAAAGACAGGTTGCCCACATACAAATTTTTGCCCATCTCTAATTCCCTTTCTGCTATGCCGTCTTCGGCATACATTAAACCTTCGTTCCCCCGTCGGGGTTACACAAAGCATCAACATCACTCCCGTCCTGCTCCGTGTTAAGAAAGAGGGTTGAAGGGAGGGGCTCAATGCCTCACCTGGCCGGGTGATGTCCCGGTGTCCGGCCGCTCGGTGCCGCTTTGCATCCCCTTGCGGGTCGTTTAGCGGCTAATAAAAAACCACCCGATTAAAAAAAGCGTCCCGGGTGGTCATGTCTCGCAAACGGGAAAATGATTCAAATTCGTCAAAAGACACTCTTTATTTGGCGGGAGCTTGCTCACAGTCATGAATAATAGTCAAGCGGCATTTGATCGTTTCTGTTATAATCCGGTGAAATTTGTAAAGGCTGCCGCCGGGTGCGTGCGGCCGGAAGGAGGTTGACATGTTTGAGCATCTGCTGACGAAGGAACAGATCAAAATCCGCGACGAGGTCCGTGAATTTGTCAAGGAGATACCGCGTGAAATGATCCTCGATATGGACACGGACACCATAAAATTCCCCAGCGAGTTTTTGCGTGAGGCGGCGCGCAGAAACCTGATGGGATGCCGCTACCCGAAAAAATGGGGAGGCCGCGACATGGACTGGGTGACCACCTGCATGATCATGGAGGAGGTCGGTGTTATCGGCTACGAATTCGCCTGTGTTTTCGGGGTAGGCGCCGAGCTGGTGTGCGACGCGATCATACTGCACGGCACGGACGAACAAAAGGAAAAATACGTCAAGCCTCTTTTGCGCGGAGAGCTGTTCGCGGCGGAGTGCCTGACGGAGCCCCGTGGCGGGTCTGATTTTTTCGGCGCGACGAGCAAGGCGGTGGATTGCGGCGATCACTATTTGTTAAACGGCCAGAAACGCTTCATTGTCGGCGCGGAAGGGGCGGATTTTTTCTTGGTCTATGCGCGTACGAATCCCGAGGCGAAACCGCAGGAGGCGATCACCTGCTTCATCGTGGACCGGACCGAAGGTGTTGAAGTCAAGTATCTTTACGGCCTGATGGGCTGCCGGGGCGGCGGCACGGGCCGCATTGTTTTCAAGGACGTGAAGGTGCCCAAAAGCAATGTTGTCGGCAGGGTGCAGGGAGGCTATGACGTTTTCAACACGATGATGATTCCCGAACGGCTGGGAACGGCGGCGATGACCATCGGCGCGGCGCGTCCCGCGCTGGAAATCGCCACCAGCTATACCTCGAGGCGCAAGGCCTTCGGAAAGGTGATCAATACCTATCAGGGAGTCAGCTTTCAGATCGCCGAGGCGGTCATGCTGCTCGACGCGGCGCGTGCCATGGCTTATGCCACCGCCCGTGCGGTTGATGCCCGGCTCGACATGAATCTGATCCGCCGGATGGTTTCCCAGAGTAAAAAATTCATCACCGAGTCCTGTCAGAAGGTGGTGCACAATGCGATGCAGGTTATGGGCGGCATCGGTTACACCAATGTTTTTCCCATTGAACGTATTTACCGTGACGTGCGCCTTGCCTCCATCTGGACCGGCACCAGTGAGGTGATGTCGATGATCACGGCCCATGAGTGGTATCGAGAATATCACCGGGAGAAGGCCAGGCAAAAAACACGTGACTGCGAAATGGACGCGCCCGAGGCGCTCGATGAGGAAAAAATCTACGATGATGAGGATATGTGGGAAAAAGGCTGGTGAGAAAACCGCCAAACAGGGCGGGGACAAGCTTTGCACGAAGAGTTTTGTCCGTCGGTTCCCCCAGTGCCCGCGCCGGACTTATAAACAGGCAAAAAACAGCATGAGCGCCTGACCGCCGCAGGCCGGAGCCGGCCCTTGTTTTGGTTGCATGCTCATCCGGCTCCGCCGTTTCAAGATATTGATTTTATAAAGGCAAATGCGCCATGCGCGTACATGTGGCCTGGCCTGTGCCGGCAGGCTTATTTTTCCAAATATTTCTTGACACGGGGAGCATATTAAGGTAGTTGAATCCGCGGACACAAATTGACTTGCGGTCAAAAATGACCTCATATTCACTAATCGGGAATGATTCAGCATTTTCACCACTTGAAAAAGTGGCGCCTCTTTTAAAGATGAGTAGCGGGTCAAGTTGTTAATTCTTTGTTAAAAACGGCACGGGCGGACGTTCAGACGTTTAGCGGCTTAAGGTAAAATAAAAATCGGGTATTTTTCGGGTGGGACAATTTAAATTCCATCCGTTTTATCTGTTTACCGCACACCTTGAGCGTGGCCACATCGCAAGCGTTGCATATTTCCATCCCGTTAAAAGGTTCATTTTTCGGTAAGGCGCCGGTATGGCGTCGATATTAAATAAAAAACTTTAAACATAGGAGGAACAGTCAGTATGGCGGATGCAAAAGTAGAATTAAAGGAAATATATCCGATTCCTGAAGCGGCCAGAAAAAAAGCCTGGGTGAGCGGCAGGGAAGCTTACGACAAGTTGTGGAAACGTTCCGTTGAGGAGCCGGAGAATTTCTGGGCGGAAGTCGCCGAAGAGCAGGTCACCTGGTTTAAAAAGTGGGACAAGGTGATGGATTACAACTTCGATATTAGAAAAGGCCCCATTTATGTGAAGTTCTTTGAGGGCGGCAAACTCAATGTTTCCTACAACTGTCTGGACCGTCACCTGGAAAAACGCGGCGACCAGGTTGGTTTGATCTGGGAAGGCAACGAACCGGGTGAAGAAAGAAGATTCACCTACAAACAGCTCCACGAGCAGGTCTGCAAATTTGCCAACGTCCTGAAAGACAACGGCGTGAAGAGAGGCGACCGCGTCTGTTTCTTCCTGCCCATGATTCCTGAGCTGGCCATTGGGCTTCTGGCCTGCACACGCATCGGCGCCATCCATAGCGTCGTATTCGGCGGTTTCAGTGCCGAGGCCTTAAGAGACCGTATTAAAGACTCCGAGTCGAAGCTCCTTGTTACCTGCGACGGCACGTTCCGCGGCGCCAAGGCGGTTCCGCAGAAAGCCAATGCTGACAAGGCCGTGAAAGAATGCCCCTCTATTGAGAAGGTGATCGTTGTCGAGCGCGTCGGCGACAAGATCAAGTGCGACTGGAACGAGGGCAAGGACATCTGGTGGAATGACGCGATGGCCAAGGCCTCTGCAGACTGCAAGCCCGAAGAGATGGACGCAGAAGATCCCCTGTTCATTCTTTACACTTCCGGCTCCACCGGTGCTCCCAAAGGTGTTTTGCACACCACGGGCGGTTACCTGGTTTACACCTCCTACACACACAAGGTCGTTTTCGACTACCACGACGGTGATATGTACTGGTGTACGGCGGACGTAGGCTGGGTCACCGGCCACAGCTACATTGTTTACGCGCCTTTGTGCAACGGCGGCACGACGATCATGTTCGAAGGTGTTCCCAATTATCCGACCTACAGCCGCTTCTGGCAGATTGTGGAAAAATACAAGGTCAACATTTTTTACACCGCTCCCACCGCCATCCGCGCCATCGCGAAGGAAGGCGACGATTTCGTGAAAAAGCACGACATCTCCTCGCTGCAGACCCTCGGTACGGTCGGCGAGCCGATCAACCCCGAGGCGTGGAACTGGTATTTCAACCTGATCGGCCGCGGCGAGTGCCCGATTGTGGACACCTGGTGGCAGACGGAAACGGGCGGCATCCTGATCACTCCGCTGCCCGGTGCGGTTGAAATCAAGCCCGGCATGGCCACCATGCCCTTCTTCGGCGTGCAGCCCGTGCTGGTTGACGACGAAGGCAAGGAATTCAAAGAAACGGTCGCTTCCGGTTCGCTGTGCATTAAAGTTCCGTGGCCCGGCATCATGAGAGGTGTTTATAAAGATCCCAAACGCTTCCAGGAAACATATTTCGAGCAGTTCCCGGGCTACTATGTGACAGGCGACGGCTGTCGCCGCGACAAGGACGGCTACTATCAGATCACCGGCCGTGTCGACGACGTCATCAACGTCTCGGGTCACCGCATGGGCACCGCTGAGGTGGAAAGCGCGCTGGTCGCTCACAAGGCCGTCGCGGAAGCCGCGGTAGTCGGTATGCCGCACAATATTAAGGGCCAGGGCATTTATGCTTATGTGACGCTCAAGACCGGTGTGGAAAAGTCCGACGAGCTGAAGAAGGAACTGGTCGCTCACGTCCGCGTGGTTATCGGTCCGATTGCCACCCCCGACAAGATTCAGTGGGCCGACGCTCTGCCGAAAACGCGCTCGGGCAAGATCATGAGAAGAATTCTGAAGAAAGTCGCGGCCAACGAACTGGACAGCCTCGGTGACACAAGCACGCTCGCCGATCCTTCGGTGGTTGACGAAATTGTCAAAAACAGACAGTAATTAAGTTGGCGCCCGATTCTCCCTGCGGAGGATCGGGCGTTTTAATAAGATGGTTGGATTATAGAGAATATTTAAAATGCACAAGCTGCCCGATTTGGGTGACGTGTGCAGGAGAAGGAGGTTTTTGACAGTGAATATTATTGCATGCGTAAAGCAAGTGCCGGACACAGAAGCACAGATCAAAGTCAAAGCTGACGGTTCAGGCATCGAGGAAGGCCAGATCAAATGGGTTATGAACCCCTATGATGAATTTGGCGTGGAAGAAGCACTGAAACTTAAAGAAAAGAACGGCGGTGA
>JAAYKU010000248.1 GCA_012522275.1 Smithella sp.
AATGATGGGGGATTCACACCCGCCGATGTTATTGAATTTATGCTCTCTACCCGGCCACAACCGACCGGTGGAGAGCACATGAAACACGGTCGGGTTTTTCCATCAGGCGAAAAAAGTCACATCCTCTTTTTTGCGCTCCTTCGCCGGCCTTAAACCCCGGTCATAAAAATCTTTGCCGACCAGGGCCGCGCCCAGGGCCCCGGTGATGAAAGGTTCCGGCGGCGTGAGCACGGCAAAGCCGACTTTGCCTTCAATGGCTTTGACCAATCCGATGTTTTTGGCTCCGCCTCCGGTCACGATGACGTCTTTTTCAATACCCAGACGGCGCGTCATGTTGACGACCCGACCGGCGATGGCCTCATGCAGCCCCGCCACAATTTCCGGCACGCCCGCTCCTTCGGCGAGCCGCGAGGTCACTTCATGCTCGGCAAATACGGTGCACATATTGGATATCTGCACGAAACCGTCGGCTTTGAGGGCGATCTGGCCCATATCTACAAGGTTGATGCCCAGAGTCTCGGAGATGACCTCCAGAAAACGGCCGGTTCCGGCGGCGCATTTATCGTTCATGACGAAGTTGGCGACTTTGCCTTCCGCGTCCAGTTTGATGCCTTTGGAGTCCTGCCCGCCGATGTCGATGATGATTCTGGCAGAAGGAAACAAGGCGCGAATCCCGCGCGCATGACAAGTTATTTCCGTAATCTGTCTGTCGGCAAAAGGCACGTTGATACGCCCGTAGCCGGTGGCGATGATGAAGTCCAGCTCATCGAAAGACAGCCCGGCCTTTTTGATCGTCTCGTCCATAACCTTGAGGGCCAGGTGGCGATGCTCGGCGCCGGTCGGCCCGATATGGGAGGCAAGTATATTTTCCCGGTCATCCACGATTACGGCTTTAGTCATCGTGGAGCCGATATCAATTCCCGCAAACGGCATAAACAACCTTCATACTTTTTTTCTTGCCTGCAGCGCCTCGGTGAACGCGCCGATCTGCGCTTTCCACTGCGCCTCTGAATAGTCGCGCAGATCCACCATGTCGGAAACGAGCTGCATCATGGGGAGATCCGAATACTTGCCCAGCTCATTTTTCATATGCACCTGGCCGATGGTGGTGGCCCGGCAGGAGCGACAGGCATGGAAGACAACACCGTCGATTTTGTAGTCGTCAATCATTTCCAGAAGTTTTTCCACCGTCGGGATGCCGCTGTTGGCACGCGCTTTTTCATGATAGGCCGTGTAGCGCAGGAAGGCGCGCCAGGCCAGGTAATCGACCGGGTCCTTCACATGCGCCGGCACTTCCACCGGGTCGAAGCCGCGATAGACGTTTTCAATGACAAACACCGCCCCGAAGCTTTCAAAGTAGTTGAAAATCCACAGTGTGTGCCAGGGGGGCAGGCCGCCCCCGTACAGAATGCGGTATTTTTCATCGGGAATCACGCCGATTTTATTGTCCGTCTTGTATTTCACCTCATCGTAGAGCTTCTGATAAAAATCCACGGCAGTTTGCGTGCCGGAATAATAATGGCCGGGCACCATGATGCTGAAGTGGTCCTGTGAAGGCATGGGGCACGGGACGGCCACGCGCAGACGGTCAATGTCGTACCACAACTGCCAGGCTTTATCGCCCAGGCGGATGCATTCCCAGAGTTTTTCCGGGTCCATCTTTTTTCCGGTCTGAACTTCCAGAAAGTCGATCAGCGCCTGAAGCTGATCGCGCTGATAGCGGATGTAGTAGTCGCGCACTTCGTTCAAATCAGCCTGTGGCGGGGGAAACACAACATCCATGCCGAAGGTGGGCACATCCAGATAACGCCTGGCCGCTTGATACCATTTGAAGCGCGGGTCGCAAACGGCGGAGCTGCCCAACATCATGTCGGGGGCGGGCATGCCTCCGTCGGGGCTCCCCTCCGGAATATGGCCCAGCTCGCGGCGCATGGAGTCGAAACCCAGGCCGATGCGCGCGTAGCTGCAAAGCACCTGGGAGTAGCCGTCCGCTTCCGCTTTGAGCAAAAAGCGGTCCATGTCGCGCTTGGCCGCGCAAAGCCCCGCGTAATTTTCCGTAGGCAGAGGCACGACATCCATTGCCCGCACGACTTCGTCATACTGCGAGGCCACCATGAAGTAGGCGATTTTCTGCCCCCGGGCTTTGGCCTCGTGCGCACTTTTGTAAATGTTTTTGACCAGTCCACGGATTTCCCGCGCCGTGTCCGTTCCCTTGACGGCCGTTGTTTTCACCTGCTGTGCTTGTTCCATCGTCATTTTCCATTTCCGCCGAAAACGGTTTGCAACCGTTGTCTGCCTGCAAAAAGTTGATTGCCGTTACTGTCAGGATTGTTTTCGTCCAATACCCATCTGGTGGATTGTTGGCGATGTGTTCACGTATCAGATGCCGTCTTTGCCTACATAATCATTTCCAGAAACGCCTGGATTCTTGTTCTCAACTGCCCCATCGTCGATGTCGAGTAGTCGTCCTCGATCATCAGCACGGGCAGATTCAGGCCGTTTAAGTATTCTTTCAGGTCCGGCCCTTCCAGTTCGCATGTGTCACAGTAGCGCACGATGTAGAAGATTGCGCCGGCCGCCTCCCAGTCTTCGATAAACCGGCGGATGTAGCCGAAGCGGTTTTCCAGGTCATCTTCGCGCGCCCCGGCCTGCGGCTTGAGCGTGCGCGGGCAGTGAATGTCGAGGTATCTGCGTACCAGGCCGTCAAAAGGGTCTTCCGTTTCGTCCACGTCCTGCCAGAAAAAGCGCGAGCCGGTGCACAGGTCATCCATTACTACGTGCGCGCCGCATTCTTCGACGAGCTCGATGAAGGAGCTGTCATCGATTTCATTGCCCCACAGGAAGATGCGTGGCAGACCGTCGGACGCCGCGGCGGGCCTCTCTTTTACTTCCGCGATCAGACCCGTGATCAGTTCGATATGCTCCGTTGCGGGAATGCCCATGCCGGCCACCAATGTTTTGGTGATTTCCGCGCCGGTGACGCGCGGCGGATTTTCCTTGCGCAGCCCGTAGAGTTCGCGAAGCAGCGCGCGGCGTCGATTGTAGAGCCTGATCGCTTCTTTGAGCCTTTCAAGATCGAGTTTCCGTCCGGCGAATTCTTCGAGCCGCCTGGTGAAATAAAGCAGCTCATTTTTGTAAAACTCATCGGATGAAGGTCCGAGCATATGCGGTACATTGATCAGGTGGTTGAAGGGGGAAGGCTTGTTTGTGTGCCAGATGTGGTACAGCCGCTCGATGGTATCGCAGCTGTGCGGCGCGACAAAGCCGTCGAGAAAATCATATTCGTCTTTCAGCGCCATGTTGAAGCAACTGCGGGCGAAAGGGCAGGCCATTGGTTCCAGCAGAGCGTCCGCCTCGTCGATCGGCTCGGTTTGCGACCCCTGAATGCGGTAAGGGACCAGGCCCAGCGCGGTAATGATTTCATCCGGCACAAAGCAGCAGAAATAGCCGATGATTTTATGCCCCTCATCGCGCAGGCTCCGGGCGCGGCTGCCTCTGTTGTTGTAGATGTCTTCGATTTTCTGCATCGCGGTCATGGGCTCGCTCCTTTTTGCAAATCCCGTGAAGGTCGGTCATTATTGTGTTTATCGCGGATAAAATCAACATTTTTCTCCCGGCTGCCGCGCCGGGACAAAGGACGCTGCAGCTTGATAACGGTGCTGTGACATGATATGGCGCCGTCATGTTAAAAACAATCGTCCAGATCTATGAAGTGCAAAGGCAAAGCGAGGCGGAAAAGCTGGTAAGCCTCGGTGTGGATCACATAGGCAGCGTGCTTATGGAAAGCGGCAGGTGGAAGCAGCCGGCCCTCAGGCGCTGCGTCGGGTCGGTTCAGGCCGGCGGGGCAAAAAGCGGCCTGATTCCTCTTACCCAAGACCCGGTGAAAATATTTTCGGCGCTGGATTACTACCGGCCGGATTTTGTTCATTTGTGCGATGCCCTCCCGCCCGGCCCTGACAATCATAGGGCAGCGGTCCGCGAGTTCGACGCGCTTCTGACGCTGCAGATCGACCTGAAAGACCGCTTCCCGCAAATCGACATCATGCGTTCCGTGTCGGTTCCGACACCGGGTGTGTCCGACGCGCCCGCTATTGAAAAAAACATTTTACAGACTCTCGAACTGTTCGCGCCCGTGTCCGATTATTTTCTCATCGACACGCTGCTTGCCGATCTTCGCCAACCGGTGGAGGGATTTGTCGGCATTACCGGCGAAGTGTGCGACTGGGATATGGCGGCGGCCATCATTGGCGCAAGCCCGATTCCGGTCATTCTGGCCGGGGGCATTTCCGGCGGGAATGTCTATGAGGCCATCACTCGCCTCAGGCCGGCCGGGGTGGACAGTTGCACGAAAACCAACGCGGTGGACCGCGCGGGCAATCCCGTGCGCTTCAGAAAAGACATGAAAAAAGTCCGCGAGCTGCTCGAGGAGGCGCGCCGGGCGGATGAGTTTCTCTCAGGGAGTGGCGGATGAGCGATTTTATCACCAAAGAGCATGAAACGCTCGAGGCCATGATTTCACTGTACTGCCGCGAGTGCCACCGCACGCCCGAAGACGCCTTGTGCGACTCGTGCCGGGAACTTTTCGACTATGCCAAAGCGCGTCTGGAAAAGTGCCCGTACGGTGAGGATAAACCGGTCTGTTCGGACTGCCCGGTCCACTGCTACAAGCCGGCCAGGCGCGAACAGATACGTCAGGTCATGCGCTACGCCGGCCCGCGCCTGCTGCGCTCCCATCCGCTTCTGGCCGTGCGCCACCTGGCGCGCAGCCTCAAGAAACCGCCTAAAGGTCCGCCATGAAGATTGCCGTCATCGGCGCCGGTCCGGCGGGGCTATTTGCCGCCCTGGCCGCCAGACGCT
>JAAYKU010000249.1 GCA_012522275.1 Smithella sp.
CATTGGTCGTTCCGGCATTGCCGCTGAAACTCAGGCGCGGATCGGCCTTGCCGGCGATTTTAAAAAACAAAATGGCAAAATTGACGGAACCGATAAGATACGACAAAAGACAGATGATTAAGACCTTCTCCATGTCCCTTCCCCGACCCACCCGGGGGGACTCATGCGCCCCTGTGTGATGTCCCTCATGTGCAGCCCTGTAATACTTTCACATAATACACCATCCGGCTCAAAAATCCAGACATCAAAAAACAGCTCCTCCGCATCAACCCGCGCCGGAGCAACACGGGCCAGATAAGTTTTGTCCTTTTTGGTTCTCTTGTGAATGATCCGTCGGCCGATGCCTGTCGGAAAAGGCACAATACCGACAAACCTCTGTCCCCACACACAGGCGGCGTGCATCGCGGCATCGAGGACGAAAGGCGATCCAAGTATTGTGTCATCCGCCTTTCCGGCGCCTCCGGCAATGCAGGCCAGCGCCCCGTCCGCGCACACGGCAAGATCGCCGGTGATGTTCTGATAGGAGGGGCCAAAGGAAATCAGTTCACGATAAATCACAGCGCAGGCAATATTAATGCACCCGCCTGCCGGCGCGGTCGCTTCATGAAAGGGCTTTGCCTCCTGCATGGAAACATCATCATGTGCAAAAGTCACAGATGCATGTTCGAGCCTTCTGCTCATCGTGGAGTTTCTGATTTTCATCGAGCTCCATAAAGATGCCTTGATTCCCGCGGGCGACTCTTCGAGCTGCACCTGCAAATCCATCACTTCCGCCTCCTGGTCAATGACCAGCAGGCGGGGAAAAAGCGCATCTGTCTGATGGCCAAGCCCCGCCCCGGGATTGTGTTTCCTTACGATACGCGCAAGCAGAATCAGTGATTCCACAGCCGGCAATACCGCTTTGCCTTCGAAATGATGGTCGAGTAGATAAGGGTCAACAGGAAGTAAGACCGTCAGGCGCCGTTTCATGTTGTTTGGGGAAAGCTCTGCCACAACCGGACCGTTTTTTCATCGACCGCTACCGGCCGGCCGGCCGCATTGGCCGCGCAGTGTTTGGTAAACCCCATGCATACCAGATGTCCTTTTTCCGCATGGGTAATCACGTAGTCAAACTGCAGCCGGACACGTTCGAGGTTGACCGGCCGGGTGTGGATATGCATGACATCATCATAGACCAGTGACTGATAAAACGTCAGCCCCAGATCGTAAATCGGATAGACATAGCCGCTTTCCTCGATTTCCTTGTAGGGATAGGCAAAATCACGCATCAGCGAGGTCCGGCCGAATTCAAAATAGCGCAGATAATTGGAATGATATACGACTTGCGCGCGGTCCGTGTCCGCGTAGAGCACACGGTAGCAGGCCCGATGCCAGATAAATCCGGTGGTCCGATCGCGCACGATCCGTTTATCGCTTTGGTGGGCCTCGGGTATAAATGGTTTTGGTCTCATCTCAGACTCCCCGGAAAATTACACAGCAGTTGGTCCCGCCGAATCCAAAAGCGTTGGACAGGGAAATTTCATAATACTGTTTGCGGGCGGCATTCGGCACCACGTCAATATCGGCAAATTCCGGATCCGGAAAATAATTGATCGTCGGCAAAATAATGCCGTGGCGCATCCCTTCAATGGTCAATGCCGCTTCAATCGCGGCTGTCGCCCCGAGCGTGTGGCCGAGCTGTGATTTATTGGACGACACGGGAATACGCTCAAGCTCCTTGCCGAACACCTCACGCAGGCACTTGATTTCCGTGCGATCCCCCTTGGGCGTGGATGTACCGTGTGCGTTGACATATTGCACATCGGCGGGCGTAAGGCCTGCGTCTTCCAGCGTCTCTGTAATGGCCCGGACAATTGTCTCCGGGTTGGGACTGGTATAATGGTAGGCGTCCGACGTCCACCCGACACCCAGCACTTCCGCCCGCGGCGTAAGACCATGTGCCTTGATCACTTCTTCCGCCGCCAACACAACAACCCCCGCCCCTTCCGAAAGGACGAAGCCTCTGCGGTCCAGACTGAAAGGCCTGGAGGCCTGTGCGTAATCCGTTGCGGCCCGGTCATTGGGTTGCACCTTGATGGTGGCGTTCATATTGGCAAAACCATGAATCAGCTCCGGCAGGATCGGCGCATCCGCCCCTCCCGCCAGCACAAAATCGCAGTCTCCGTCACGAATCATCCGCGCCCCGATACCTATCGCGTGGTTACCGGAGGCACAAGCTCCCTGCGGGGAAAAGATCGGGCCGGTAAACCCCAGCAGCATGCCGGCTTTCCCTGAAGGCAAATTGGCGCACAGGTTCGGCAGCAAATAAGGGCTGACCCTGAGCGGCCCCCGGTGCTCCAGATCATGAACAGCGATACGATAAGCATCCGAGCCGTTTAGAGCCGAGCCGATCAGACAAGCGGTTCTGGGAGCAACGGCGGCATCCATGGTGATCCCCGCATCGGCCAGCGCGTCTTTGCACACTGCCATCGTGAGAATCACGAAGGCCGCATTCCAGTTATACACTTCCTTCGCGTCGGTAAAATCCAGCTCCAGCGGAAACCAGTCCGGTATTTCTCCCACAATATCGCAGGCCGACTCCACCTTGCAGCGCGTCACTTTGCGAAATCCCGCCTCGCCCTTGACGGCCCGCTGCCAGGTTTTGGCAAACGTCGCCCCCAGGGGCGTTGCCGTCCCGTAACCCACAACAAACACTTTTCGATTCAACGGTGCCTTCATCCTTTAGCCTTTAGCCTTGATCCTTCATCCTTTGTCCTTTGTCCTTTGTCCTTTCGCCTTTATCCTTTATCCTTTATCCTTTATCCTTTATCCTCTTCCCCCCCTCAGCCTGTCCTTTTCAAAACAACGCAGGAATTGCAGCCACCGAAGCCGAAGGCATTTTTCAGCACATACTCCTGGCGCAGCACTCTGGCCCCTTCGGAGACACAATCGAGCACAATGGCGGGGTCCGGATCATAATTGATCGTCGGAAGCACAGTGTCGGCGAGCATACCCTCCATCGCCAGAATCGTTTCGATGGCGGAGGAAGCGCCCATCGCATGGCCGAGCTGCGACTTGTTGGCCGATACGGGCGGAATCTTTCCGCCAAAAACATTCACCAGAGCGTCCGCCTCCACCTTATCCCCGATTCTGGTCGAAGTCGCATGCGCATTGACACAATCAATATCCTGCGGGCCGATACCGGCCTTTGCGATGCTGAGTTCGATACACTTTTGGACGGTGACAAGGTTCGGCGCCACGAAATGGCTCGCATCGGACGTCATGCCGCATCCGGCCAAAGCTATTTTCGCTGCAAGTCCGTGCGCGCGGACGAAATCTTCGGATGCCAGGATAATGCAGGCCGCCCCCTCGGATACCACAAACCCCCGGCGGTTGATGGAAAAAGGCCGGCTGGTTTTTTGCGGCTCATCATGCGGTTGTCCCTCTTTGGGACGATACGCGCCGTTCATCGTCACAAACCCGGCCAGAATCGGCTCCACCAACGGAAAATCGACCGCCCCGGCAATCACCACATCCGCCAGGTTCTGCCTGATCATCATATCTCCTATGATCATCGACGTCACCCCGGTCGCGCAGGCAGTGATGGTGGCGCAGATGGGACCGGTGGCGCCCGTGAGGATGGAAACCTTGCCGCCGACCATATTGATACATGAATTGGGATTGGCAAACGGATGCGGCATTTTATTTTCCGCAATCATCTGGCGATCCGCCTTCAACACGGCGTCCTGCCCGCCGACGGCCGAACTGAAAGTGGTCGCCACGCGCGGCGCGATGTCCGGCGTGATCTCCACACCACTTCGCTTCAGCGCACGGTGGACCACTAAAAGCGCGTGTTTGAAAATCGGCGAGCTCCAGTGCGCCATTTCACGCGGCTGCAAAAACGGGTAAGGCCCGGCGTCGATATCTTCCACCTGGCCGGCCACGCGCACGGGAAAGGCATCCGTGAGGGGAAAGCGCGTCAGGGGCACGATACCGCATCGGCCTTGCACGGCGCGACGCCATTGGGCTTCGAGGTTCTCTCCCAGAGGCGAGACCATATCATAGCCGAGGATGAAAGTTTTTCCGGACAAACGCAGTGATTTCCCTTCTCTTGAGTATCCGACCCGCATGTTTTTTAAGAACCGTCATCATGCAAGAGCTTTTTAAAAATATCAATTACATTTTTTATAAACCATCCACCTGCCGTCCAACCCCAGGGCCCAAGCCCATGATCAGGTCTTGCAATATCAGTTTTCTTACGGGACCTTAATGACCGTACTTTCCGTCGTGTAATGAATTTCCCGATGATCGGCAATCGACTGCATCGTATAACCATGCTGAATACATGCCCGATGAATTGCCTGAGCCCTTTACATTTTCTTTCCGCCCATACTACAGCGCACGGGGATATGCCATTTTCAGGGACCTGGACATGTTTGGCGCCTCCAACTTCGAGCGCTCAGTCTGTTATCATAAGAAATTTTATATATCAAAACCCGACCCCATTTCCTCGGCAACATTTCCCCGCTTTGCAGACAAAAGAAACTATGATACTCGTCAGCCCTAATGGTTAAAAACAATGACTGAACACATTTCCCCTTTTGAAATTCACCGCACCGCGCGCGCGGTGTGGCGCGACTGGCGCTGGCAGCTAAAAAACCGTATCACCTCCCCCGCGGGACTTGCCGGATCCCGGTGGCTGCACGCAAAAAGCCCGGACGAGCTCGGGCAGGTGCTTGCCTCCTTCCCGATGGCCGTGACTCCCTATTACCTGTCCCTCATCGACTACGGCGCACAAAACGACCCGGTCGCTGTGCAGTGCCTTCCCGATTTGCGTGAAATCACCTGCCGGCCTGATTATCCTGAAGACCCGCTTGAGGAGGACAGCTTCATGCCTGTGCCGAAACTGATCCACCGCTATGCCGACCGCGTCCTGGCCATCATCACAGGAAACTGCGCCACATACTGCCGCCACTGCAACCGCAAGCGATTGTGGAGCACTCCGAACACGGACACCTTCAAGCGGCGCATACAAAAAATGGCCCGCTACGTCGCGAATACACCCTCGGTGCGCGAAGTTATTCTTTCCGGCGGCGACCCGCTGACCTTAAGCGATGAGGCGCTCAAATATGTCCTCGATCAGTTTGCTTCCATCGGCCATGTCGAGGTGCTGCGCATCGGCAGCCGCGCGCCCGTGGTTTTGCCGATGAGAATCACCCGCGAGCTGTGCCGGCTTCTGAAGCGCTACCGGCCTGTGTGGTTCAACACGCAATTCAATCACCCGGCGGAAATCACCAAAGATGCGGCGCGCGCCTGCAACATGCTTCTGGAGACGGGCATTCCCGTATCCAACCAGTCGGTCCTGCTCAAAGGTGTAAACGACTCGGCTGACACCATGCGCCGGCTCATCACCGGGCTGCAGAAGATTTCCGTGCGCCCCTATTACCTGTTTCATTGCGAACCGGTGCGCGGCGCGGCCCATTTCCGCACGGATGTCGCCTCCGGCGTGGCGCTCATGGAGGCTCTCGGCAAAGACTGCTCGGGGCTGGCCCTGCCGCGCTATGTGGCCGACCTGCCCGGGGAGGCGGGAAAAATTCCCCTTTGTACCATGTCGGGAACAATCAAAAAGGAGTTGGAGAAACATCAAGATTTTTTTGACTTTTTTCAATAATTGCATTAGGAAAGGCGTCAAACAAACTCGGATCACCAGATGAGGAGAAAAATATTTTATGTACACTGCAAGCGACTTGAGAAAGGGGTTGCGCCTGAAAATCGACGGCGACCCGTATATTATTGTTGAGTTCAACTTCGTCAAGCCGGGCAAGGGTCAGGCTCTTTACCGCACGAAGCTCAAAAACATGATCAACGGCAACCAGTTTGAACGGACCTTCCGCTCGGTGGACGTTTTTGAGCCTGCCGATCTGCGCGAAAAGAAGATGCAGTATCTCTACAAGGAAGGCGACAAGTTTTGTTTCATGGACAATGAAACCTACGAACAGATTTTTCTAACCGATGACCAGGTGGACGAAGCGGTCAATTTCATGACCGACAATATTGAAGTGGAAATTCTGCTGTTTGAAGACAAGCCCATCGGGCTGAGTCTGCCCAACTTCGTGGAGCTGGTCGTAACCGAGGCGGAGCCGTGGGCCAAAGGCGATACTGTTTCCGGTGCGACCAAACCGGTGAAGGTGCAGACAGGCTACACCATTTTAGTGCCGACATTCATCTCGGAAGGCGAAAAAATCCGCATTGACACGCGCACCGGGGAGTATCTGACGCGCGTCAAGGGCTGACCGCCCCTGCCACAAATCAACGCCCTTCTCCCGCGGCCGCATTTATGACCAGGCCGTGCAGGCCCGCAAAAAATCCCGCCCCCTGCCCCTGCGGCGCAATTATGTTCTATGCTCAGTATAAGAGGTTATAGGTTTGGGACAGAAGATTGGACGGTTTGAAGGGTTGGTGGATGGTGGAGATGTTTTTAGCCGGCGGGG
>JAAYKU010000250.1 GCA_012522275.1 Smithella sp.
TCCTACGCCTCTTTTACCGTTGCCCGTGATGCGGACCCTTCCGAAACAACGGAAAAGGACATCATCGATTCCCCCTGGCTGCAGCGGCTCAGGCGTATCTATCAGCTTCAGAGCGCGCGCTGGGTTTACCCGGCGGCGGAGCACACGCGCTTTCAGCATTCGCTGGGCACGATGCATGTTGCGGGGGAATTCGGCCGACACCTTTACCCGGGCCTTAAAAATATCTGCAAAGACGCTCCGTCGATGAATTATGTAGAGGAACTGCTGAGGCTGGCCGGCCTGCTCCATGACGTAGGCCACGGGCCTTTCGGCCATTTTTTCGACGATCAGTATCTGAATACCTGGGGGCTGACGCATGAGGATGTCGGCGCGGCGATCATCGTCAAAAAACTCGGCCCGCCGCTCGAGCGCATCCGGCGCGGCCCCTCCGGGGCCTTTGCCCGCGGGGAGAAAATCAACCCCCGCCACGTGGCCTACCTCATCAAAATGCCCGGCTCTCGTCGCGAGCCGGCCGCGCCGCAATGGCTTGCGCTCCTGCGGCAGCTTTTCTCCGGCATCTACACGGTGGACAATCTCGACTATGTCCGGCGCGACGCCTATATGACCGGCTTTTCACTGGACATGATCGACATGGCTCGTCTGCGCTATTATACGTTTTTCACCCGCGAAGGCCTGGCTCTTCATCAGTCCGGCATCTCGGCGCTGCGGCGCTTTCTCAACGCGCGGCTGAACCTTTACAGCAATGTGTATTTTCACCGCACGACGCGTGCGCTGGATTTACATTTGAAGGAGATTTTCACCGAAACCGTTTCCCTCTTGCCTTTGGGAAATCCGCTGGAAAACCTCACCGCCTACCTGGCCTGCGACGAATGGTCGCTGTTTAGCACAGTGCGGGGCTGGCTTGCGGTTAAAGACGCCCGTAGGCGCGCTCTGGCGAGGGAATGGCAAAAAATCTACACCCGCAAACTGAAATGGAAAATGTCCTTCGCCGCGGAGCTTTCCGTGGATTCGATGCAGCCCGGCACCGTCTTTGCCGGCGCCGGTAATTATGAAGAGGGCATCAGACAGGCCCTGCCCGCCAGGCTCAGAAAAATAAAATTCTGCGTGGACGTGGCCACGCAGGACCCGCGTCCGCTCAACCCGATTACCGAAACGGCAAAACGCATCAACATCTTCAACCCCGTGACCGGACGGACATCTCCTGAACATCTCGACGAAATCTACCGTTTCATCCCCGCGCGCGTGCGCCATTTTCGTGTGTTCGCGCTCAACCACAACCACGACGAAGAACTGGGCAAGGCGGCAAAAGCGGCGCTGGGGCACATCGAAAAATCCTTCCCGACGAATGTGTGATCTACCTGATCGAGCGGGCCACCCCCGCCCGGAGACAAGTATCGACATACCGGCGAATGCCGGTATCCAGAGCGTAATGGGCAAATAGCTGGTAGCTCATGGTTGATAGCACTCCCCCTTTTGGAGAGACCGGAGAGAGGGGAAGCCGAAGACAACAAATCCACCCCCGCCCCGATAAATCGGGGCACCCCCGCCAGCGTGGGACAATGTCGTCATACCGGCGAAGGCCGGTATCCAGAACAGAATAAGCAAATAGCGAGTAGCTGATAATGGATGGCGGGAAGCCAAAGACAGCAAGTCCACCCCCGGCCCGCCTGAAGCGGACCACCCCCGCCGCCGGAGACAAGTATCGTCATACCGGCGAAGGCCGGTATCCAGAGCGTAATGGGCTATCAGCTATCCACTATGATCTGCCGGCTTTCCCCTTTATCCCTACATACAGCCAGGTGATGCCGAAGGTCAGCGGGAATTTCTGCACACGGGCAAGGCCGGCGTCGGCCATTATTTTCGCGAATTCATCAGGCGGGGGAAAGTTCATGATCGAATCAGCCAGGTAAAAGTAGGCCGCGGGGTTTTGGGAAAACAATTTTGCCTGTAACGGAAGGAGGCGATTAAGATAGACGCTGTAGATCGGGCGGAAAAGACGACGCTGCGAAAAGCTCATTTCGAGCACCATCACCTGACCGCCCGGCACTACCACGCGCCTCATTTCAGCCAGGGCGCGCTCGCGGTCGGGAATGTTGCGGATGCCGAAGGCAATACCCGCGACATCGAAAGAATTGTCATTGAA
>JAAYKU010000251.1 GCA_012522275.1 Smithella sp.
ATCTCCTGACGGATGGAGCGTATCACAGGATCGAGGACCAGTTCCATTTCCGCCAGCAGCTTGGCGTAAACTTGTGTCTTTTCTTTCTCGAGGACCGCCTCGAGGTCGCGCGCCACCGCCTGAACTCCTGTGGCGGAAATATTTCCGGCGACGCCTTTGAGCGTATGAGCCAGGCATCTGGCCTCTTCTAGCTCTCCTTTTTCAATCGCCGCTTCGATGTCCTGTTTTGCCGTTGCATACCTGCCGGCAAAATCCAGGAGAAGCCGCGCGTAAAGTTTTGCATTGCCGCTGGCCCTGCGCAACCCGGTGGGAATGTCGACACCTGTTATCGCTTTCGGCAAATCATCATCCGTTGGCTGCGCGCCGGCGGACACGGGCTGCCCGGCAGGTACCTGTACGGGCGGGGCTTCGGGCCGGACCCATCTGGCCAGAGTTGTAAAGAGCCTTTCCTGGTCAATCGGCTTGCTGATATAATCGTTCATCCCCGCCGCTAGGCACTGCTCTTTTGCACCGTTCATGGCATAGGCGGTCATCGCAATGATCGGCAGCTCGTCAAAACGCCCGTCGGCGCGGATCAGGGATGTCGCTTCATAGCCGCTCATCACCGGCATCTGCACATCCATCAGCACAGCGTCATAAGAAGAGCCTTTCACGGCTTGAATCGCTTCAGAGCCGTTTGCGGCAATATCGATTTCAAATCCGGCGTTTTTAAGCATCTCCACGGCCAGTTGCTGATTGATTTCATTGTCTTCGACAAGGAGAATTTTCAGCCCGTTCATTTCCCCCCCGGCGAAAATTATCTCCTGCCGGGCGTTTATCGAATCCGTCAAACGGGTTTCCCGGCCGAAGACTTCGAGAATCGTACTCATGATAACTGATTCATGAGCCGGCTTCATAATGAAGGCATTTATTATTTTTTCTTTTTCCGCCTTTTTTAAAACCTCTTCACGGCCGAACGCAGTAATGAGAATAATCGCTGGTTTTGGGGCAATATTGTCATCATGCCTGATGCGTCTTGCCGTTTCTATTCCGTTTTCGCCTTCCATGAGCCAGTCCATGCAAACCAGCTCATAAGGCTCCTGCCCGGCTGCGAGGGCCTTTTTCAATTCGGCAATCGCGGCCGCGCCCGATTCAACGCCCGCGGCCCGCAGGGAAAAAGATTCTAACTGTTCAACCAGGACATCACGTACGGCTTTGTTGTCGTCCACCACAAGCACGCGCATATTGCGCAGTTCGGACGGCACGGATAAGTAAGCTTCCTCTGCGGCTTTTTCAGGCAAGATGAATTTCGCCGTAAAGCGGAAAGTAGAGCCGCGGCCCACCTCGCTTTCCACGGTGATTTCTCCTCCCATCATACCCACAAGATGCCTGGAAATGGTCAGTCCGAGACCGGTACCACCGTATTTTCGTGTGATTAAAGAATCAGCCTGTGAAAAGGTGTTGAATATTTTTTTAATGTCTTTTCTGGAAATGCCGATGCCTGTATCCATGCAACTGAAAGACACTTCAGCCGCTCTGTCCGTCATACTCAAGAGATCAGCCCGGAGCACGATATGGCCCGTATCCGTGAATTTAATGGCATTGCTCAGTATGTTGATGAGAACCTGCTCCAGCCTGAACGGATCTCCTGTCAGCTTGCGCGGCACATCCGGGGCGATCGAGATGACCAGCTCGAGACCTTTTTGCGCTGATTTGAGTGAAAACAAATCCCCTAGCTTTTTAAAGATTTCATCTAAATTAAATTCTATCGACTCGAAGCGCATCTGCCCTGCTTCCATTTTGGAAAAATCGAGAATATCATCGATTAAAACCAAAAGAGAATCGGCGGAATGAGAAATTTTGTTCAGATAGTCACGCACTTTCGTGGAGAGCTCCTGCCTGAGGGCCAGATCCGTGAAGCCTACAATGGCATTCATCGGCGTGCGTATTTCATGGCTCATGTTGGCCAGAAATTCACTTTTTGCCTTGTCCGCGCGTTCTGCGAGCCCTTTGGCCATCTTCAGTTCATCGATCTTCTTTTTTTCGGTAATGTCAAAAAGGATGCCTTCGAAATAAAGAATCTTCCCTTCCTCGTCACAGATACTGTGTGCGTTTAGCGATACATCAATAATCTCACGGTTTTTACGGTAAACTTTCATTTCGAAATTGTCGACATGGCTTTGCTTTTGCAAAACCCTATAGAGCTGCCCCAGCACCGAGGGATCCACGCACGAATCTTTGATCATGGGGGAGATACTCAGTAATTCCTCCTGCGAATCATACCCGAGTATTTTCACCATCGCGTGATTCATGATTGTGAATTCACCTTTGATATTATTCTGGAAAATTCCTTCCGCGGCATTGTCGAAGATACCGCGGTATTTGTTTTCACTTTCCCGCAGCGCCCTTTCCATCGTTTTGCGTTCGGTAATGTCCCGGCACACCAGCATAATACCGTTGGGAACACCGTTTTTGTCCCTCATAAAAGACGCTGACACCTCCTCCCATAAGGTGTGGCCGTCTTTATGATAAATCTCCAGGTCGATGTTGATGGAATAAAGAGGGTCGGACATCACCTGGTCGAGTTTAGCAGAAAATACATCTTCAATGGTCTTTCTCACCAGCTCAAGCGATCCCGGCGTCATCGTCTGTTCCGGCGTCAATTTCATCGCTTCTTCAGGCGTGTAACCGGTCAGGCGAATCTCGGAGGGGCTGATGTAGGTCGGTTTAAAATCCAGGTCCAGCG
Organism: Smithella sp.; assembly: GCA_012522275.1. Classification (GTDB taxonomy): domain Bacteria; phylum Desulfobacterota; class Syntrophia; order Syntrophales; family Smithellaceae; genus UBA8904. The sequence continues at coordinate 2,726 of JAAYKU010000251.1, forward strand.
TGGTGATCGAGTCGCGCATATTTTCGACGATCATCCTGTATCTTTCTTCGCTTTGGCGAAGTTTTTCCTCGGCTGCCTTATGATCAGAGATGTCCCGTGAAATCACTACCACCGCTTTGGGTTTCCCCTGTTCATCCCAGACGATATCACCCACTGTGTCGAGCCAGACATAATAACCGTTTGCATGTCTGACCCGGTATTGTGTTTTGACCTGCCTGCCTGTGACCCTCCCTTCCTCGAATTTCAGAATGACTTTTTCGAGATCATCGGGATGAACGACATCCAAAGCGGATTGCCCCATACGCTTGTCAGGATGGTAGCCGAGGTTTTTTTTATGTGACGGGCTGGCATATATATTGACTCCGTCAAAATCCATCACGCGGATCATGTCGGACATGTTTTCCGTAATCACAGCCAGCAGCTCTTCACTTTTTTTAAGCGTCGATTGAGCCTTCATCTGCCCGGTGATGTCGCGGGCAATGCCCATGAAGCCGACCGGCATTCCGAAGCTGTTTTTGTGGAGCGCCGCCGATAATTCATAACTAAGCTGCGATCCGTCCTTGTGCCGAAACGCGGCGGTAAATGATTTTACCGGTCTTTGTGTTTTATAAATTTGACGAAAAACTCTGTACATTTGCAAGGCGTCCTCGCGGCTTTGCAAGTCACGATAACTTACGCCCAACAGCTCTTCTTTAGTCACCCCTAGACGCTCGCACATCGCATCATTGACAAAAGTATATCTGCCTTCAAGATCAACTTCGAAATACGGCTCCTGCAGAGTATCGATTAAATTTTGGTACTTATTTTCGCTCTCTTTCAGCGCGGCCGACAGTTCGGCATTACCCGGTTGACTCCTTAGTGATTTATCCCACGCTTTTTTTCGTTTGAGTTCTCTTGCGACAACGGATTTCATGCGTGATAAGTTTTTTTTAACTATAAAATCAGTGGCGCCCATTTTGATGCATTCAGCCGCCGCCTCTTCCCCCACGGGATCGGAAACAACAATCAGAGGAATGTCTTCCCCACAGTCTTTTAAATAAGAAATAGCCGTATGCGCATGAAATCCCGCCCTAGAGTAGTCGCTGATCACCAGATCCCACATCTTGTCTTTGAGAGCTTTTTTCATCTCATATAAGTCCGCAACGCGCTTGTATGTGAGCTGATGGTTTTTTTGTTCCAGATAAGCGGCTATTGCGGAGGTCTCTTTATCCGAAGCCATGATCATCAAGACTTTTAAAGGCTGTTTTTGCCCGTTTTCACGGGGGGGCTTTGCGTCAGGCGGTGGGTTTTTAGACATTGCCTTGCCTTACATTTTTTTGTCTTATGCAACTAAAAAAGGCTCTTATTATTTATAAAAATCCGAATTTACGGATTATTTAACATGTTGAAGCATATCGTGACTGCTGTGCCCGTGACGAGTACCGGCTTCAGCTATCTGCTTTTATATCGGCAAGAAAGGGGAAAAACTGAATTTTATCGGCATTAAATGTAGAAATAAAAGTAAAAATGGAAAAGCATGCCGGGTAACGAAGAGTTTGACATACGTATCGATCTCAATTATTTTGCGTTGATTGTTCTGGACATCTTGAATGCTTCTCCATTAAGGTGCTTGGGTAATCGCGCGCAGCAATATTTAACAGATTGAGGCACAAGATGATTACAAAAACGCAACATAAACCACGGGCCGATTGAACAAGAGCGACAAAACATACATTGAGAATCATGCTCGGCCTCCGGCACACCACAAATTCATCACGAAAGGAAACAAAATGATTTCACGAATCGATCATGTGTCCATCGCGGTCAGAAACTATGAAAAGGCGGCGCATTTTTTTCGTGACATTCTGGGCGCCATAGAGGGAACGAGCGGGCCGGATCATACACTGAAATACTTCTGGCAGATTTTTTCGCTCGGAGATTTATCGCGCCTGGAAATAATCTCTCCTACGGATAAAGGCAGCTTTCTGGACGGCTTTTTAAAAAGCAAAGCCGCCGGGGTCCATCATATTACTCTTCAGGTTCCTGATATCCGTAAAACAATGGAGCATCTTAAAGAGCATTCCATACCTTTTTTCGGGCACAACGAATACCCGGAAGGCATCTGGAAGGAAATATTTATCCATCCTCGCCACGCCTTTGGCGTCCTGCTGCAAATCGCCGAATTCAGATCCGACGACTGGCTCTCCGAGCAGGTTAAATTTCCTGTCGGAAAAAAATGGGAAATAACAGAGGCTGCCAATGGCGCCCGTGTGACCTTTGCCCATCCGGGCGGCGGGAAATTTTCCCTGGAACTCGAACACGATGAAATAAAACAGTTGATCGCCGATCTGGAAAAGATGCTGGAGAAATAATTTTCATCCCGTAATTTACCGAATAAATAATCCGCAGCATCATCGAGCAGTCGGCTTGCAGGCATCTGACTCATGCTCCATCAAGCCCGTGGGGGAAGGGATATGTCACAGGTTAAAAGAGCATCCGGCAGGGAATTGTTCGGCTGGGCGATGTTTGACTTTGCCAACTCGTCTTACACAACAGTCATCATCACGGTCGTTTTCTGCGTCATCTTTCCCAAAATAATCGTCGGTGACGGACCGGAGTATCGTCTGGGCAATCTTCTGTGGAGCACCTCCCTTTCAATAAGCTATCTGCTTGTTCTTTTGACGGCTCCTTTTTTCGGCGCAGTCATGGACTATACCGGTCAGAAAAAAAAATTCCTGCTGGGAAGCTGTCTGCTGACTGTGCTCACCACCGCCGCTTTGTATTTCGTTCATCCGGGAAGCGTTCTTTTGGGCATGCTGTTCATCATTTTTTCCAATGTAGGTTTTTCCTACAGCGAGGCATTCGTTTCGAGCTTTCTGCCCGGGCTGGGGCCTCCTGAAGATCTGGGGAAAATTTCTGGCTATGCCTGGGGACTGGGCTATTTCGGCGGTCTGGCCTCGACAGCAATAGTCATATTCGGCCTGGGGGCGGGTGTTTACACGCTCGAGAATTTTTCCAACCTGAGACTCGTAGGACCTGTAACGGGATTGTTTTTTCTCGTCGCCGCCATCCCCACCTTTTTATGGGTCAGAGAACAGACCCCGGCCAGAAAGATTCCGCCCGGCAAAAATTATTTTTCCGTAGGGTTCAAAAGGCTCAGACAGACCTTGGAAGACATCCGGGACTATAAAGACCTGATGGTCTTGCTTATCTCTTTTTTCTTCGCCTATGCCGGACTTTCCATCGTTATCGCTTTCGCCTTTATTTATGGCGACCAGGTGATAAAATGGACTCCGCTGACGCAGATTTTAATGTTTGTCATCACCCAACTGACTGCTGCGGGCGGCGCATTTTTCTTCGGTGTCATTCAGGACCGCTGGAAGGCGAAACAGACTTTCATCATGACGCTTATCCTATGGGTCGCCACGATAAGCCTGATATACAAAGTCGGACAGCTCACCGCATTTGTCAACGGCCTGCTGGGGGCATCTTTGAAAGCAGAGCATGTTTTCCTGGTCATCGGCTCGATTGCCGGCCTTGGCCTGGGTTCCACACAATCCGCCTGCCGTGCGATGGTCGGCCTTTTCTCTCCCGACACAAAGGCGGGAGAATTTTTCGGTCTGTGGAGCTTCACCAGCCGCCTTTCAGCCATTTTCGGCCTGATGGGCGTGGGACTGCTCCAGGCCATCCTGGGACTTCAGCAGGCCATTCTCGTCTGCTCGTTCTTTTTTTTCGTTGCTATTGTCATCATCTGGTTTGTCGATGAACAAAGGGGCAAGGCGGCCGCCGCCAGCCACGCCGGAGAGTAGCCGGCCGGAAGGACATGCTTCCCAGAAGTAGGCAACCTGCCTTTTCTGATTTACGGAGACGCTATCTGTTTTGCAGCCACACGATCAAGTCTGTGTTATCTTTTTGCGACTCGATCACAATATGACGCGGATAAATGCTTTTGAGCACATATATTCCGTCGGGACCGAGACGCTCGCCCGGCTTGTATATCTTTTCATCGATCAGCGCCGATGATTCCCCCTCGGCGGCTATATAACCATTGTAACGAATATTTTCTGATTGAGGAGCCCCCGGAGCGTCTGTCGGCACAAAAGGCCGCACATGGCCTTTGCCGTAAAAAAAGCCCCCCGCGGCGGCAATGACTAAGGCCGCGACGACAGAGGTAAGCGCCATAGTCCCAAGCCTGCGTGATTTTCCTTTTCGCGGCGGCTGTGCGTCGTCCGCATTATTTCCCTCACTGATATTTGCACGGCTCAAATAGCCATGCGCGGCCCTGAGAACCACACTACGACATTCATGTGATGCGGAAAGGGGGTTTGTGTAATATCTGCATCTGTATGTTTTCCACACTATGGAGGCGAAAAGCGTTTTCAGATCAGCCCGCTCGTCTGCTTCGGCGGGAAAGAAAATGGATTTGTTCTTGTTTATGACACCCAACGCCTCTTCGATCGTCAACTGCGGATTGGCCCGCAGTGTGCTGTCAACATGAGTGATCGTCTCATCGCTGATTTTTTTTGCCCGGTATCCGATTTGTTTGCGTCTGAGCCATCCCGGTATCATAAAATCTCCGTATATTCCTGCAGCGTTTTCAATCTTGAAACTGTTTCCGAAAGCAAATTCTCCCGCTTACGGATTGATCCGCAACAAAGATCAGTCCTTACCCAGCAGTTGGTAAAAGAGTTTTGTGGTCATGGAAATATTCGTCGCCGTACCGAAAACAAAATTTCTGAACGTGTGTGACAGGTTATTATATTCCCGCTGGAGCGACAGTGTGTCAATGACCTCCGCTTCAAAGGGGTCGGAGGTCATCACATACGCCGCAAGAGGCTCATGTCCGAAGGCCATGAAGGGAATTTTTCCAAACACGTCATCTACACCGAGTGAAAGGAGATTTATGTCACCGCGGGGGCCCTTTCCGATAATGTCGGCTGTACCCTCCCTGATAATGAAGAGATCCGTGTTGTTTTGAAATCTTTCGTCAACCTTCCCCTGTACAGGCAATCCTCTGGAAAATTCCTCGGTATAAGCCTCCACCGCATTGTCGTTGACCGGTCTGAGACGGTTGTCCAGACTCAAAAGAAGCTTTCTGAAGTCTTCCGACAAAGACAGAAATTCCCTGTGCAGAATTTCCGTGTCCAGAATACTCAAATGAACATTGCCTTCCGCGATTGCCGTGGCGCTGCGGCCGTGGTCTCCCCCGTAAATGAGGGACCTGACCGTTCCGATAAAACACCCCTCTCCCAGGCGGGCCAGAGTGACAAACCCTCTTTGCGTCTCTCTTACGATTTTTACCGTGCCTTCGGAGATTACCCAGAGCCATTTGCCGTATTCACCCTCTTTGACGATGACCGCTCCGTCCGGATATATATAATCACCCGTTACATAAAGATAGTCGACGGGCGGCCCCTTGAGGGGCTGCAGATGAGGCATTTGCGCGCCTTCCAGCCCGTCATCGAGCGTATCAAAGTGGTAAAGATGCTCCGGCCCCAGTCTGACTATTTTACCGTCATCGAGCATACGTGAGGCTTCCAGAACAACCTCCATCATTTGCTTTTTAATATCCGGCTCGACACTTGCCGGGGCTTCTTCCGAAAAATCATACTTACCGTCGGTCCATCCGAACAAGCCGAAAACAGCGTTGATCCCCCGAAGCTTGCCCCAGTACGCTTTTACGGGATTGCCCTTCACAAAATAAACAATTCCCAGGTCAGGACTGTATTTGCTGCGCAGAGTCAGCTTTCCGGTGCAGTTATTACCGCCGAGCAGTTGGAAAACGTCGGCAAGAGACAAAAACAGCAGACTTCCGGAAAACACAATATTATCAGCCATGGCAAATGTCTACTGTCCTTAAATATCAGTATTTAAAAATGACGAAGTTTTTACGCAATTTTTTTTAATATCCGCATATTCTCTTTGCTTTTTGGAAATGAGCCGGAAAAACCGGAAGATAACACGGATGACCACCGGCCAATGAAATTATGCGAGTTTGAAACGCAATATAGAAAAGCCGCCTGTGTATGTCAAGAGCTTCTTGGATAATCATGGGCGCGCTCCTTTTTCTCTTCTGGTGCTTGTACCGCTGAAATCTCTTGAGGGTTCAAGCGGTTATGCTGCGGCATTTCTTTATTTCAGAAATTGGGGCTGCTTTTTTCTGGCCTGCCGCGCAATATCTGAAAAAAATGCAGGCGGCCCTTCAACAAATCAAAACCGGTTTTTTACATTTGCCTTCTACGACCTTAACACCCACCCTTACTGGAATCAACGATGGTTATTTTATACCCACCTACCTCACGAAGTGGAACCATACTTCCCGGCGCCTTCCTGCCCGAAGCTAAAGACATCCACATACAACATGGATTTCATCAGTAATATTCAATATTTACACTATCATGGCGCTTTTGGCACAACAACTGCTTTTAACAAGATCGAAAGAGCTATTAAGACAGTTTTAAAAATGATTACGGGACAAAAAAAGAAAAATTTTAAGGAGGTCAAAATGAAAAAAATAACGACAGCAATTTTCCTGTGGGCTTTGTTGACATTCATTCCCGCTCAGGCAATGGCGGGCGTGAGCATTCATGTCAGCATTCCGTTGCCGCCCCCGATTTTATTTGCCCTCCCTCCCGCCGTAGTAGTTATTCCTGATACAAATTCAGTCTATGCCGCCACCGACATAGATGTCGATTTGTACTTCTGGAACGGCTGGTGGTGGCGTCCCTGGGAAGGCCGCTGGTATCGCTCACGTCATTATGATCGCGACTGGGTTTTCTACAACCAAACACCGGCATTCTATGCAGATGTGCATCAC
>JAAYKU010000252.1 GCA_012522275.1 Smithella sp.
GCAAAGCTGATACCTTTGTTTGAGAAATACACCCGGGGAGGGGAAAAACGATGAAAATATTTTATTTGCTTCTTCTGATCATTTTTGCTTTTTTCATTGTAACCTTTTCAAAGTTCAACGATCAGCCGGTAACCATTACGTATTTCTATCTGCAGGAGTTTGTCGTCCCGGCCTACATGCTCATTTTTGCCGCCTTGCTTCTGGGAGTGATTATCACCTGGATGCTCGGCGTGGTGGAGAGATTCCGCCTCAACCGCACGATTTCCAAACAGAACAAAATAATCAGAGACTTGAAAAAAGAACTGCGCGAAAGTGAGGCGCCTCCCATTATCGAGGAGCCTCAGAAGGAACCTCCCTCCGGGCAGTGAGTCCTGAAATGAAGTTCATCGCCGATGCTTCACTTGCGGGCCTTGCTAGGTGGCTGCGGGTTTGCGGCTATGACACGGTTGTTTTTCAGGGCGAAGCGGGGCGGGCCATGATGCGTCAGGCACTCGCCGGACGGCGTATTTTGCTGACGCGGCGGCGCGACATGCTCGAAAGACAGTTTCCCGGCCGGATTGTCCTGATGCCGGTGGCGGACGCGGGAAGGCAGCTTAAATACGTAGTTGAAAAGCTTTCTCTGGAAGTCAGGCGGGAAAAAATGTTGAGCCTGTGCCTGCTGTGCAATGAACTTCTCGAGCCCTTGGCGCGCGAAGAAGTGTGCGACCTGGTTCCCCCCCATGTGTTTGAAAACCACGAAAAGTTCAACCGCTGCCGGCTGTGCAGCAGAATTTACTGGGAAGGCAGCCACATCGACAGAGTTTTTAATTTTCTGGAAAAAAATGATATCAGGATAGTGTAAGGGATGCACCCGTTTCAGACGGGGGCGGCGCAGTCGGCTGAGTCTCCCTGAATTTTACCGATGGCATGCCGAAGGGCGGGCAGAACCGCGGACAGATTTTGAGTAGCTCCCCGGGGGCTTCCCGGCAGGTTGACAATCAGCGAGCGGCCGCGCACGCCGGCCACCGCGCGCGAAATCATCGCATGCGGCGTGACCTTCATACTGGCCAGGCGCATGGCTTCGGCCATGCCGGGAATTTCCCTGTCCAGAACTTTTAGGGTGGCCTCCGGCGTCAGGTCGCGCGGGCTCAGGCCCGTGCCGCCGGTAGTCAGGATCAGGTCCAGCTTTTCACGGTCGGCGAATTCAATAATAGCGTTGGAGATCTGGTCAGACTCGTCGGGCACGATGATAGTTTTGGAAACGCAAAAAGCGGCGCCCGCCAGCATTTTTGCAATGGCGGGGCCGCTCAGATCCTCACGTTGGCCCTGCGAGCCCTTGTCGCTCACAGTGATGATTCCTGCCTTCAGCATTGAAGTTTATTCTTCCGTGTCCTTCTTGGCTTCAGCGATAATTTTCTCCGCGATAAAAGCGGGAACCTCTTCATAGTGCGATTCGGTGTAGGTGAAGTTGCCGCGGCCGCTGGTCATGGAGCGCAGGTCCGGGGCATATTTCAAAATTTCCGCCAGGGGCACCTGGCCTTTGATGACCTGGTTTGCGCCGCTGGTGTCCATGCCCATCACTCGACCACGGCGACCGTTGAGATCGCCGATCACATCGCCCATGTATTCGTCCGGTACTTCAATGGCGATATTGACGATCGGCTCCAGAAGCACCGGCTGACAGGCCATCACGCCTTTTTGGAAAGCCATGGAGCCCGCAATTTTGAAGGCCATTTCAGAGGAGTCCACCGTATGGTATGTGCCGTCAACGAGTGAAATTCTGAAATCCACCACCGGATAGCCGGCGATGACGCCTTTGGCCGCCGCCTCCACGATGCCTTTTTCCACGGCGGGTCGATACTGACCGGGAATCACACCACCGACGATTTTGTCCACAAACTCAAACCCTCCACCGCGGGGCAGCGGTTCAATATCGATCCAGCAGTCGCCGAACTGGCCGCGGCCGCCGGACTGTTTCTTGTAGCGCCCCTGAACATTGGTTTTGCCTTTGATGGTTTCCAGATAGGGGACCTTCGGAGTGTTGAGGTTGACCTCCACGCCGAATTTCCTCTTCATTTTTTCGATATTGACCTCGATATGCACCTGTCCCATGCCGGAGAGAATCATTTCCCTGGTCTGTGTGTTGCGCGAGAAGACAATTGTCGGGTCCTCTTCCATCAGGCGGTTGATGGAGGAGGCGATTTTGTCTTCGTCGCCGCGTGATTTCGGCTCGACGGCAAAGGACATGATCGGAGGCGGGACAGGGACTTTTTCGAAAACGATCGGGGCTTTTTCACTGCAGAGGGTATCGCCCGTGACCGTGTCCTTTAGTTTGGCCACACCCGCGATGTCGCCGGGAACGAGAGTTTCCGCCTGCTTTTGAGATTTTCCTTCAAGATAAAAGATGTGGCCGAATTTTTCGGTGATTTTCCTGGTGGAATTGTAAACGGCCGAGTCGGAATTGAGTTTTCCGGAATAAACCCGAAACAGCGTCAGGCGTCCGGCGTAGGGATCGGCAATGGTTTTAAAAACAATCGCGGAAAAAGTTTCGTCTTCCAACGGTTTTCTTTCTTCGATCTCGTCCGTACCCGGTTTTTGGCCTGTAACCGGGCCGCGGTCCTCGGGAGAAGCAAATGAAGCCACAACCAGATCCATCAGGATGGTCATGCCGATTCCTTTGAGAGATGAGCCGCAGACAAGCGGGATGATGCCGCCGGAGATCACACCTTTTCGCAGGCCGGCTTTCAGCTCTTCGTCGGAGAGTTCTCCCTCCTCAAGATATTTGTTCATCAGGTCTTCGTCTGCTTCCGCAATGTCTTCCACCATGGAGGCGCGCATGGCCTTGGCTTCATCCAGAAGATCGGCCGGGATGTCTGAAGATTTGCCGGCGCCTTTATTGTCCGAAGAAGCGAAGGCTTTCATCGAGATGAGATCAACGACGCCCTGAAAATTGTCTTCCGCGCCGATGGGCAGGCACACAGGCGTAGCCTTCTTTTTCAGTTTGGTTTTAATGCTTTCGAGCACATTCGAGAAATTGGCCCGCTCGCGGTCCATGCGGTTGATGAAAATGGCGCGGGGAAGTTTATACAGATCGGCCAGCTCCCACACCTTCTGGGTCTGAAATTCGACGCCGCCGACGGAATCGATGACCACCAGCGCGTTGTCCACAACACTCAAAGAGCACTGGATGTCATAGGTGAAGTTGGAATCGCCGGGAGTGTCGATCATGTTGATTTTATACTTGTCCCATTCGACAAAGTTTGCCGCCGACGAGATGGAAACGTGCCTTTTTTGCTCTTCCGGCTCATAGTCCATGGAGGAGGTGTTGTCGTCAACGCGGCCCAGGCGCTCATTTTTGCCGGAAATATACAGGAGAGATTCGCACAGAGACGTTTTGCCTGTGCCGCCGTGACCGATGACGGCCATGTTTCTGAGAGATTTTGATTCGTACTTTGCCATGGAAGCTCCTTTCGATATCTCAAGTGACTAAAAGGCCTGATGTAACGGGCGATTTAAGTGGATGTGCTTAACGTATCCGCCTGGTAAAATCAAGATAATTTTAAATTTTCGGCGTTGGATCGGGCATCGGGAATGGCCCTGTCCCGCTTTGGAGCCGGAGGCGGATTTTAAGTTTTACGCAGGAATTTTTCACCCAGTATCATGGGGATAAACATCGCAAAAAGACAAAGCATAAGTGCAAAAACAAAAGAAAATATGAACCAGAGCATTTCGAGGGCATAAAAACCGTGACCATGGAGGCGTGACATGAAAATCCTGTAGACCGGCCCGGCCTCCAGAATCAGCACGGCGGCAATCAGTCCGAAGGAAAGCAGCATAAAAAGCACGCCGCCGAAGCCTGTGGCGGCAAGAGCGGGATTTTCCGATTTAAAGTCGGGAAAGCGCGCGCCCAGCCCCACTGCCAGGCCGGTAACGGCCGGTACCAGAAAAAAAATCGTCAGCATTGACAGATACATCATAAAAGGGGTGACCTGCAGCATAAGGTTACTGGCGACAATCAGCAGCTCCGATAAAATCAGCAGGGGGATGCAATACAGGAAAAACTTGCTCCACAGAAAAACTTTCAGCGAGACGGGGGCCTGTCGTATTATCCAGAAGGCCTCGCCTTCCGTACTGACGGCCGGAAATACAAAACGGACGGCGATGGCTGAAAGCACGAATGCCGCCAGCCCCATATTTAAAAAGGAAAAGATATTTTGCAGGTAAATTGCTTTAATCGGAGCCTTGTCCAGCGGCAGGACGGAAAAATTGTAAAGATACACGACAATCAGGGCGCAGATTAAAAAAAGCTGCGGCCACTGGGTGGAATCTCTGAAAAAAGTGCGGATGTCCTTCACGGTGAAAGCCTTTGCCCCGCCGGACAGGAAAAAAAGCGCATCCTCCCAGTTGCGCCCGTAAAATGTGAACGGTCTGAATAAGCGTCTGACCGTGGTCTGCGCCCTCGAAAAGCCCCGGACATAAAGACGCCCGGAGATTATCTCATTGATGAAAATCAGCGTCAGCGCGCAGCTTGAGGACAAAGCCAGATTGAAAAGCGACATTTTCCATTGCGCCGCAAGCGCGTGGCGCACGGTGTCCGCGATCCAGGTTGTCGGCAGGTAGGGGATCGATAATGCCTGCAGGGAGTTGAAGTAAATAACCACAGAGGCGAAACTGTCCGGATTGACCAGCTGTTCCGGACGGATCAGACGCAGGACAATTATCAGCATGACGGCCAGTGCGATCCCCAGCACCACAAAAAGTGTACGGATTTTACCGGCGGGCAAAACGGCCGCGCCGAGCAAAACAGCCACGGAGCTCAAGGCGGACGCGATCAGGCACAGGCAGACGACAGCCCCCAGAGATAGAATGTAAAAAAGGATGCCTGCTTTGAAAACCAGGCCGTAGGACAGAAAAACCGGCAGGCTGAAAATGACGACCATCCATGAAGAGTCCACAAGGCCGCCCATCCAGCGGGACATGAAAAGCTCTTCAATGGAAACGGGCAGCGAATGCAAAAAAGGGAGATCGCGGCTGAGATACATATGCGACAGGCTGTTGATGATACTGCTGAAAAGCAAAAGGACGAAAAAGGTGATGATCATCATCGACAGGAGCTTCATGGCCAGTATGTTGCCGAAGTCCTCGACGCTTTGAAAATATGTCAGGACGCGGTAAAAAACGGCAAAAGTTCCCAGCCAGAAAATTGTCCCCACCGTGGAGAACAAAACGATCCTTGAGGCTGAATGACCGCCTCCGGGGCGCTTCAGGCTGCGCCGGGCTGCAATCAGTCTGGGCCGCAGCAGTATGGGCAGGTTTGTGTACATGCGTCTAGGCTTCCCTCACCAGTGTAAGAAATACCTCTTCGAGTCCGGCTCTGCCGGTGTGCGCGGCCTGATTCAGTTCAGACATCGTGCCTTCGGCCAGAAGATTTCCCCTGTGGATTACGCCGATGCGGTCGCACAGGTCTTCGGCGATGCTCAGTGTGTGGGTCGAGACGAAGATGGTTACATTTTGCGCAGCGAGCGTCCGGAAAATGTCCTTCACCATTTTCACGGCGGCGGGGTCGAGGCCGACCATCGGCTCGTCAATAACGAGTACCTTTGGTTCGTGCAGCAAGGCGGCGGCAATAATGAGCCTTTGCTTCATGCCGTGCGAGTAAGCTTCAATGATTTCATCGCGCCACTCATCAAGACCGAATTGACTCAAAAGTCTGCCCGCGCGCACGGAAAACACCTTGTGCTCAACCCCGTATAGGTCGGCGATGAATTTCAAAAACTCCCTGCCGGTGAGCTTTTCATATAAAAACGGGCGATCCGGGACGAAACCGATAATCCTTTTAGCGGCTGCGGGATTTTTCCTCATATCGATGCCGCCTATCTCGATGCTGCCTGACGTCGGCTCGATGATGCCGCCCATCAGACGGATAGTCGTCGTTTTGCCCGCCCCGTTGGGGCCGATGAATCCGTATATTTCCCCCCTGGTGACCTTGAGACTGAGGCGGTTTACGGCGATTGTCGTGCCGAAGTCTTTTGTGACGTTGTAAAGTTCAATCATATGATGTTGTTAAAACCTCCAGCTTTATTTTGCCCATCACCCCCAGCAGATCAAGTTCGCCGCCGCCTTCACCTGCGGCCAGACGGATATGCGTCACATCAGCAGGCATCTGGTTGAAGACGGAATCGGCCGTGACCCACCCGTTAGTGAAAGCCCTGTTCCAGGCGTGATAATAAAACCGCCCGTCCAGATAGACCAGGCCTGTTTCGATCTGAGCCGGTATGCCCGCGGCGCGAAGCAGCGCGGCTGTTAAAACAGCGTGTTCGTTGCAGTCGCCCTCTTTGTGCCTGAGCACCTCCAGGGCGCTGGGGATGGACAAGACAGGTTTTTTTGCAATATTTTTGTAAACCCAGGCCACGATTTTTTGCGTGGCGTCGTGCGGTGAGTCGGAGGGGGAGACAATGTGTCCGGCCTGGGCGATGATTTCCGGGTGGTCACTTTGCACCAGCGGTGAGGGACTCAAAAATTTGTGCTTGTCCTCGTCGGAGACGCCTTTGGCATCAGCCGTGTTGAGAACATCCTCTCTGGTCACGGTGAGAATGTTCTGACGGAAGGTCTGGCGCCCCCTTTCAAGGATGACCGGCCCGATCCCTTCCACCCTGAGAGTTATCCGGGTCAGGCGGGAGGGGCTGTCGATGACCACATTGGAAGAAACGGAGGCGATTTGCACCCAGTCAGCCGCGGGATCGGTTGCCATGCCTTCTTTTGCTTTTTCGGGGCTTACTTTTTCCATGGAAAGGCCGAAAAGTCCCGTCTCTTTCAGAATCTCGCCTTCTTCGCTCAGCCAGGCGCAGGGCTGCGCTCCCATGAAATCCGCGCAGAATTTACGCGCCGGCGTCTGCCTGCCCATCAGTGCAATAACCTCATCGGGGCTTCGTTCAACCGTGATTTTCCTCGCGCTCAAAGTGGAGGGGTCAAAAATGCTCAACCGGCGGGAGTGATTGA
>JAAYKU010000253.1 GCA_012522275.1 Smithella sp.
ACCGCTGCGACGCGCAAATCGCCATGATTGCCGCCGTAAAAAAATATCATGAACAGGCGGGCAGCATTCTTTTTGTCGGAGGTGAAAATTTTGGACTGATCACCTTCAATGAAAAAGGCGAATATGAGCGCTTCCGCTCCAACACCTCGTGTGCCGCCGGTACGGGGAGTTTTTTAGACCAGCAGGCCAGACGCCTCAACCTCAAAAGTATTGAAACACTCAGCACCATCGCTTTTTGCAATCAGGACAGCACGCCGAAAATCGCCACCCGTTGCGCTGTTTTCGCCAAAACCGACCTGATCCACGCGCAGCAGGAGGGGTATTCCATCGGACAAATCAGTGACGGCCTGTGCGAGGGGCTGGCCAGAAACGTCATCGACACGCTCATTACGGAAACCGGCGTGCGTGAACCGCTTGTTCTGGCGGGCGGCGTTTCCATGAACGCCGCCGTGGTCAAGCATTTAGCCGGCCTGCTCAAGGCCGAGCCGGTGATCGACGAATACGCCCATCTTTACGGAGCGATCGGGACGGCGCTGCTTTTTATGGAGGTGGCACCGCCCCTGCCCCTTTCGCTGAAAACCTGGGATGAGCTTTTTGTCCAGCAAGAGCGCGAAAAATCATACGGCTATCCGCCTTTGCAGTTGGAGCTTTCATCCTATCCTGATTTTTCTTCTTATTTGAGCTATCACCACAGGCCGTCAAACAACGGGGCGGCCATCGAGGTGGATATTTACCGGCCGCTGGAAGAACAACTCGATGTGTACCTGGGTCTGGATATCGGCTCGACAAGCACCAAGGCGGTCCTGATCGATAGCGCCAACAATGTCCTGGCCGGTTTTTATACACAAACCGCGGGCGCTCCGCTCAAGGCGGTGCAGGCGATTTTCGAGGCGGTTGACGATATTTCACAAAAGCACGGATGCTCCTTCACCTTCAACGGCGTCGGCACAACCGGTTCCGGGCGCAAGTTCATCGGCCGGATCATCAACGCGGATCTGATTATCGACGAAATCACCGCGCACGCACGCGCGGCGTACGAACTAAACAATGAAGCGGACACGATCATCGAAATAGGTGGCCAGGACGCCAAGTTCACCACCATGAAAAACGGCATGGTGACTTTTTCCGTCATGAACAACGTGTGCGCGGCGGGCACGGGAAGCTTCATCGAGGAGCAGGCCCTCAAGCTGGACGTAAGCCTTACCGAATATGCCGGGCGCGCCATGAACAGCCCCTCTCCCGTTTCCAGCGACCGCTGCACCGTCTTTATGGAGCGCGACATCAACAACTACCTGACGGAAGGCTATACGGTGGACGAGGTCCTGGCCAGCGTCTTACACTCCGTGTGCGAAAACTATCTGGCGAAAGTCGCTGTGGAGGCGGCAATCGGGCAGAATATATGTTTCCAGGGGGCAACCGCCCGCAACCGGGCGCTGGTGGCGGCCTTCGAACACCGCCTGAAAAAATCCATCTTCGTTTCCCCCTTCTGCCATCTCACCGGCGCGCTGGGCAGCGCCCTGATTCTTTCGGAAAACGCGGTGGCGCATTCCTCTTTCCGCGGCCTTGCCCTGCACCGGGAAAACATCCCGGTGGAAAACGAAGTGTGCGAGCTTTGCCACAACAACTGCAAGATCAACAAGGTGACCGTGCAGGGTGAGACAGTGGCGTTCGGCTTTCTGTGCGGGCGCGACTACGACACCAGGCGCTATATCGGCAAATCCAAAATCCACTATGACCTGATGAGAGAGCACAAGCGGGCCTTCCCGCCTCCTGAAAAACCCGCCGCCTACAAAAAGCCCATCCGCATCGGTCTTCCCCACGCTTTGCACCTGGCGGAAGAAATGCCGTTGTGGAAGCATTTTTTCGCCACGCTCGGCGTCGAAACAGTAAGCTCTGAAAATCTCAAGACCGCCATCAAAACAGGCAAGAAGCTGGCCGAGGCCGAATTTTGCGCGCCGTTGAGCGCCTATTTCGGGCATGTCAATTACCTTGCCGATAAATGCGACTATATCTTCTTGCCTTTTTACCTGGAGGCGCAAAAACAAAAAGACGAAGATTACCGCTACTACTGCTACTACACTCAGTTCGCGCCTTCGATCGCCGCGGGGATGAAGAGCATTCGTCAAAAGCATAAAGTGATCATGCCGGTCATCGACCACCAGTCGTTTCAGTCGCGCATTGAACTTTTTTCCATACTGAAAGCGATTCTCAACACAGGCTACTGGGAAATATACAACGCCTATGAGGCGGCGCTTTCCTGTTATCAGGAAGGCAGGAAAAATCTGCTCAACATCTATGAGCGGGAAAAAACGGCGGATGATAAAATCAGCGTTGCTCTTCTGGGCAGGCCCTACGCGGTGATGCAAAACTCGATGAACAAGGGGATTCCCGATATCTTCGGCGCCATGGACATCAAGGCCTTCTATCAGGATATGCTGCCCGTGGATAAAGAAGACCTGACGGAAATCGCCCCGCTTCTGAAGCGGGTCCATTGGAACCACGCAGCAAGGATTCTGAAAGCCTCTCTTTACATCGCACGCACGCCCGGTCTTTACCCGGTTTATGTCACCTCTTTCAAGTGCAGTCCCGATGCCTTCATACTGGAGTATTTCAAGCGTATCATGGACAAATACTCAAAACCCTATCTGGTTTTGGAACTGGACGAACATGATTCCAACGTCGGCTACGAAACCCGCATCGAAGCGGCGGTGCGCTCCTTTAACAACCACCACAAAAACAAAAACCTGCGCCTGCTGCCTTCGCGCCTGCTGCCTCTAAATTCCCCAAGCACGTCAAAGATCAAGGACAAAACGCTGCTGTTCCCCAGCTTCGACCCGATCAACTCCCGGCTCATGGAGGCCGTGTTTATCCGCGAGGGCATCGACGCGCGCACGGTGCCCCTGACCGAAAAAACCATCCAGCGGGGGCTGCGCACCAACACAGGCCAGTGCCTGCCGGTCAACCTGATCGCCCAAAGCTATATGGATTACATAGAAGAAAATCTGCTGGACCCGGCCCAGACCGTCGGCTGGATTTTCGACAGCCATGTGGCCTGCAACATCCGCGTGTTTCCCCAGCAGATCAAGGGCATCATGGAAGCAACGGGAAACGGCATGGAAAAAGTCGGTGTCTATGTAGGCAATATGTCGCTTTCCGAACTGTCCATGCAGGCCTCGATTGAAACTTATTTCGCACATATGTTCGGCGGGATACTCAGGCGCATCGGGTGCAAAATCCGGCCCTACGAAAAAGAAAAGGGCCTGACCGATCGTGTTCTGGCGCAGTCTGTGACTCTGCTTTACAATACCCTTCTGGGCGGTCGCAGCAAAGACGACGACCTGGCCAGAGTCATCGGCATGTTCAAAAAAATCGAGACCGCCCCAGGGACGCGCCCGAAGGTGGCCATCTTCGGGGATCTTTACGCACGTGACAATGATGTTTTCAATCAGGGGCTGATCCACTGCATCGAAGAATACGGAGGGGAAGTCATCACCACGCCGTTTAACGAATTTGCCAAGCTTATCGCCAGCCCCTACATGCGGCGCTGGTTTCTGGAAGGCGCGTTCAAGGATGTCATCTTCACCAAGACGCTCATCACCCTCGTCAATCAACTGGAGAAAAGCTACTACAGGATATTCAATGAGATTTTAGACGAGCCGGCGCTGTCCGGAGATATCGACTATAGAAAAATATACGAGCATTTCGATGTGACCGTGCAGCATTACGGAGAGTCGGCCGACAACCTACTGAAAGTGGCGTCTCTGATGAGGCACCACCCGGACCTGGCCCTTTTCGTACAGACCAACCCGGCTTTCTGCTGCGCCGGCCTCGTGACGGAGGCAATGGCCTCACGCATCGAACAATACACGGGCGTTCCCGTCGTCACGCTCAATTACGACGGGACGGGGAAAAACATCAACTCCCGCGTCAGCCCCTACATCAGATTCCCGCGGAAAAATGCCGCCGCGCACCCTGGCGAATAGGCCGGCTAGAGCGGGCCACCCCCGCCAGCGTGGGACAGTGTCGTCATACCGGCGAAGGCCGGTATCCAGAACCTAAGTAAGCCTTCCTCTATTGTCCCCCTTTGGAGGGGGCAGGGGGAGGATGGGAATAAGCTCGTAGTTCGTAGTTCATAGTTCATGGTTCATGGGGATGTAGGGAACGGTTTCAAACCGTTACTTCCAATGGGTAAAACATCCACCCCCGGTCTGCTGAAGCAGACCACCCCCGCCAGCGGTGGACAATAGGGGTACGTTTCGCGCCTTTATCCCTTGGCCTTTGTCCTTTATCCTTCGCGTCACCCCCGCCAGCGTGGGACAATAGGGGTGCGCTTTGCGCCTTTATCCCCTGGCCTTTTGCCTTTGTCCTTTATCCTTCGCGCCTTTACCCCTTGCCTGCCGTATTTCTTACAGGTCTTCGAGCGCCTTTC
>JAAYKU010000254.1 GCA_012522275.1 Smithella sp.
CTTTGGTTTGTCGCCCGTCGCCTCTAAACATTGGACATTTTCTCTGGTCCGCCTGGGGGCTGAATAGTTATACGGCCGTTTCCCGTGTTCTTCCCTTGTAGAGGTAGCGCTCAAAAAAACGATTATAGGCGGTCCATTCGGAATCCACGTTTGCGGCGTCGGCGGCGACGAAGCTCTGAAACGCGTTTAGCTTGGCATCGAGGTCGTCCATGAAATGCACGGCCAGGGCCTCCATGGTTTTCGGGCGCTTGGGCGAGCCGTATTCAAATTCGCCGTGGTGGCTCAAGATGATGTGGCGCAGCTCGAGCGCAAGGCGCTCTGGAAAGTTTTCGATGGCGGCTGTTTTTTGATTGAGCATTTCTACGCCGATGACCAGGTGGCCCACCATTCTGCCTTCGTCGCTGTAGGCAATCATGTTGTCGTAGGTCAGTTCATGGATTTTGCCTATATCGTGCAGCATGCCGCCGGCGATCAGAAGGTCTCGGTCGAGCTGCGGATAATGAGCGGCCGTCTTATCGAGCAGCTTCACCACGGAAAGAGTGTGTTCGAGCAGGCCGCCCAGGTAGCCGTGGTGAAAGCCCTTGGCGGCAGGCGCGCGGCGGAATAGTTCGGCTGTTTTTTCATCGTGAAAAAAAGCGCCCAGAAGTTTTCTGGCAGGCTCCGATGAAACGGTGTCGATGAAGGCGGCAAGTTCCTTGAACATGGCATCGGCATCGAGTCCGCTGGCCGGCAGGTAATCCGCCGGGTCAACGCTTTCCGGGGCGCAAGGCGACACGGAAAGGATGGAGACCTGCAGCGCGTTGCGGTAGCTTTGCACCCGCCCTTCTATGAAAATGATGTCGCCTTTTTTAAATGTCCGGTCCAGTTCGACTGCGTTGTCCCATACTTTGGCGTCCATTTCTCCTGTTTTATCCTTGAGACGCACATTGAGATAGGCTGAACCCTTTTGAGAAAAAGCCATGTTTTTTTCCGTGGCTAAAAATGAGGAGGCGATTTTGTCTCCCTGCCTGAGATCCTGTAGATAAATTGTCTTGGTTTTCAAATGAATTGCCTTTCCTGATTATTTTGTGTTTCTGTGTCAGACTTTTTCCCTCAATATCCGACGGTCATCTACGCGCACTGTCAGTTTGCTTGCGTCGAAGTATTCCATCAGGGGAATGATGTATTTGCGTGACAGGCCGGTCAGTTCCTTGAAGGTGGCCGGTGTCGCCTGACCGTCTTTGATGAGCTGCGCCTTATAGTCCACGCGCAACTTTTCCATAACCGGCCGTGCAAAGCACAGGTCCTCGTTGATTTTGATAAGATCACCTTCTTTGATCATCAGCTGGACGATATTGCGCGCCATTGCCGCGTCGCCCTTGAATTTTTCGAACACTTCCCCCAGCGAGGGGGGGGTCAGGCCGGCTTGTGTATAAACAGAGGCGATGGATCGGCGCAGGTCGTCTTGCGCCCCGGCCAGCTGCACGCGGTGTGAGACAAGGCGCACACTGTCTTTGTCACCCGCGACGGCTTCCTTTTTCACCAAAGCGGCGATGATCATATTGAAAAGTCTCGCGCTCACCTTCGGGGGAAGGGCTGATTTGAGTTCTTCTTTGGAGATGCCCTCCTTCAGCGGGTTGTTTTTGTGATATGCGGCCAGGCTCTTCAAAATCATGTCTTCGAGCTGCGCATGCAGGCGGGGGGAAAGAACGGCCGCGTCGTCGCCGGAAAGCAGAATTGCCTGGCGCCCGGAAAGCATCCTGTCGAGTGTCTCCCTGATTTTTTTGGCATGAACGCCCAGGCGGAAGGCCAGATCGCGGAGGCGAATGCCTTCGAAGCCGGCCCGCTCCAGCAGAGTCGATATTTTGTCCGCAAGCGAGCCGCCCTTGAGCGTTTGCAGTTCGATCAGTGTTTTTTCGTTTTTTCTTTTATGCTTGGCGGGCAGGGGATCGAGAATCCATCCGCCGCCTATGGTGGTTACAGGCGAGTAGCTGCGCAAAACAAAATGATCGCCCGCGACCACGATATCCTCCTCGGAAAGAATAAGCTGGGCAAAGCCTTGTCCGCCGGGTTCAAGCTCGTCTGTCTGCAGAAGGATGATGCGCGCCATGATTTCCGTTGTGCCTGTGTGCAGGCGCGCCAGAGACCTGTTTTTGAGTTTTCGCGTGTTGGAGTCCAGATATTCAAAAAACACGTCGAGCCTTTTTGTGGGCCGCACAGTCTGCGGACGGACCACAACGCCGCCGCGCTCCAGGGTTGCCTTTTCAATGCCCTGCAGGTTGATGGCGCTGCGCTGCCCCGAAAAGGCCTGCTCAACGCTCCGGCCGTGCACCTGGATGCCACGGACACGCGTGGAGATACCTGCCGGCAGTATCTGGACATCTTCGCCCGTACTTATCCGGTCGGAAATAAGCGTGCCGGTGACGACTGTGCCGAAGCCTTTCATGGTGAAAATACGGTCGATGGGAAGACGGAAAATGCCGTCACCGGTTTTGTCCTGAAGACGGGCCGCGGCCCCGTCCAGGGCGGACAGAAGCTCCGGGATGCCGGCGCCTGTAGCGGCGGAGACGGCAATGACGGGAGCATCCGCCAGAAATGTTTCCTGCAGGTAATCCGCCACCTCAGAGTTTACCAGTTCCAACCAGTCTTTTTCCACCAGGTCGGTTTTTGTCAGCGCGACCACGCCTGCGGTGATGCCCAAAAGAGAGCATATCTGCAGATGCTCCCTGGTTTGAGGCATCACGCCTTCGTCGGCGGCAATGACCATCAGCACCAGGTCTATGCCCGCCGCGCCGGCGACCATGTGCCGGACAAACTTTTCATGGCCCGGCACGTCAACGATGCCCAACGTGCGGCCGGAAGGGAGGGTAACAGAGGCGAAGCCCAGCTCGATGGTGATGCCCCTTTCTTTCTCCTCTTTGAGGCGGTCTGTCTCGACGCCGGTCAGAGCTTTTATAAGCGATGTTTTTCCGTGATCGACATGACCGGCTGTTCCCAGGACAAAGTGCTGCATTTATCTTAGCTTCCCCGTGAAAGTGATGTTTCGGAATAACAAACTCGGTGTGTTTTCACAACATCATAATTTAACGGCGTACGCAGGCCGGTTGCCGTACGCCTGATTACAGATCGCGGGTGAGGGGATTGTTGCGGCCTGGCAATGTTTTCCCCTCTTGTATTTACCGTGCACCCAAAGCCCAGCTCAGCATCGATTTCGAGCTGCGGGCCGTCCGGCCGACAACCGGCTAATCTTTGAGTCCGTCTCTGGACATATTGCGCATGCTCGCGACCGCTTTGTTGTGCTCACTTAATGTTGAGGTGAAAATATGCGTCCCGTCTCCGCGGGCGACAAAGTAAAGATGGTCCACATCCGCCGGTTTGATGACCGCATCGAAAGAGTCAGCGCCGGGATTGCCGATGGGGCCGGGCGGCAGGCCGCGGATGAGGTAAGTATTATAGGGGGATTCCCTTTTGTAGTGCCTGCGCAGGACTTTGCCGTCAAATCCTTCCAGGTCATATACCGTTGTGGGGTCGCTCTGAAGGGGCATTTTCTTTTTCAGTCTGTTGTGGAAAACAGCGGCAATGAAGGGCTTTTCCGCGGTGTTGCCCGCCTCTTGCCCCACGATGGAAGCAAAAGTCACGAACTGGTGAGTATTGAGCCCTCTTTCCTGCGCCTTTTTGAGCATATCGGGAGGGATTTTTTTCCAGAAACGGTCGATCATGCTTTTGATTATTTTTCTGGAGGTCATCGAGCGCTCAAAAAAATATGTATCCGGGAAAAGGTAGCCTTCCGCCGAGTCGGCAAGTATATTCTCTGATGCCAGAAATTTCTTATCGTACGCCAATTTTAAAAATGTGTTTTCATCCACGAGCTTAAGCTCTTTAAGGTAGGCCGCGATCTGCTGCAGCGTCCAGTCCTCTTTAATAACGGCTTTATGTTTCATGACTTCGCCGCGGACCAGCTTGTCGATCAGTTCTGACGGAGAAAGGGCGCGGGACAATTCATACTCGCCCGCC
>JAAYKU010000255.1 GCA_012522275.1 Smithella sp.
CACTTCGAGGCGGCGCAGCTTGCCGAAGTCGATACCGGATTTTTCCTTTAAAATGCCTTCGAGTTCCTCTGACGTATAAACCACACGCCAGCGGAAGAAATTTTCCGTTTCCAGGTCGAACGAAGGAAGAATGGTGCGCAGGAGCGCCTCATCGGTTGTGTTGCAGTAAGCGGCGGGTTTTGCACTCAGCCACGCTTCGGCATCTGTTTGAGTGATGACAAGGGGATGCTCGCCCGGGCCGTCGGTGATACTTGCAAGACAGGGAGAGGAAGCATCTTCCCAGGCCGTGGCAAAGATTTCCGTTCGTCCGCCGCAACATTTGCTGTAGCGCGCGTCGCAGATGTGATTGCCGCTTGTCAGAAACACGCCGCGCGTTTCCTTGATTGCCCGGGCGACGTTTCCCGAAATGATCCGTGTGATGCCCTGGTAACGCTGGCAGTGGTCGTCGGCGCAGACATCGAACCCTTCGTGGTCGTTGACATCCTGCCAGACGCTGATTTCGTCTTCGCCCCTGAGCTGCGCGGCACGCGGCATCTTTTTCTTTTCCAGCATGGCGGCAAGCCAGCTGCGTGCGGTAACGGCCTGAACCTTGAGAAACTCCGCAGGCGCTTCGGCCGACATTTCCGATGAAATGACCGAGGCCAGGTAGTCTTCCAGGCCGGTCAGATTGAAGATGGAAACGGTGCTGTCCGGGCCTGCTGCAAGCACGATGCCGCCGCAAAACGAGAGGGTCTGGAGGCGTTCCCAGTGAAACCGGATGCCGATGCGCATGTTCGTGATGCTGAAAAAAGCGTTTGTCGGGTCGGCGGGGAAAAGCGATATTTCTTTTGCTCGCGCCAGAGTCCGACCGCTTCGGTCCCTGAGGATGACCGTGGCATCTTCCCCGCCCGCCGCGCTGAGCTGTTTCTTTTTTCCGTGTCCGGAAAAGGGGGGGTAGGCGCCGTATAGAGACACAGCCGTTCCATGGGAATCCTGAACGAGGGCGACTTTGATTGTAGGTTCGCTTGTGATCATACAGCCATCCACACGTGAAGATGTTTTTTTCTAGTGGCAATGAATGCATATGTCAAGAAGGTTGTCTATTAAAGGGCCGGTAAACACCGCTGGAGCTGTGCCGCACGGGCGCATCGTAGATGGAATGATGTATGACAAACGATGGACAGCAAACTTATCACTTGAATATGATTCATTTATCATATATGTGAGTATGAAAAAACGGTGGCTGGTGTATGGCATTTGTCTGGCCCATCGGTGGAGGAAAAGGCGGCTCGGGAAAGAGCTTCCTCACCAGTTCCCTGGGGAGGCTTTCCGCCAAAGCGGGCAAAAAAACCCTGATCATTGATCTGGATCTGGGCGCCGCGAATCTGCATACACTGGTCGGCGTGCCTTACCCGGAAAAAGGATTCTCCGATTTCCTCCAGAAAAGAATACCCCTTTTGGAAGACACGGTCATCAAAACCCCTTTTGAGAATCTCTTTCTTATCAGCGGCGCCCGCGACAATTTCGACATCGCCAATCTGCCTTACGCGCAGAAAATGAAAACGCTGCGTGCCATCGCGAAGCTCGACTACGACCGTATCCTGCTGGATCTGGGCGCAGGCACTTCCTTTAACACGCTCGATTTTTTCTTAATCTCGCAAAACGGTATTTTTATTACCACGCCGGAGCCTACCTCCATTGAAAATGTTTATCGCCTGATCCGCTCCATTTACTTCCGGCTCATTCGCTACTGTTTTACGGCACCGGAGTTCAAATCGCTGGGGGAGGAAATTGAAAACAGATTCGGCGAGGGGGCGGCCAACCGGCCAGATACTATAATGAACGCGGTCGCGCTGCTGCACCCGGACAGGTATGAAAAACTGCAAGACGAGCTGGCCTCGTTTCGTTTCAAGCTGGTCATCAATCAGATGCGCCGCTACGACAATGCCTCCCTGGGGCCGCAGATCGGCAGGATGGTCGAAAAGCATCTGGGGCTGCATCTGGAGTTTGCCGGCAACGTGGCCTATGATGACCATGTTCATGATGCGATCTGCCAGCAGGCGTCTTTTGTCGATCGCTACCCATATACGAAAACGGCGCTGGATCTCAAAGAGCTCAGCCGTCAGATTGTCGAGCATGCAGGCAGGCAGCTGTCGCTGCGTGATATATAGGGGACGGCGTCCGCGCCGGCCGGGATATTTTCCGGGGGAGGGGGAGTACAGGAAATGCCTAAAAACTTTGAAAGGATGAATTATTATGAAATGCTCGATATCGGGCCGGCGGCGGCTGCGTTTGAAATAAGACACGCCTATAACGCAGCACGGCAGATTTACGCCAGCGGGTCGTTGGTGAGCTACTCGTTTTTTTCGGGAGAGGAAAGGGAAAAAATACTTTCTCTTATTGAAACTGCCTACCAGACGCTGATTAACGAAGGCACGAGAAAACAGTACAATGAGGAACTGGTCCGCAGGGGAGAACTTGAGGTGAAAGACGATGCGTCCGCGGCGAAAAAAACGATGGGCATCTTTGACATTAAACGCGGCCCCTGCACTATGGTGACCCTGCCGGGGCGTGATGTATTAAAGGATAAAATCGAGCGCAGTGAGACTATCGGCACGATTTTGCAGCAGGAGGATATTTACGGAGCCGATTTGAAAAAGATACGTACGGAGCTGGGGGTGGAGCTCGAACATATCGCGCAGATGACCAAAATTCGGGTTGATTATTTGAAGCACATTGAAGAAGATGCTATAGGTTTCCTGCCGGCGCCTGTTTTTCTCAAAGGATTTCTGAAGTCCTACCTGAAATGCCTTTGCCTGGAGCCGGTGGAAGAAATAAGCGGCCGCTACATGGGCACGGTGGCGCGTTCAGGCGGCGGGTAGGGCTATTTACCGTTGAGGAGGAAAATATGCAGACAGACACAATTAAAACGGCCGGTGGTGACCTGGTCATCACTTTTCTGGGGCATGCGACACTGATGGCGGCCTTTGACGGCAAAACCATTCACCTCGATCCCGTCAGTGCTGAGGCGGACTACGCGAAGCTTCCTCAGGCGGATTTGATTCTGGTAAGCCATGACCATTACGATCACCTCGATCCGGAGGCGATTAAACTGATCAGAACGCCCGCGACGAAGATTGTCGGCAACCCCGATGTGGGCAGGCAGATTCCGGAGGCGATCGTTTTGAAAAACGGCGAGTCACAAATCGTGGAGGGTCTGAAGATTGAGGCAGTCCCTGCCTATAACATCAAACACGAGATGTCTCCGGGCAAGCCTTTTCACCCCCGGGGGATCGGTAACGGTTATGTGGTGACCTTCGGCGACAAGCGTGTTTATTTTGCCGGCGACACGGAAAATGTGCCTGAAATGAAACAACTGGCGGATATCGATATCGCCTTTCTGCCGATGAATCTGCCTTACACGATGACGCCGGAAATGGTGGCTGATGCCGCCTTGATGTTCAGACCTAAAGTCCTCTACCCGTACCATTTCGGAGAGACGGATACTTCAGAACTTGTTTCACTGCTCGAAGACGAGAAAGATATCGAAATCCGCATCCGGAAAATGAAATGAGGCTCAAAAAGGCAATGCTGCAGTCAGCCGCAGGACAGTTGTTGGAAGTTGCCTGACAAACACCATTTATTTTCGTGTAATGCCGGCCGGCTGTACTGACGCTCCGGCGGCTTTTTCACAGTCGGCCTCACCGTCTCTGGATTTTAATATCCGCCTTCCGGGCGGCATCCGCCGGACGGGAGGTTGCGGTTGACGGATCGTCCACCTTTCGTACTATCTATCGTTTGAATCCGGATAAAAAGTGTGTTAGGTGACCTCAAATATCTGAATTATCAGCTTTGTCGCGGAGTTTGGCATATGAGTGTCTATGAATATGTGGCGCTGGATAATAAGGGGCGTGAACGCAAGGGTTTTGTGGACGCCACCGGAGTTTCCGCGGCCCGCCAGCAGCTGCGTGAAAGCGGGATTTATCCTGTGAAAATTTATCCTGCGCGGGAGAAGAAAAAAACATCCTTTTCCGCTGCGATGGAAATCAGTTTTCTGCAGAAGGTTTCTCCCAAGGAAGTTTCCATGTTCACCCGCCAGCTTTCCACCCTTCTGGGGGCGGGCATCCCTCTGGTGCCCTCCTTTTCCGTTTTGCTGGCGCAGACTAAAAACCCGCTTTTGCAAAAAATCCTGGCGCAGATCCGCGCCGATCTCACGGAGGGAAAAAGTCTGACGGCCGGCCTGGAAAATTATCCCAATGTTTTCCCGCCTTTTTACATCAACATGGTCAAGGCGGGCGAGGCATCCGGGACGATCAATCTGGTGCTGGAGCGTCTGGCGGATTTCAGCGAAAACCAGCAGGAACTGATGAACAAAATCCGTTCCTCTCTGGCTTATCCTCTGATTATGCTGCTGGTCGGTTCTTTAGTCATTTTTCTGCTGATGACTTTTGTCGTTCCGAGAATCACGGAGATCTTTTCGGACATGAGGCAGACGCTGCCTCTGATCACCGTCATCCTGATCAGGACCAGCACTTTTCTGAAATCTTTCTGGTGGCTGATCATTCTTGTCGTTGTCGTAGGCGTGTTCGCCTTCAAGTACTTGACGGCGGGTACGGAAACAGGCCGCCGCTACTGGGACGCATTTTGCCTCAAAGCGCCGGTCTGGGGGACGGTAAATCTTAAAATCGCCATCGCGCGCTTTACGCGCACACTGGCGACTCTTTTGCAAAGCGGCGTGCCGCTTCTGGCCGCGATGGACATTGTCCGAAACGTAGTGAATAATGTTTATATCGGAGAGGCCATCACTGCTGTAGGCAAAGAGGTCGAAGAAGGCCAGTCGCTGGCCGGCCCTCTGGCCGCAAGCGGCATGTTTCCGCCGATGGTCACGGAAATGATCGCCGTCGGGGAACAGACCGGGTCTCTGGAAACAATGCTCAACAGGATTGCCGCGTCTTATGAAACGGAAGTGCAATCCGATATCATGGTGATGACGTCGCTTTTGGAACCGGTGATGATTCTGGTGATGGGGCTGATTGTCGGCTTCATTGTTTTTTCGATATTGTTGCCGATTTTTGAGATGAATCAGATGGTGAAGTGACGGCTTTGTAAAAACGCCATATACGACGTTGCGCTTCGTTTCTTGTCGTTGCGACGTACAAAGAGTACGTCTCACTTCTCGACACTTGCGCGCCTTGTCTCTGACGCTTTTACAAGGCCGTCAACGATAGCTATGATAAAGGAGCTGGACATGAGAATTGAAAAAGAACATGAAAACAAACAGGCGGGTTTCACGCTGATTGAGCTGATGGTGGTGATCGTCATTTTGGGACTTTTGGCGGGATTGATTCTGCCGCGTTTTATCGGACAGTCCGACACGGCCAGACAGCAGGCGGCGCGGACGCAGATGGCCCTTCTGGAAAGCGCGCTCAAACTCTATAAGCTCGACAATGGCAGCTACCCGTCAACGGAGCAGGGGCTCAAGGCGCTGGTAGAGCCGCCCACGGTGGGCAATCTTCCTAAAAACTGGCGCAAGGGAGGGTACCTGGAAAAGGGGAAGGTTCCCAAAGACCCGTGGAAAAATGATTTTGTCTATGTCTGCCCCGGCAGTCATAGCGACTTCGACATAACGTCTTTAGGGGCGGATGGTGAACCGGGTGGCGAAGATGCGGATATGGACATCAATAACTGGGATGTTGATTAACTTAAACCGGATGAGCATGCCGCGAACAGTTCCTGCCGCCGGCTTTCCGCATATAAAAAATCTTGCAGCGGTCCGCCGCGCTTTTTCTTCCCTTTTCGGATGCCCGGCAAAAAACAGGGGATTCACCCTGATGGAACTTTTGATTGTCATCGCGCTCATCGGGGTGACACTGGTTTTTGCCGTGCCGACGACGAGGGAGGCGCTCACGGTCAACAGTCTCAAAAAAACGACCAGGCTGCTTATCGGCCTGGAGCGCCAGTTGCGCTCAGAAGCTGTTCGCGACCAGATGGACTATATCCTTGTTCTGAATATTTCCGAGGGCAGCTACTACGTGATGAACCCGGACATGACGCCGGAAAAACTTTTGGAAGTTGAAAAAAGGGCTCAGAAACTGCCCGACGGCATCGTTATCCGGGATGTCGTCAAGCATAAAAACGAGAAAATCACACAAGGTAAAGTTGAAATAAAATTCGCCAAAAACAATACCAGCCCGCCTTTGGTCATTCATCTGGCGCACGATGACGAGGCGATGACGCTGGTTGTCAACCCCTTTTTGGGAGTGACGGCCCTTTATGACCGCTACGCCGAGATTTCCATGGATGACGGCCTGGGCCGCGACACGTCGAACTAGCGAGAGGAAAGATGCGCGAACAAAACCGCGGATTCACACTGCTTGAGGTGATGGTGGCCATGTCCATCATGGCCATCGGTCTGGTGGCGGTCTTCCAGATGCAGTCGCAGAGCATTTCCATGTCCACCGAAGCGCGCTTCCAGACCACGGCATCTTTTCTGGCCCAGAGCAAAATGGCGGATCTGGAAGCTTTGAGCGTGCTGGACAACCGGACGGAAAAAGGTGATTTTTCTCCCGACCATCCCGACTACGGCTGGATGCTGACTGTTACCGACACACAGATTCCCAAGCTCAAGATGGCGGAGGTGACCGTTTTTAACCGATGGTTTGAAAACGGCGGGACATATCAGTTGATTCTCTACAAAATGAGCGGGATGTGATTCATGCCGGCCCCTGACAGTCGTCGCTGTGCCGCGTCGCGCGGCTTTACACTGCTGGAAATTATGATCGCCGTTTTTATTCTCGGCGTGGTGCTCACGACGATCTACGCCGCATATACAGGAACGCTCCGGGTGATCAGAGACATAGAGGATGAATCAGTCATTTATAAAATGGCGCGCATTACGCTCGACAGAATGACCAAAGACCTGGTGTCGCTGCAACGTTTTGAAGGCAAGTTTTTTTTGCACTCCGAAAGAAAGGCAATCGGTGTGAGTGAATTCGGGTCGTTGACCTTCTGGTGTGCGTCCCATCTTGTTTTTGAACAAGACGAGCTTCCCGGCGCTCCCGCCTCAATCACGTATTTTGTGAAGCGGGACAAGGAGGGAGAGTTTTCCCTGTGGCGCTCCGACGTCCTGGAGGCGAGGCCTTCCGTGGAGGACAAGACGGATCGGGGTGTGATCATCTGCCAGAATATTCAGGGATTCGATTTCAGATTTTTTGATGAGTCCGGCAGGCAATATGACCAGTGGGATACAAGGTCGTCATCTACACAAAAAGACAAGCCGCCGGCCATGATGGAAATAGACCTGATCATGGCAAACGGCACAGACCCGGAAAAACCCTACAAGTTCACGACGAAAATATTTTTCCCGGTGAGGAAATGAAAAAGGGCGGAAACATTTTAAAAAACCAGTCCGGTATCGCGTTGATTACAGTGATCCTGATCGTCAGTGTGCTGGCGGCCGCCGCCCTGGAGCTCAACCGCTCTACCCGCAACGATATTTACGATGCGGCCAATTTAAGCGACGGCATCCGTCTGTCTTATATTGCCAAGTCCGGCTTCTACGGGGCGGCGGCCCTGCTGGCGAATGCCCGAAATGACTATGAAACGCTCCGCGATGACTGGGCGCAGTCAGAAACCTTTTCCGCCCAATCCGCTTCCCTGTTTCCGGATGGACACTTTATTGTGCGTATCGAGGATGAAAAAGGGAAAATACCTCTCAATAAACTGGTGGACGGAGGCGCGGTCAATGCGGATATTAAGGAAATGCTGTTGAGGCTCCTGGCGCTTCCCGAGTTCGAGCTCAGTCCGCAGGAGGGCGCGGAAATCGTGGACTCGATCATTGACTGGATCGACGAAAATGACGAGATATCAGGAAGGGGAGCGGAAAGCTCCTACTATGCCTCTTTGCCCGTTGCCTATGCCGCGAAAAATGGGCCTTTGGATTGCATTGAGGAATTGCTTATGATAAAAGGCATTTCAAAGGAAGTGTTTGTCGGAACAGGCAAGAAACCCGGCCTGATACAATGCGTTACGATCTATGGAACGGGCGCCGTCAATATTAATACCGCGCCCGGACCGGTTCTGCGGGCCCTGTCTGAACACCTGACCGCTGAGCTGGCCGACAAAATGGATGAATATCGACTGAGTCCGGGAAACGATCTGTCGTCGGTCACCTGGTATAAAAATGTAGCCGGGATGGGGGATATAACAATCAAACCGGAACTGATCGAGATGGTGAAAAGCAACTATTTCAGAATTTACTCAATCGGAATGACCGAAGGCATGGAGCAATCCGTAAGCGGCGTGGTGCAAAGATCGCCTTTTCAGGTTATGAGCTGGAGGCTCGAATAATGGCGGAACCGGTTTTAGGTCTCGATATCGGATCGGACAGTGTCAAAGGAGTGCTGGCGCTGCGCAAGGGGCGGGCCGACCTGCGCGTGATCGCAGCCGAGATAGTACCCCTTGCCGAAGGCGTCGATCTGGAGGCGGCCCTGAAAAAAATGGCTGAAGTTTTCCGGCCCGCGGCGCCGTCGGGTATCGAATGCGTGGTGTGTCTTCCCCCGTCGGATGTAATGTACCGGCAGGTTCAACTGCCTTTCCGCGATGAAAGTAAAATCAAAAAAGCCCTGCCTTTTGAACTGGAACCTTTGCTGCCTCTGCCGGTGGACGAGGTTGTCGTGGACTATGTCCATCTTCCTGAAAACGCCCTGCTGGCGGCGGCCATCGGAAAAGAAAGAATCCGCGGCATCATCGGTATGGTCGAAGCACATCTGGGCAATGTGGCGCTGATCGACATTGCCACCGCCTCACTGGCGCTTCCCCTTTTGGGAAACAAACATACCGCGGAAGCGGGCATATTGCTGGACATAGGCGCCTCCTCCACATTCGCGGTTTTCTATGAGCAAAACGTAATGGTTCAGATCCGCTCGTTTGTTTTCGGCGGCAACACCATCACGTCCGCTCTGGCCCAGGATCTGTCGTGCGAAACGGTCGAGGCGGAGCGGATAAAAATCAACTCGATTTTCGGGGCGAAAAGCTGGGATAAGCATTCCACCCAGGCGAAAGCCTTCTGCCGCCAGTTTTGCATTTCACTCAAAAGCACAGTGGAATTCATGCTCCTCAACAAGACGCTGCGCAGCGCGCCGGCTAAAATTACCGTAACCGGCGGCGGGTCGCTTTTCCAGCCCCTGCGCGATGAGCTGGAAAAGACCTTTACCGTGGAAATCACCGACTACCAACCGCCGGGTGGTCTGGAAATCGACCGGAAGATACGCATGTCCTATCAGCCGCCGGTTATGAACACGGCGCTGGCCGCAGTGAAAAGATCCTTCAGTACAGTGAAGTCCTTCAACTTCAGGCAGGGGGAATTCGAGTACCGCCGCGGCTTCGGCAGTTTTAGCAGGCAGTTCAGGAAATGGGCGGTTGCGGCGGCAGCCGTTATCCTGCTTTTCGGTGTGCATCAGTTTCTTGACTACCGCCTGCAAAGCGCGCAGGCCGCCTCGTACAAAAGTCAAATCAATGCGATTTTTAAAAAATATCATCCCGAAGCTCAGGTTGTTATAGATCCGGTGGCCCAGTTGCGCAGCAAGCTGGAAGAAGATAAAAAAACATACGGGCTGGGTGAAGGCGGCCGGGGGGCTACCGTCCTGACTATGTTGAAGGATGTATCCGGGCTGGTCGCGCCCGGTCTGGACATTGTGGTCACCCACTTGTATTACGAAAAGGCAGTGATGATCATTAAGGGAGAAGCGGGCAGGATGGACGATGTCACCGCCGTAAAAAATGAACTGGAGAAATCGAAACATTTTAAAAATGTTTCGATCGGATCGACTTCACTGGTGCGGGAAGGGTCCCGGGTCAATTTTGACCTGAGAATGGAAGTGCAATGATTAAAACATACTGGGATTCTTTAGACAGCCGCCAGCGCTATATCGCCGGCTTCGGGATGACTTTCGTCATTGTGGTGCTGGCCTGGGTGTTTGTCGCTTCCCCCCTGTGGGAAGCAAAAGCTAAAATGAAAAAATCCATCTCCTCGAATTCGAGAAAACTCGCCGAGATGGTCATAATTGACGAGGCTTTTGCCGACCAGGAGGCTCAGATTGCGAGGATTAAAACGGTTTTGGCCTCACGCCATGATTTCACGCTGTTTTCCTATCTGGAAAAAAAAGCGCTGGCTGCGCGGGTGAAGGGCAGCATCAGACAGATGAACTCCATGCAGGG
Organism: Smithella sp.; assembly: GCA_012522275.1. GTDB lineage: Bacteria > Desulfobacterota > Syntrophia > Syntrophales > Smithellaceae > UBA8904. The sequence goes on from JAAYKU010000255.1 coordinate 10,198, forward strand.
AACGAAATCAGCGTCCTTTGAGGAGTCCCTCATTGATATGAAACTGGACCGACTGACGATCAGGCAGTTGATGGAATTTTTGTATCAGGTTGAATCACCCGACGAGATGGTCAAAATCAAGCGGATAACGATCGACAAGATGAAGGAAAGCCCGGAATACATAAGCGCCCAGGTCCTGGTGGCTTCATACACGCCGGCTGTTTCCCGGACGGGGGGAATGTAGCCGATGAAGCGTGTCTGGAAAAGCAAGATTTTATGGTTCACCGTTTACACTGTGTTCATCACGTGCGTCTTTTTATATTTGCTTTTCCCCTCGGAGCTGGTCAGGCCGAAGCTGGAGGCGGCTGTTTCGTCGCGTGCATTCGCGTTCAAAACCATGTCCCTGCAGCCGTCCCTGCCTTTCGGCGTCAAGCTGGGGAGGCCTTCCGTTTACGCACCTCCGTCATCGCCGGAGGCGGTTTTTCAGGGGAAATGGTTTGACGCTCAGTTTCTCCCCTGGAGTATCTTTCAAAAAAGCAGACAGATACGCTTCAAGGGCGAAGCCTACACAGGCAGATTCAGCGGCCGCGCCGGTCTGCTGACCCGGGGTGATGCCTGCTCGCTGGCCGAAGGCCGGATCACTTTCCAGGGGATCGATCTGGCCTCTTATGGGGGGGCGGCCCTCCCCGTGCTGCGCGGCGTCAGTGGAAGCCTCAAAGGGAATATTTCGTATGATTCAGGCCGGATCAAAGGTGGCGGGCCCTCGGGGAAAATGTATGTTTACCTGACCCGCGGCGCCTATCTTCTGCCGGAGCCGTTTCTCGGCATGACTCACCTGGAATTTGATCGCGGCGAAGTCCGGGCCGAGATGCAAAACGGGAGCGTCATGGTGGATAAGCTCGAGGCTTATGGGCAGCAGATGAACTGCTTTTTGAGCGGCGATATACAACTGGCCGAGCCGGTGCAGATGAGCCGGCTGAATCTGAAGGGAACGCTGGAAGTTGCCGGAAACTCTAAAGTAAAAATGAATATTACGATCGGCGGGACTCTATCCAGGCCGACATTGCGCTACATATAGAACGTGACCGTTTACAGGAATCGGGTATGCAGGCAAGAATCGAACAAATCATAACAGGGCTGACCGGCCGGGCATCGGGCTTTACGGCGGGTTTTTCCGTATCCGCAGGCACGATTCAGATTGTCCTTGCGCTTGTCGTGATAACCGTTGCCTCTTGCCTGACGGTGGGCATCCTTTACAAGATTGCCGGCCTTCAAATGACTGTTCGGGGGAATACGGTAAAAGAGCGTGTCGCTTTCTTTGCGCCGCAGGCATACCAAAGAGAGCCGCTTGCAAACTATAATGTCATTGCCGAGCGCAATATTTTCCATACGACGATGGATGCGATTGCCGACAAAGACGCGGAAATTATGCTGCCGACGGAGGAATACACGGCCTTCGACCTTAAAGGAACGATTGCGGTGGATGAGAATATCGGCTACGCGATTGTGGAAGAAAGAGGCAAAGGCAGCCAGAAGCTCTATCGTATCGGTGAGATGATCGGTTCGGCCAGGCTGATCCGCGTGACGCGCAAAGCGGCAATTTTAAACAGTGACGGGCGAGATCTGGTGATGAAAATAAAAGAGCCGGAGGCAGACTCTTCCCGCGGCAGACTCAGCAGCCGGGCGGGTCTGCATCAAAACGCCATTGCCGTAAGCAGGGAGGAAGTGACCCAAACCATGGGAGATCTCAAAACCATCATGAGCCAGGCGGTCGTCAGGCCCTATCTGGCCGACGGCGCCCAGCATGGCTTCATTATTTCCAATATCGTGCCCGGCAGCCTTTACGAACGGCTGGGGCTGAAAAACGGTGATGTCGTCACCAGCGTTAACGGCACAGAGTTGACCGGCGTCGATGACGCGATGCAGTTGGTCAATACCATGCAGTCCGGCGGAGATATATCCGTCAGTCTCCTGCGCAACGGCGCCAACGAGACGCTGAACTATTCTTTTCGCTAGGGAGCCCGCAAGGGATTAGATTTATGTATGCCGCGTATTTCGGATTGAAGGAAAACCCGTTTAAGCTGTCACCGGAGCCTGCCTACCTGTATTTGAGCCGGCAGCATCGCGACGCGCTCAACTACCTGATATACGGCATCCAGGAAAAAAAGGGCTTTGTCCTTATTTCCGGTGAAGTCGGCATGGGTAAAACAACCGTCTGCCGGACGCTGATGAATCATTTGCTCGAAGACTCTGTGGAGACGGCCCTGATTTTCAATACAGCCGTTTC
>JAAYKU010000256.1 GCA_012522275.1 Smithella sp.
CACACGGCAAACTGGTACAAAATCGGTTACGAGAAAGGGTCTAAACTTTACGGGAAGAACTTGTGGGAACCCTATCTCAAGGCCATCGAAGGGGTTGATCCTGATCTGGAAAAATTCACCGTGGCGAATATCTACGGTAAATTGCTCACGCGAGATTCCATTGACGATAAGACCCGCGAGCTCTGCTTCGTGGCCGGCTCCGGCGCGATGAAACTCAAAAACGAACTGAGAATGCATATCCAGGGGGCCTTAAACAGTGGCGCCACACAAACAGAGCTGAAGGAAGCTCTCTACCATATAAGTCCGTACGCCGGCCAGGGTGCGAGTGCCGAAGCCCTTGAGGTCTATTACGGCATGGGGTTTAAATAAACGCCACGGATAAACAGCAGCCCGTGCTGCCGATTTAAACGGTTCCTTTGCAAGCTATTAAACGATGGAGGGGAAATGTCGCATGACATTTCCCCTCCAGTTTTTTCAGATATAGTTGGCCAGACTGAATTGTACCAAAAAGGTGTTACACAAAGGTCAAGGTTAAAGATCCCTCCCCCACTCGCTTCCACCCTGCCTTCCCCAGGAGGCTGTGTCGTAATTACTTTTTTATCATTTAGTGCAAGTGAGGCGCGACTTTGAGCCTGCCCGTGCTTGACACGGGGGAATCCAATATTTTCAGCATGTCCTGGATGCCTGTTTTCACCGGCATGACGAAGTTGACGGCTTCTTTACGATTATGACACAGCCTCCAGACATGAGCCTTGCGCCGGTTACCGGGCGTCTCCGGAAAATTCCAGAAACGAAGTCCGCCCCTTTCCTGTATGTGATAACTGATTGCACAAGGAACGGATATTTCCCTTCCCTTGTTTTCACTAAAAGCTTATAATCATTTCCATGGATGCCCGTTTAAAATCACTCCTCAATGACAGGTTGTCCATTAAGGAATGCTCCGAAACAGGAAAAATAATGGAGCTTCCTGAAGCGGTCAATCAGTTTATCAAGCCGGGAATGAGTATTCAATTCGGTAACGGCATGACCACTCCCACGGCGATTTTTTTTGAAATCGCTCGTCAGTTTTGGGGTAAAAACCCGGAATTCACGCTTGCCGGCATAACCGGTGGCGCCTACAATCTGGCGCTGTTTGTTCACGGAAAACTCTGTAAAAAAATTATTTCTGCGTTCTATGGTGACGGATACCCCTTCCCCGGCCTCAATCCGATTCTTTCGAGCGCCATTAACGATGGTTTGGTGGAAATTGAAAACTGGACCCAGCTTACTATGGTGCTGCGTTTTATCGCCGGAGCCATGGGCCTGCCCTTTTTCCCCACCAAATCGCTACATGGCTCATCCATGGAATTTTTCAATAAAGATAATTTTGCCCGTGTTGCCGACCCGTTCAATCCCACTGAAAAGACGAATGTTGTGCGTGCCTACAATCCGGACATTGCCATAGCCCATGGCTGGGCGGCGGATCCCGACGGCAACACAATAATGTCCGTACCCCATTCCGGCAATCATTTTGGTGCGCTGGCGGCAAAGCAGGGCGTTATTGTAACGGTCGAAAAAATTGTGGATGCGGCTTTCATCCGCCGTTATGCCCATATGACCAGGCTGCCTTCTTACATTGTCAAGGCCGTCTGTCACGCTCCAATGGGCGGTTTTCCCATGGGTATCCACTGCGCCGGAATTAATGAACTGGAAGGTTATGGTGAAGATGAAACATGGATAATCGAAGCCAGGAAGGCATCCCGTAACTCAAAGGACTATCAGGATTGGGTGGACAAATGGGTGCTCGGCTGTAAAAACCACGATGACTTTCTCAACCTATTGGGGCATAAGCGTATCTGGCATCTCAAGGGAAAAATTCAAAATGATTCCTGGATGTCGGAACTGACTGAAGTTTCCGAACGGCTTTCAACGCCTGTGCAACCTACCACGGCGGAGATATTGGTCAGTACAGCGGCGCGTAAAATTGAAGAAATCATCCGGGCAAAAAATTATCACCTTGCCCTTTGCGGCATAGGCGTTTCCAATCTGGCCGCCTGGCTTGCTTATTATAATTTAAGGCACCAGGGGTATCCGATTGAACTTGTTGCAGAAATCGGATATTATGGTTACTCTCCACAGCCGTCTGACCCGTATGTATTTAACTTGCGCAACATACCTTCGTGCCGGATGATCTCTGATATTTTCACCTCACTGGCTATTTTCATGACTGGCGCACAGACTTCCAGTATTGGTGTAATCGGTGCGGGACAAGTGGATAAATTCGGCAATGTAAACACTACAAAAATTTCCAACGGCCCTTTTCTTGTCGGTTCCGGCGGAGCCAATGATGTAGCTTCCGGCTCCAATGAAACAATCGTCACCCTGGAACAAAGTAAAAACCGGTTTCTGGAAAAAGTTGACTATATAACCTCTCCCGGGAAAAGAGTCAGCACCGTTATCTCGCAACTGGGTATATTCGAAAAAACGGCGGACGACGATGAATTGGCGCTCACCGCTTATGTGCCTTTGGGCGCCACGAGTTCCGAAGAGGACTCAGTCCGTAATATTCAGCAGCAGTGCGGCTGGAAGTTAAAAATAAAAAACAAATTGCGGGTTTTAACTCTGCCATCTGAAGATGATATTCTTTTCATGCGTTGCTTTGACCCTAAGCGCTATTTTCTTGGCTCAGAAGAATCACAAAGAATAAAATGAAATGCCTTTGGTGTGACCAAGACCGGCGTAGATTATTGTCCGGGGTGTTTGTCGGCTCTTGCTGAGGGTCTTGAATCAATAAACTGTATGCATCCGCATGCGGGAAAGAAAAAGTCCCTGAGCCGGTTTGAAGATGATCATGACTCAGGGACTTGTTTCAATTTTTTGAAAGGATCTCGTTCGCATCAAAAACCGAAATCCCGGCTGTGGCGAATAACTTACGCATGTTTAAAAGCCCGTGTTTCGAAGATATGCCTGAAGTATTTTCATGAATCAATCCCAGAGATTCACCACTGTTCTGCCCCTGTGGCTTCCGGCCTTTATTTCTTCCATGGCATGGCTTACGCTTTTTAGCGGAATCTCTTTAGACAGATTTTCCATCCACGGGAACTTCCACTGGCCGGCAATCATATCCCAGGTCTTCTGCCGTCGAGGCATTGGGCAATTTTGTGAGTCAATGCCATAAAGTGTCACGCCACGCAGAATAAACGGGAACACTGTCAGCTTCAGATCCGGCGAGATGACGTTCCCGCAGCAGGTAACGGCGCCATATCCACTGGTTGAGCGGATCGCAGAGCTCAAAGCATCGCCGCCGAGTGTGTCGACGCACTTGTTCCATCGCTCTTTCAGCAGCGGCCGGCCGCTTGTATCGATAAAGTCGGAAGGTTCGATAACATGCTTTGCGCCGATTTTTTTAAGAAATTCGCTTTCATCATTAGGGCTGTTGAGCGCGGTGATACTGTAGCCGGTATGTGAAAGAATGGATACTGCAATGCTGCCCACACCTCCGCTTGCACCCGTCACCAGAATTTCATCCTCAGGATTCATGCCGAATTCCACAAGACGCAGAATCGATAACGCGGCGGTGAATCCGGCCGTTCCGAAAATCATGCTTTCCCGCAGGGACAGGCCGGCCGGTTTGCGCACCACCCATGATGAAGGAACCCGGATGTATTGCCCCAGCCCGCCGGATGTGTTCATGCCCAGGTCATAGCTGGTTACGATGACTTCATCTCCCGGATTGAAATCTTTCGCGCTGCTTTCTTCAACAATCCCCGCAGCATCTATGCCGGGGGTGTGAGGATATTTCTTGGTAACGCCGCGGTTTCCGTTTGCAGAGAGCATATCTTTATAGTTAAGCGATGAAAACAACACTTTGATCAGTACGTCTCCCGCCGGGAGAGCTTCAGTCGATAATTCTTCAATTGCCTGTGTAAACTGGTTTTCGACCGCTTCTCTAACCATCAGTCCCTTGTAGTTTTTGTTTCCCATGTTGACCTCCTCGAAATTTACGAAATGATGTTTAATAAATGAACCCACATACGAGTGTTATGCACAGACATCGGAAAATTAAATCCGTTTGCCTGGGTTGAACCTATCACGCGGATCTATGACGGCCGGATTATCATATTCTTTTCTATTTTCTTCAACCTGATAATCGGATGAAAAGCCGCAAGTAGGTACGGCGCTCTTATTTACGGACCTTATTTCAGCCCTGATTAACCATTCAACCGGTCTGGCACTGGCCGTATGGGGAAAATTAACAAGAGGTTACGTTTTGTAACCCCTTTTTTTATCCGGACGGCAGCGGCGATCATGACGGACATTGAGGAGGCAAACGGTATCGATGCTTTTAGAGTTTTTTGCAAAAGTGGCGACATGGAAACCACAAAACATGGCAAGAAAAAAGCCGCCACGCTATGTATGCGAAACGGCTTGTGTTTTGGTGAGCCCTGTCGGGATCGAACCGACAACCTACTGATTAAGAGTCAGTTGCTCTACCAGCTGAGCTAAGGGCCCTTCTTTTATCCGTATGCGCGCCCGGCGCATCGTCTTCAAAGAGCTTTCTTTTGATATTGGCACGCCCGGTAGGATTCGAACCTACGACCAACAGATTCGAAGTCTGCGACTCTATCCAGCTGAGCTACGGGCGCGTAACTTTGTTTTAAAATGGGGTGAGTGAAGGGGCTTGAACCCTCAACCTCCGGGGCCACAACCCGGCACTCTGACCAATTGAGCTACACCCACCATTATCGCCCTGGCGCGCCTGGAGGGATTCGAACTCTCGACCCACGGATTAGAAGTCCGTTGCTCTATCCAGCTGAGCTACAGGCGCAATCTCTACCTGCACCAAAAAGAGAAAGCCTAATATCGCCTCTTCACTTATTTGTCAAGATTTAGGTTCAACTTCACGTATTTTTTTATCTCACGTATCCCGCGATTCCCTCGAAACGGTATCCCTTGCGGGGTGACGCGGCCCCGCCGGTTTCAGTCGAATAGTAATGCTTGTTTGTCGAGGGATTAAACCAGCGGTATAACTCGCGCGTGTTTGTCAGGCGCGAAGTCGCAATGTTGCCGATAACCCCTTCATAAATATAGCCGTCGAGCTTCTTGCCTCCCCCTTCACGCTCATGATGATAATAATGGTCGTTATTGCGGGGGCTGTACCAGCGATGAAACGCGGTTGTTCCGGCTGTCTGCGGCGGAAACAGGCGAAAAGCGATGCCCTGTTTCACATATCCGTGCTGCACAAGTCTTTTTGATTCCGCCTGCGGGTCGGACGTAAACAGGTAGTCATTGCTTTTAGTGTACAGATAGATGTCTATGACTTTCGAGGCGACGTCGCTGACAACATCGACATAGACTTCCGCCACTTTTTTACCCGCGTTTGTTTTAAAAGTGATCTGCTCACCGTAACTTCCTGGATTCAGATATGAGGCATCCACCTTCACATTGACGTAATCAATCTCGTTGCTTGTCGTACCGGAGATCGGATAGACGGTAATCCAGCCTTTAGGACCTCTTTTGATTTCCCTGCCGAATATCTTGATGCCTTCCGCCTCGAGTGTGCCTTCCTTCACGACAATGGACATGCTGTGCGGGCCATCGGCAAGCCCCCGGGCGATGAGCAGTTCTTTTTGCTCGTGTGCGCCCGGGATTGGTTCGGGCAGGTAGAGCCTCTCTTCGTCCAGATAAAAAGAGCTGTTTCCTTCTTCTGACGATGAAAACAGAAAAAAACTCACTCCCGTTCCCTGAAAGCGAAATTTAATAGAACTTGCAACTCCCGTGCTGACGGGGTATCCGTTTTTACCCACCCACCTGCCGATCAATTCCATGGAGTCTTTCAGATGTGCAGGAGGGACATATCCGCTGCCGTCGCGGACATCCGGGTTGAAAAAGGAGAAATATCTTTCTTTGGGCAGTTCCTTTGTATGTTCAATCGTGCCGGGCTGAGGCAGAAAAACCGTCCACCTGAGTGTTTCCGTCCCGGGGTTTGTGACTTCGATCCTTTGAGATATCGTTTTACCCGGCATCTGTACGCCTAGATCCAGACGCTGTGGGTTCAGTGCAATGGAGGGAGGCTCCTGCAAAGACAGAAGACGCAAAGAGATAAAAATAGTTCTCTGACCGCCTGTGGAGGAAAGTTGTATAGGCAGGCGATGGGTACCCGGCTTCAGGTTTTTGAAGCAGGTGAGCTGCCGGGCGCCCGCTTCCATTTTAATGAAGGTCCGATAGGTGGAAATCTTCGGCTGTTCCCAGAAATAATTTTCGTTATTTCCCCTGGCATATGCTTCCACGCGCAGATAATCGGGCCTTCGCGTCACTTTTCCCTCGATAGCGCCGTCTTCGACCGCCCACCCCTCAGGACAAGACGCCTCCCAGTCGATATCTTCAGAAGGCCCCGGTGCTACATTTCTCAGGACAAATTCACCGAAAGTCACTTCGTCTTGTTTTATCGTTCCCAGATCGATTTCCCGCGGAGCAATCGACAAAACCGGCCGCTGCCGTAGCTCCGGCGCACTTTGTGCGACTGTTATACGCCCGGCCCCGATTACGGCCGCGGCTGTATCTGCGCCGGCCGGCTCAAGGGCGTTTGCCGCCGGGATATTCACTAATATCAGTACCGTGATCGCGATAATTACTTTCCGGATCATGTTCTCCTCATTAAAATTGAGTTGCGGCTTATTAACGCAAAGCTTGATTTTAAGCAATGATTTAAAAAAACTTGACAGATTTAAGGCCCAGGTTGTAACGTGCGGCCGATTTTACCATTTTCCTTTAAATTAACATTCACAAAAATTTACCGGAATCGCACATGGGTCATGAGGACTTGAAATATTGGCTGGCACTGAAATCGATTGAGGGGGCGGGCTCCGGTCTGTTTCAGGAGATTTTGCGCAATTTTCCCTCCCTGTCCGCCGTTTTTGAGGCGCATCCCCGTGCAATCGAGGCGCTGCCCGGAATAAGAAAAAAAACGGCGGCCGCCATTTCATCCTTCAGCGGCTGGGATAAAATTGACAGGCAGCTCGAAGCGCTCGATAAAGCCGGAATACAGGTCATCACTTTTATCGATGATCTGTATCCTTCCAATCTTCTCAATATTTACGACAGGCCCCCGCTTCTTTATGTTCTGGGCTCTTTGCAAAAAGACGATGTTCATCTGGCGGTTGTAGGCTCCAGGCACGCCAGCACCTATGGGAGATACACAACTGAGCGCTTCAGCCGCGAGCTGGCGCACAAAGGGGTTACGATTGTCAGTGGCATGGCCAGGGGGATCGACACATGCGCACATCGCGGCGCCCTTGGCGCCGGCGGCCGCACCATTGCGGTTTTGGGCAGCGGCCTTGATGTTGTCTATCCGCCGGAAAATAAAAAATTGTTTACCGCCATTTCACAAAACGGCGCGCTCATCTCTGATTATCCTTTGGGAACCGGGCCCCTTCCCTATCACTTTCCTGCCCGCAACCGCATCATCAGCGGCATGTCGTACGGCGTAGTGGTTGTGGAGGCGGGTGAAAAAAGCGGCTCTCTGATTACGGCCAGGCTGGCGCTCGAACAGGGACGCGAAGTTTTCGCGATTCCCGGCGCAATTGATTCGCCGTCGTCGCGCGGCACTAACAGCCTGATCAAGCAGGGGGCGAAGCTGATTGAAAACGCCGATGACATTCTCGAAGAGATTATTCCGCAGCTGGAGCGAAAAACGCTTCAGGCGCAAAAACATACACAGGAATCTCCCCCTGCCGTTGCCGCGAAGGAGAACAAAGCTCCTGCGCCCTTGTTGAGCCGGGAGGAGCAGGCCATTGTCAAAGCCCTCGAACACGGGAAAGCACATGCAGATGATATCATCTCAAGTTCCGGCCTGCCGGCCGCGGAGGTGCTGGGCAGACTGATGGCATTGGAATTAAATGAAATTATTGTGCAGCAACCGGGCAAATTTTTTTGTCTGAAAAAATAATACCTTTACAAAATACTTTCTGAAGTCTATAGGGGCGGCCGATTGTGAGGAGTTGATATGTCTGATTCATTGATTGTTGTGGAATCTCCAACAAAAGTTAAAACCATAAAAAAATTGCTCGGCAGGGATTTCAATGTGGTCGCTTCCATGGGTCACGTTAAAGACCTGCCCAAAAAAACGCTGGGTATTGATCTGGAAAAGGATTTCGAACCCACTTATCAGGTCATCGACACCAAAAAGAAAACGATCGATGAATTGAAAAAGGCTGCCAAAACCGCCCAAAATATTTACCTGGCTCCCGACCCGGACCGCGAGGGCGAGGCAATTGCATGGCATATCGCCGAAATTATCGGCGGACGGAATAAGAATATCTATCGTGTTTTGTTCAATGACCTGACCAAAAGCACGGTCATAGAGGCGATCAGCAATCCCCTGAAGCTCGATTTCGATAAGTACGAGGCGCAGCAGACCAGACGCATTCTGGATCGTCTGGTCGGCTATCAGATAAGCCCTGTTTTGTGGGACAAGGTCAAAAGAGGCCTGAGCGCCGGGCGCGTGCAGTCCGTCGCCGTACGGATGATCTGCGACAGAGAGGATGAAATCTCCCGTTTCGTCCCGGAAGAATACTGGAATCTGAAAGCTCTGTTCGAAGGCAGCCAGCCTCCGTCTTTTGAAGCAAAGCTCATAAAAGTGGACGGGAAAAAAGCCAAAGTCTCAAACGCCGACGAGGCCGGCCGGCTGACGGCGAAAATAAAAGAGGCAAAATTCCAGGTGGAAAAACTGGAGCGAAAGGAGATCAAACGCTCAGCGCTGCCGCCCTTCACCACCAGCAAGCTGCAGCAGGAGGCCTCACGGGCGCTGAGATTTTCCGCCAAGAAAACCATGAGCATCGCCCAGAAATTGTATGAGGGCATCGAGCTGGGAAAAGACGGCTCCGTCGGCCTGATTACCTATATGAGAACGGATTCGTACCGCATCGCAAACGAGGCGCTGCACGCGGTTCGTGACTATATAAAAACCAATTATTCTCCCGAATATCTGCCGCACAGACCGCATGTTTATAAAAACGCGCAAAAAACGCAAGACGCGCATGAGGCCATCCGCCCTTCCCTGATGGCTTACAGGCCTCAGGATATCAAGGGATTCCTGACGCCCGATCAGTTCAAGCTCTATCAGCTCATCTGGAACCGCTTTGTGGCCAGCCAGATGAACCCGGCTGTTTTCGACCAGACGACCATCGATATCACCGGCGCCGGCTGCACTTTCCGTGCGCAGGGACAGGTAATGAAATTCCCCGGTTTCACCGTCGTCTATACGGAAAGCAAGGAGGAAAAAGAAGACGACAATGAAAACGGCACGGACAAACTGCTGCCGCAACTCAGTCAGCACGAGGCATTGAAGCTTTTGAAACTCGACACGCAGCAGAAATTCACCCAGCCGCCGCCGCGCTATTCAGAGGCTTCTCTGGTGCGCGCACTCGAAGAAAACGGTATCGGCCGCCCCAGCACATACGCGGCAATTCTCACCACTATCCAGGACCGCGAGTATGTTACCCTGGAAAAGGGAAAATTCTTTCCGACGGAGCTGGGTAAAATGGTCACTGAGCTTCTGGTGCACAGCTTTCCGAGCATTCTGGATCTGGCCTTTACGGCGGATATGGAAAACAAGCTCGACGCCATCGAAAGCGGGGAAACCAAGCGGGTTCAGACATTGAAAGATTTTTATCGGCTGTTCTCGCGTGAGCTGGATAAGGCCAAAGATGAGATGCGCAATGTAAAGACAGAGGAAACACCAACGGATCTTGTCTGCGAGAAATGCTCCTCTCCGATGGTCATCAGATGGGGAAAAAACGGCCGGTTCTTATGCTGCACCAATTATCCTGAATGCAAAAATACCATGAATTTCACTCATGACGAAAACGGGAGGGTAAAGCACGTGGAAGCTCAGACAACAGACATCAAATGCAGTAAATGCGGAAAAAATATGGTTGTCAAAGAGGGGCGCTTCGGACAGTTTCTGGCCTGTTCCGGCTATCCTGACTGTAAAAACACGATGAATGCGGCGAAAAATGACAAGGGTGAAATCGTCGCGGATGAGACTCCGGCCACCGACGAGGTGTGCGAATTGTGCGGCAAGCCCATGGCCGTCAAAAGGGGTCGCTACGGGCAGTTTCTGGGATGCACCGGTTACCCGGACTGTAGAAATATCAAAAAAATCGGGAAAGACGGCAAGGCGATAAAGCAGGAGGTCATCTTGTCGGATGAAGTCTGCGAGCTGTGTCAAAAGCCAATGGCCGTCAAGCGTGGCCGCTACGGACAGTTTCTGGGATGCACCGGATATCCAAAGTGTAAAAACATCAAAAAGATACCCGGGAAAAAAGACGCGCAATGACACACACGCCGGTCACGATCATCGGCGGAGGGCTGGCCGGCTCAGAGGCGGCCTGGCAGCTTTTAAAACGCGGACACACAGTTCATCTTTATGAAATGAAGCCGCAACGCTTCTCTGCCGCGCACACATCAGAGAGGCTGGCCGAGCTCGTGTGCAGTAATTCCTTCAAATCCAACGATCCGGAAAGTGCGCCGGGACTTTTAAAAAACGAAATGCGCCGTCTCGACTCTCTCATTGTTGACGCGGCCGACCGCACGTCTGTTCCGGCGGGAACAGCTCTGGCCGTGGACCGGGCCGAATTTTCGCACCTGGTTGAAAAACGCCTGCTCGAACAGGATAGATTCAAGCTGATACGCCTCGAGCTCGGCTCGATCCCCCGGGAAGGTCCTGTCATTGTCGCAACCGGCCCGCTGACTTCCGATGCAATGGCGCAATCAATTTCTGCACTTTTGGGCAGCCCCTATCTGTATTTCTATGACGCCATCGCCCCCATCGTGGAGGCGGAATCCATAGATATGGATAAAGTTTATCTGGCTTCCCGCTACGATAAAGGCACTGCTGACTATCTGAACTGCCCTCTGACAAAAACCGAATACAAAAGCTTCCGCAGCGAGCTCCTGGCGGGAGAAAAGGTGACGCCCAGGACGTTTGAAAGCACAAAGCATTTTGAAGGCTGCCTTCCGATCGAAGTTCTGGCGGCCCGTGGCGAGGAGACGCTTGCCTTCGGCCCCCTCAAACCGGTGGGGCTGGTCAATCCGTACACCAACACTCTGCCGTACGCGGTCGTACAGCTGCGCAGAGAAAACGCATCAGGCACTCTTTTCAACCTGGTGGGCTTTCAGACCAGACTTACCTGGCCGGAACAAAAACGTATTTTCCGGATGATACCGGGACTGGAAAATGCCGAATTCGCCCGTCTCGGCAGCATCCATCGCAACACATACATTCACTCCCCCTCGCTTTTATCCACCCTGCTGCACTTGAAGGCATATCCGGAAATTTACTTTGCCGGACAGATCACCGGCGTGGAAGGTTATATGGAATCGGCCGCGACCGGCCTTCTGGCGGGACTCGGCGTGTCGTTTTATCTGGAAAATAAAAAATTCATTCCCCCTCCCCCTTCGACGGCAATGGGAGCATTGGTTCACTACGTCACCTCGCCGGAAGCGGCAAAACACTTTCAGCCCATGAATATCAACTTCGGAATCATTGACCGGCCGACAGACAAAAAAGTAAGAAAAAAAGACAGGCATCGCCTGATAGCCGGGCACGCTTGCTCCTCTTTTACCTCATGGCTCGGGTCTCTCGACGCACCCAGGTAAGTTTTGATAAAACACCCTTCTTATCACCTCTGCAGGCGGCGCTGCGTATGTGAAAATTTTCATCTGGCCGGAATCCGGCACGCCGGTTTTGACACTCAAGCAGGCTGGATACAATCTGTCGGGCAAGTACAAAAGCCGGTGAGAGGAGCTTTTATCCCTTCAGCGTCTTGTAATGAGAGTTGACTTTTTCAATATAAGACAGTGTTTCACCAGGCAGGCGGTGCGGGTTTTTTTCCAGATTGCCCATGCCCCAGTTATAGGCCGCCAGCGCAGCATTCACATCTCCTTTGTAGCGGTTCAAAAGCATTTTCAGATACCTGGTGCCGGCCATGATGTTTTCCCTTGGGTCATAGGGGTTTTTGACCCCAAGCTCCCTGGCCGTATCCGGCATAAGCTGCATCAGCCCCATTGCGCCCGCAGGCGATGTCGCCGACGGATTGAAGTCGCTTTCCGCCTTGATCACAGATTCAACGAGAGCGGAATCGACATCATGCGCGGCCGCCGCCTGTTTGATAATTTGAGAAAAATCATTGTGTGTTGCAGCCGGGGAATCTGCCTCAATGGCGGTAGAGCTTTTTGCGACCCCGCCGATGCCGGCCGCTATTGCCGGCGCACAGCCTGCCGACTGCCGCAATAACGTATAATCCGCCTTGTCCCCCGTGCTGAAAATGCTGTGGAAAAGGCGTGTATTCATCTGGATTTGCAAGGCGCGCAAAAGCAGCGTCAACTGCCTTTCGGTCGGCGCCGCGGATGCTGATGATTTAAAAGCATCTTGCCTGGCCGCCAATGTGTCCCGTAAAACGTCTCCGAAACCGACATTTTCCCGAAGCCGGCCGGCGGAGGCTTCAGGTCCGGGTTCACCTGGAGTTTCAATACGCTGAACAGAGGGAAAATCAGGAATTATAATCATACTTTCTCCACCATAATGACAGAGAAATAAGATTCAATTTATATGCCAAGCATCTATCTTAAATAATTTTTATATAAGCGTCGACAATGTCCGGGTCAAACTGTGTGCTTTTGTTGGCAATGAGCTCGGCAATGGCTTCTTCTTTGGGCATGGCGGGTCGGTAGGTACGGTTGTTGGTCATTGCGTCGAAGGCGTCGACGACGGCCATCACGCGCGCCAGCAGAGGGATCTCTTCCCCTTTCAGCCCCAGCGGATAGCCTTTTCCGTCCCATCGTTCATGGTGACACTGGACAATTTTCCTTTCATCAGCCAGTAAAGTGATCGGTTTCAAAATGTTTTCACCTATGGTGGGATGATTTTTAATAATCATGCATTCTTCTTCCGTAAGTTTTCCCTCTTTCAATAAAATACTGTCGGGCACGGCAATCTTGCCTACATCATGAAGAACACTGGCAATTCTGATGCTTTCGATTTCCTTTTGCGTACAGCCCAGGTTCTCGGCCAGACGGACCGCTTCGTCCGTGACGCGCCGGGAGTGCTCTTCTGTGTAGTGGTCGCGCGCCTGAATGGAAGAAATCAGGGAGCGAAGCGTATCCATGATGTTTAAATATATGCTTTCATAAAGTATTTTATTTTCCAGGTTTAAAGATGCGCGTTTGGTAAGGCTCAGAATATGGTGCAGGTCCTTTTTGTTGAAAGCCTCCCGGTTTTTCTTCCTGCGGATACTTAAAATGCCGAGGATGTTATTTCTGATCATCAACGGCGCGCAAATAAGAGATGGAGCCACCTCGGGGCGGTCATTGGCATTGATGAGCACGGCCTCCCTGCGCTCGACAACTTCGTTGAATATCATTTTCAGCCTGCGTTCCTGTGTGGCATTCTGATAAAGTCCGGAGGTTTTGCCACTGGTCACTTTATCATGAAATTCATTGTCCTGTTCGTCGAAAAGCATGATGGAGCAGACTTCGCCATCGACCAGCTTCAGGGCCAGATCGGCTATCTTCTGGAAGATGATTTCATTGTCCATCGGAGATTCTTCAATGGAGTCAAAAATATAGCTCTGTTTGGACAATGTTTCGGTTTTGTCATCGAGTTTGAGCTCGGCAAGGATCTTTTCACAGGCCTCGGGCTTAAGAAGTTGCCTCCGACGCAGATGTATGTCAACTTTATACAAAAGATCGTCAATATCGAACGGTTTCGTCAAAAAATCGACGGCGCCTTTTTTAATGGCGCTGACAGTCAGATCGGTCGTGGGATTTCCGGTAATCATGATCACGGCAACTGCGGGATCGCGCTGTCTTACGGCGTGCAGCAGCTCCATGCCGCTCATGCCGGGCATCATGATGTCGCTGATGATGAGATCGAAGCTGTGGCTGTCGAGGATCCGAAGA
Organism: Smithella sp.; assembly: GCA_012522275.1. Classification (GTDB taxonomy): domain Bacteria; phylum Desulfobacterota; class Syntrophia; order Syntrophales; family Smithellaceae; genus UBA8904. The sequence continues at coordinate 13,942 of JAAYKU010000256.1, forward strand.
GCCTCTTCCCCGGTTTCGGCTTCCTTTGTCTGATATCGAGGATTTTGTCCGAGTGCTTCGATAATGAGATTGCGGGTTGGCGAATAATCATCCACCACCAGTATTTTTTTCGCTTCCTTACTGTGTCTGACTAGCCGGACTGCATGTGGCACTACCGATCTCCGTGATTATTTTAATTATTTATGAAAGAACTGGAAATGCACGATTTTCTGGAAAAAAACGTGGAATCGGACTATTGATTTTCATCTTTCAGAATAACATCGCGAAGACTGTAGCTTATTTTCTCCAACTCCTCCGCTTTGTTGGCTTCTTTCGAAGACAAAGTGACAATGTCCCTGGAACTTCCGGCAGACTCCCCTTCCCTGCGCGCAGGAGTCTGCACCTTGACTCTGCTTTGCCTGATGTAGGCATTTAAGATATTGTCTACCTGATAAGCAGTAATCGTCATCTTCTTCCCCGAATACCCTTCCATGAGTTTTATCGGTAAACGGGGAAAAAACTTTAGCAAAATGAGTTACAAAATTTAAAAGGGAGAAAATATTAAACTGAATTGATTTTATTCAGGAATTTTATTTTCCTCTTCTGGCGGGGAGGCATCCTCCCTATGTACCGCCAGCTCGCGGGGCGCCTCCACGCCAACACGGACATATTTGCCTTTGACCTCGAGAATCGTAATTTTTATGTTTTCACCGACAGTAATGGCCTCTCCACTTTTTCTGGTTAAAATCAGCATTGTTCACCCGTTTCCATTTTAAAGATAACTCATTATCGTCATTTCACCGATTTTTGCCGCCATACTGTAGGAGGCCTGCATAGCGATCTGCTTCATCAGGAAAGCGGTGATCAGAGACTCCATTTTGGCGTTTTCCACATCGGCAAGCATATTGGTGAGCTCAAGTTTCAGCTTGTCATGGTTGCTGCGCGTAAGCTCAAGAGAGCTCATTTTTGCCCCGGCTGACGTTTCCGCCTGCAAAACGCGACTCTCCAGGTTCCGCAGCAGGTCGATCTGTGCATTGATGGCATCCGTGTCGTTTGCCTCAAGCGCCACGCGAAGCGATGTCAGCGTGTCTAAAACATCCGTCCCGCCGAACGCGTCGGCGCCGGTGATGTTGTGTACAAAGGTATTGCCGTTTCCGACGAGCACCTTGAGCGGATCATCATTGCCCTGATACATGTAGGCGTCTGAGAACGTGTCAAAAACATAAGGGATGGTGTCCGTACGGGAGCCTGCAAAAATATAACTGTCCCCGTTTTTTGTGTTCATAAGTGTCATGGACTCGTCTATCAGAGATATGACCGTCTGGGCCGAGATGGCCATTGTCTCGGGTGAACCCGTTCCCGCCTCTGATATCGCAATAGTGACCGCCTCTGCAATGATTTTTTTTACAGACGACAATGCCGATGAGGTGATGGACAAAGCTATCTGAGCATCTGTAATATTGCTGTCGTACTGATTGATGGCATTGAGCGCCGTTCGCGAATCAAGAATTTTATTTGTGCCCACCGGGTCGTCCGAAGGGCGGTTGATCATTTTTTGTGTTGCGAGCTTTTCCATCAGATCGCTGTATTCACGCTGAATGTTCAGCATATTGGTGGTCAGCATGCTGAATTTTATATTTTCCGTCACTCTGTGAATCATCTCATACGTCCTCTTTTTGTGTCTATCTTACCAGATTAAGCAACGTGTCGATCAATTCATTGACTGTCGCGGTCATTCTACCTGCCGCTCCATAGGCCATCTGATATTTAATCAGATTCATCATTTCCTCGTCAAGGGATACTCCGGAGAGCTGCTCTCTTTGTTCAACCTGCTGGTTGTAAATCGTCGTTTCCCTGATCACCGCCTGCTTCGCGTCAACCGCGTCCCGGCCGATTTTCGCGATAAAAGAGTTGAAATAACCGTCTATAGTCGTTCCAAGCACAATGTTTATTTCTGTTTTCAGCGTGGTAATGGCAGTGGCTTTGTTTCCATCCGCGTGGCTGCTTTCTGAAGCGGCGATTTTTCTCGTATCCGTCGATACTGCAATGTTGACGCTCATCGTCGCCGCTGCATTAGCAGCATCATAGATGAAAAACATCTCGCCTTGGATTCCATCCTGATCATAGCCTGAAGCGTGCAGTGTATTGACGCGATCCATCAGCGCCAGGGCGGTGGCATCGAGCATGCCGATATAGGAAGGAATAATATTATCCCTCATTTCCAGGTATCCGCCCAGGCTTCCGCCTTTTATCCGGTCATTGAGCACTTGCGTCGGATTGTTTTCGAATACAACATCGTAAAAATTGTGGTTTGCTGTGTTTACCTGCACCTGCAGCTGCCAGCTGTTGAAGCCTTCAACCAGCGTTTTGCCCCCGTCGGGCATATAGATATAGATCGAACCATCCGATTTTTCAACGTAGTTTATATCGATTATCTTGCTGATTTCATTTAAAACCAACCCCCTCTGGTCCCGGACGGCATGGGCGGTCGAGCCTGCGTTTTCCGCACTGACGATTAGTTCATTGTAGCGGGCGACATCCTGCAAATAGCCGTTGAGTCTAGAAATCTCATCGGCAATACCGTCGTCTGCGTTTAACTGTATATCCACCAGGCTTTGCACCCGTAGATTGAACAGGCGAGAAAGATTTTCGCCGGTGGAAATGACCATATCTCTTTTTGATTTACTCAGAGGGTCAACAGAGAGGTTTCCCCAGGCATTCAGAAAATCGGCAATTGCATCATTTATTCCGCCGCCGGCATTCTCATTGAGAATCGCCTCTATTCTCGAGAGGATGTCTTCCTGAGCGGTAAATTTGGAAAGGGATGACTGTTGTGAAATCATCTGCGATTCCAAAAACTTATCAAAAATGCGCTCTACATTGGAAATGCGTACGCCTATCTGTTCGCGACCGGACTGAGGGTCATTGGAGCCTACCGCCTCAAAAAGAGGCCTCAGGCGGGAGTAGCCGGGTGTGTTCACATTGGCGATATTACTGCCTGTGACATTGATTGCCGTCAGATTGCTCAAAAGCGCCTGTTGCGCCGTATATAAAACTTTTCCGATATCCGCCATCTGTCAGCCCTCCGTGCTAAGCAGCCTGCCGTTGTTTTGCATGATACCGATTTTCCCGTTGCCCAGATAAATTCCCGATCTTTCAAGGAGCGAGGTCAGAAATTCAAGTGATGCTTTAACATTATAGATTGATTTATCTAAAATATAACTGTTTTCTTTATTTATCAATTCAATCTCCGCACTGATCTGAAGAAGATCGTTTCTCAAATTTGCGATGGTCTGTCTTTTTCCGGAGCCGGCATATACGGCAAGTGACGCCAGACTTGCCCCTTCCTCGTTTATATCGAGATTACGGGAGATTTTCTTTAACAAGTTGATGCGCGCCTCCTGTGATATCCGGACTTTGAGGATGATATTTTCCTTGGCCGCATTGCTTTTGTTGATTTCGGCAAATGCAGACGATTTGACCAGCATGTCTTTTTCGGAGATTAAAAAGCTTTTAAGCTCCTGATAAACTGACCTTTCACTGGTTAATACGTCTATCAGCGAGTCAAACAATTCATCATTGACGGATTCTTCCAGGTGGTTGCTCAAGTGCATATTATGCTCCAACATAGCAATATCCTTATCGGTTGGGGTTGGGGCAAAACGACGTGAGCTGCGAGGCGCGTCGGCGGGCGGGGCCTGAAGTTTCTCAAGCCCCGTCCGCAGCAGACGCGTTAGAGGGGGAAGCACTAAGGGGAAGACTTAGTTCTGTTCATCAGGCAAACAGATCGATAATTGATTCTCCCACCATTTTGTCGGCAATCTGCTGTCCGCTCACGTTGTATGTGCCCTTATCTACCTGATCTTTAATCTCGCGAACTTTTTCCTCGCGTACATCAGGCAACTTTGACACTTCAACTTTAGCTTTCTGAATATCCCTTGCCATGGTGGAAAGATCAACTTTTTCACTTGGTTTCACGGACGCAGCAGCCGGCTGCCTGTCAGCCGCACCGGCAGCATTTTCGCTGCGCTGGTACTGCTGGATATACTGCGCGTTTACGTCTTTAATATCAGACACTTTCATGAAAACCTCTCCTTTTGTTGAATCTTACACCACCTATCGGCAAAATCAAGATATTACTTTAATTTTTTTCACCTCCCGGGGGAATTTATTTTGGTGAACTGTTCAAACAACATTTTTTGCAGCCCCAGACCATCGCCTTCGTTGGAAATATTTTCCGCCAATTTCTGATCTATGATCATCATATAACTGTCCTTGCCGAAGTTCATGCCGGTTTTAGCTTCCGGAACGGTCTTGCGCATTGACTTGATCAGTTCGTATGTGAAAATTGCCTCAAAGTCGGCACACGCCTTTTTAATTTTTTTGAGCTCCTCAGGAGTGTGCCTGCCGGAGACAGGAGTCGTTTTCCCTGTCTGCGCCTGCTTTGCAACATTGGGTAAAATCTGCATTGCTTTGATGCTGTCCATAAAAGATCCGTCAAATAATCTGAATATCGGCCTGCAGGGCGCCTGCCGCCTTGATGGCCTGCAAAATCGTAATTAAATCGCGCGGAGACACGCCGATGGCATTGAGCGCGCGGACCACTTCGAATATTGTCACAGACTGAGGCAACAGCATCAGCTGTCTATCCTTTTCTTCCGAAACGCTCAGTGTCGTTTCCGTCGTTACAACCGTCTGACCGCCCGGCGCCATCATCGCACCGGCGGGCATTTGCGCACCGGGCTGATCCTCGGCGCGGGGTTCCGGCCCTCGTCTCTGTCCGGGCGCCAGCGGCAGAGGCTGAGACACTTTTGTCTCTTCTTTGATCTGGATGCTTAAATTTCCGTGGGCAACCGCCACCGTGGAGATGCGTACATTTTCACCCATAACCACCGTGCCTGTTTTTTCGTTCAGGATAACCACGGCGGGGCTGTCCACTTCCACGTCAAGGGATTCTATATGGTAAACGAGCTGTGACAAAGAGCCGTCAAAATCATTCTTCGCTTTGACACTCACGGAAAAGGCGTCTAGCTGCCTGGCCTCGGCAAACGGCAATGAGCTGTTGATGGAGGCGGCCATGCGGGTGGCGGTGGTAAAATCGGGCTGCTGCAGATTGATCATTAACGTCTTTTTCGCGTCAAAATCATAGGCTAGTTCCTTTTCCACCGTGGCTCCGCTGGATATTCTGCCGACCGTCGTATGATTTTTGGCCGCACCCCCGCCCGCGCCGCCGGCGGAATAGCCGCCCAGCGAGATCGGACCTTGCGCTACCGCATATATCTCGCCGTCCGCACCGCGCAAAGCAGTCATCAGCAGCGTCCCTCCCTGCAGGCTTTTGGCAGAACCTACGGAAGAAACCGCCACGTCGATTTTCGACCCGTTTTTGGCAAAGGGAGGGAGAATACCTGTTACCATGACGGCCGCGATATTATCGGCCTTCAAAGCGGACGTCTTGTCTTTCATGGTCAGACCCTGACGGTTCATGATGTTTGCCAGGGAGGCGGCCGTGAAAAGGTTTTTCGCCAGGTCGTCGCCCGTGCCGGCCAGGCCGACTACCACACCGTAGCCTATGAGCTGGTTGTCGCGGACCCCGCCGATGGTGGCGATATCCTTGATTCTGGCGGCGAAGCAAATACCGGTCGATAAAAACAGGAGCACAAGCGCCGCAATCAAAGTTTTCATCATTTTTCTTGTCATGTTCATCTCCGTCATGTTGCCGTTTTAAAAGGGCCAGACCCAATCTACGATGCGCGTTGCCCAGCCTGGTCTCATTTTGTCGTTGATTACTCCCGTTCCCGTAAAAATTATATGCGCGTCTGAAATATATTGAGACGCGATGGTGTTTTCCGCGGTGATATCCTGCGGCCTGATGATCCCGCTGATAATCAGATACTGGTCTTCGGCGTTGATCGTCACCTGCCTGCGCCCCTCGATCATCAGGTCGCCGTTATCCATCACACGAATGACGCGCGCGCTGATTCTGGCCACCAATGTATTGTTGCGGCTTGTGTCTCCCTGCCCTTTCATGCTGTTGGTGTGTTTGCCGCCAATGGCAATCTCGCCGCCCAGGTTGGCGTTTTTACCGATAATATAATTGTCGAGCCCCAAAAAAGCGTCGATATTCGCACTGGTCGAGGCGTTACGGCTGGTGCCGGTGCTTGCCTTGTTGCCGCCCGAGGCCGCTTCCGCAACAAGAATTGTCACGATATCATTAACATACCTCGCCTTTTTATCTGTGAAAATCATGCTTTTGTCGCTTTCGCCGCGCCAGATGGCGCCCGGCGCCGCCTCGGGCGCAGGCTGAAGCGGCACGGCAACAACATCCGGCCTTGCAACGGTTTTCGTCTGCCAGCAGCCTGCGGTGATCAACACGGCAAGGGCCGTAAAAATCAAAATGGTCGATTTGTTTATTTTCATAAATGCCTCTTTTCCTTAAAAATCCACCTGGACCCTGGACGGGCCTACGACCCGCGCGTAAATGATTTTATTGGAATTAAGATTGCGGACTTTGATCACTGTGTCGTCCGCCCCGTCTTCTTCCGCCAGGCCGTTCATGACTATTCTCATCAGTCCGTTGTCCGCAACGACCTGTACCATCTTTCCTTTTCTGACTGTCTTGACTTCCCTGAGCATATTGCGCGTAATCTGGGCATGCGGCCTGAGTGATACGGCAATGTTTTTGCCTGTGACCTCATCGACGCAGGAGATGGAATTTGCCGGGATGCGGCGCACCCATTTCTTCTGCACGGTCACGTCTTCATCCGTTATGATCGAGCTCTTCCCGATGGCCTTGAGACTGACGACAAAGTCGCGCAGCACTTCGATGCGCACACGGATCGTTTCCTCCTTCAGGAAAACACCGTTTTTGAAGATGCGCACATTGAATGACGTATCTCCGATATACTCCTCACCCGGCCTGCCTGTTATCTGCCAGGTCAGACCGCCCGGATCGTTTTCCAATGACGGGATACGCGACAGAAGCTCGATGCGCACACAGTCTTCATGGTGGAGTGAATTTTCCTCGATGTATTCTTTTAAATGCTGCACAAGCTGATTTTCGTCACTGGGCGCGGCACAGGCGTACACAGCGGCCCGTTCAACGGCCATAAAAACAAGCAGGAAAACCAGCAGATATTTCAGGCATGCTTTTGTCATCTTTTACGACCTCTTCAGACCCGCGATGATACCCAGCATGGAGTCCGCCGTCTGTATTGCTTTGGAGTTTATTTCATAGGCGCGCTGCCCGACAATCATCCGCACCATTTCATCGATGACATTGACATTGGACATTTCCAGGAAATTCTGCGAGATGGTTCCGATGCCGTCCTCGCCGGGGTTGCCGGTAATCGGCTCGCCGGAGGCCTCTGATTTCGCGTAGAGGTTCCTGCCTGTCGCGGTAAGGCCCGCCGGATTGGGAAAAATCGCCAGCTCCAGCCTGCCGGTGGCCAGGGGGTTTCCCTCCTGATCCGCCGCGGTCCAGGTTCCGCCCGTGTCCACCGTGAAGGAAACTGTTCCCGTCGGTACGGTTATGTTCGGCAACAGCGGAAGGCCTTCCGAGTTTACAATCAGCCCGTCACGATTGATTTTGAAATTTCCCGCCCGCCCGTAGTAAGTTTCGCCGTTGTCGTCGAACTGGAAAAAACCGTCTTTTTCGATCGCCCAGTCAAATTGATTGCCGGTTTGCTGATAATCGCCCTGCAGGAACATTCTCTGCGTGGAAATGGGCTTGACGCCCATGCCGATTTCGATGCCGACGGGCAATTGATTTCCCTGCGAAGTCTCCGCCCCTGATTTGGCATAAATCTGGTACATCAGATCCTGAAAATCGGCCCGCGATTTCTTGAATCCAACCGTGTTGACGTTTGCCAGGTTGTTGGCCACGATGTCCTGCTCGATCTGCTGCGCCACCATACCGGTGGCGGCCGTCCACAGTGATCTCATCATAATGTTTGTCCCCCTATACTAATTTCCCGATTCTGCTTGTCGAAATCTTGTCCATATCCTGCAGCGTCAAAATAATTTTCTGATACGTTTCGAAAGTGCGCTGGATATTGATCATATCCGTCATTTCGCGCACCGCGTTGACGTTGGACATCTCCAGGTAACCACTGTTGACACTGAAGCCGGCTGTATTTTTCGGTGCAGCATCTCCACGGTCGATATATCTGCCGTCGGCTGAACGAACCAGCGCCTGCGGGTTGGCAAAGGCCGTCACTTTGATTTTTCCGACCGGAACTTCGTCCACATAAATCATCCCTTCCTGGTTGATCTTTATTGACTCGCCGTCGATGACGAGCTTGCCTGTATCCCCCAGAACATGGTCGCCCTGCGGCGTGACGAGCTCCATGTTCTTGTTGAGCATGAAACTTCCTTCCCGCGTATAGGCTCTTCCCTGCTTTGTTTGAACAGTAAAAAATCCCTCTCCTTCAATGGCCAGATCAAAGATATTGCCGGTTGTCTGCAATGTCCCCTGAGAAAAATCGATCGCGGATACAGTATGACCCAGCTCAGGAGAGGCGCCCTGATGTATATTTCTGCCTTTCATGGCATAATACAGGTGTTCCGCCTTGAACCCGGTGGTAGATGAGTTGGCGACATTGTTGGTTACAAAATCAAGCTCGAGCAGTTTCCTCGCTCCGGCCAGCCCGATATCAGTCACGTCATAACGCATTTGCCTCTCCTTTCCATGAGCTAGTTTGCAAGCGATGTGCCAGATAACAGGCATGAAGCCGGACCACGGACCGCCGGCGACTTCTTGCGTCTTATCTTATTGATATTACAGATATTATAAAGGCATTTTCGGATAGGATCTTCAAATTGGCTCACTTTGCCGGGTCTTTAAAATCCGGTAAGCATCTTTGCCCGTACGGCAATTTTTTACCCCGGGGAATATTTTTCCTCTTTAATGACGCAATGGCTTTACGGCTATTTTTATGAACGCTGATTCTCGTTGAGGGAATAGACAAAGGCGAGTATTTCGGCAACTGCCCGGTAGAGTTCAACCGGAATTTCCGTCCCCACCTTGAGTTTGCTCAATAACGCGGCAAGCTGCGGGTCGCTTTTAACCGGAATATCGCTTTCCAGGGCAAGCCGGATTATCCTTTCGGCAATTTCCCCGCGGCCTGAGGCGACAACGGCAGGGGCTGTATTTTTTTCAGCATCGTATTTTACGGCAGCCGCTGTTTTTACCAGCTGCTCAATATTATCTTGCTTCTTTCTCATTTTCCGTCTTTAAACAAAATTATTAACAATACCTGACGAACCTAGTAATATTTCATCAATATATTCCATTTTTTTCCGGCTTAGTCCGGTTGCCTTGAAACAATCGAACCTGTCTACGGCATAGCCGATTGCACACAGGGCGTCTTTGAGTTTTTGCGCTGTCTCACCAATCAGTTGCACACTTTTTTCTGTCTCGCACTGAATCAGGCAGTTCATCCGGCCTGCCTTGAGCGAGACATCCACCGCAATATGGCCGAGAATGTCCATATCGATAAAAATAACGACGCGACAGAAAGAAAATTTGTTTTCTCCGCGGGTATTTTTGTCGTCTGGAAATATAAAAATATCCGCCTGACGCAAAACCTGGCCAAGTGCCAGCGGCACCTGCAGATAAAGTCCGGACTCATTTTGCTGATAGGCAATACTCGCCGCCTGCCGACCCTCTATGCTGCCGAGCGCCCCGGTAACGAAAGATGATAAAGCTGCCAGCCTGGCCGTCTCCTGCCGGCCTTGTTTCCCCTGCCTTGCCTCTTGCAAAGCTGCTTCCAATTTTAACAAAAGAGCCTTGAGGTTGTCTTTGGGAAGATCTTCAGAAGGCCTGATGGCTGAACCGGCCGCCGCCGCTGAATCACTTTCCGGTAAAAGGCCGCATCTGGAAAGAAAATCCTTTACGAACATGGAATTGTTTTTTGTACGGGATGAAAAAATGAGGCCGCCGAAAATCGCCAGCAGAGCATCCGCCTCTTGGGGAGGGAAACCGGGCAGCCCGGTCGTCTTCAGAAGGGATGAAAATTCTGAAAGTCTTGCCAGGAGCTGCACAAAAGAATCAGGGTTGACGCGCCACTGCAGTAACTGTCCGTTTATTTTAGCTGCCATCTGCTGAGGCGCGGCGTCGAGCACATTGAACACGATCTGCGGTTGTACGCTTTGCACCCGGACACGGATTTGATCCCCGGCATTGAGCAAAACGGAGCCGGTTGCCCTGAAAGTGGCGTTTTTGGCGGACATCAGATAGCGGTCGGCGGCAATTTTTTCGATAACGCTGACGGTAATGGTTTCACCCGCCTTAAACTGCGACAGGGGCAGGTTCGTTTTGGAGGTTACGGAAACTGTTTCCGGCCTGGCGGGCATACCGGGTATTACTGAATTCACTGCCATCAGGATGTCTCATTTTTTGTCCTGTAGAGGTCGATAATCAAGCCTATTTCCGCCTCGGTGAAACCCGTCGCTTCAGCCGCCTGGGCCTGTGAGCATCCTCCTTTGATCATTTCCGCCACGCGGGCGTATTTATCGTCCACATTTGATACCAAAGAGAGCTTTTTTTCATCAGAGGCTTCATTTTCTCCATTTTTCTCCAAGAGGGCCTTGACTCTTTTTTCCTTGAGATCGAGTTCGAGGGCGATTTCCTTGAGGGCAAGACGACTTTTTTCCAGTGCCTCGAGAAAACGGTCGGATGAGGCCTGAGACTCGGCCATAACCGTCTTAAAATCGTTAATCATCTCCTTGTGGGACTGGTTCAGGGGGTTTTTCAGATTGGTATTGACACGCCACAGAAGGAAAATAACCGCCAGCAGCAAAACAAGATCGATAATCAGCTGCAAAATGACGGGGCTGAAGATGTCCATGCTATACCTTTATGTTGACATGAGCTCCCTGATCCGGGTCTTCATCCGGATCGTCCGCCGCGGGTGCGCCATGAAGAGTCTGCTGCCCGGCGTCGGACTGGCGGTCTTGTCTTTCTTCTTTTCTTCTTAACTTCGTTTTTTGAGCTTCCTCAAACTCTCTGATTTTTTCACGCGCCAGCCTGTCTTCTTCAGAAAGCTTCAACTGGAAATATCTCTGCTGCATATCGGCATGCTGCTGCTGGATCTGCTGCACTTTCTCCGTAACGGAAGTCTGCAAAATCGACGATTGAACATCTATGGCTCTGACCATCTTAACCGCCCCGTCTCTTCATGAAATTCCCCCTCTGAAAGAGACTCTCTATCTGATAATCGTCAATAGTGCAAAATTACTTAAATTTTAATTAAACCGGCCGCTCACCGGCAGGGGATTCTGATTGTAACCGTACTGATTCCATTTTCCCGGTCAAACTCAACCCGGGCGGAATATTTTTCGAGAATTTCCAGCGCGGCCGAGATGCTTTCGATCCGGTTCGCATCCAGTGTGCCGGATTCCTCGCCACTGTGTTTCATCAAAACAAAAACATTTTCATCATCATGGCCGGTTGTCAGAGAAAATTCCTTTTTTTCGCTTTTGAGCGCAGCCGCCATGGCAAACCTTATCAGACACCAGAAACTCAGCGACAACTCGGCCGCATGGCCCTTAAAGTCGGGCACCTCCTTGTCGAAGTCGAGCTTTTTGACGATTTCATGTTTGAAATCCAGATAGAAATCTGCAAAGCGCATCTCGGCGGCAAGCATCTGTGAAAGGCTGATTCTCTCTTCTTCCTTTGCGGCAAGTGCGTAAAATTTTGTGGACACGTCCCGAAACATCCCGAAAAAAGATTCGCTCTCGCTGTTTACGGAACGGATATCATTTTTAATTTTCTGTATCTCTTCTAGCAGTGCGCCTGCCGCATCCGGATGCTGTTCGCTGAGCTTTTTGTTGAGCATATCGATCCTGCGCTCAAGGAGTTTGGAGCGCCCCATGATGCCGTTTAACGGATTTGCAAAATTATGCAAAATACCCGGCATCAGCTCCCTGAGGAAGGTTGCGGTGAATTCTTTTTCCAGCAGATGCTGTTGTTTTTTATCTTTTTCCATCCCGGCCTTTGTGCTGATCATCAGCCGCTTTGCAAGAAAAATCAACTGCCCTTCAAATGATCAGATAATTTATAAAATAAACATCCTTGACGCTGCCTTCGCCTAAAATCCCGTCGAGTGCAGAGGTTAAATCTTTTTTCAGTTTTTTGCGCTCTTCAAGCGCCCTCAAAGCGACAACACTTCTTGCTCGGGCCGCCTTCAGAATGGCGCTCCGTAAAGCGACATTTTTCTCCACAAGATCACCTTGCACTCCTGCCGCAACATCAAACGCGATATCGCAAAACAGCACATGCGTGTCTCCCCGCGCGTCTTTTAGGTCGATCATAAAATCAGTGAAATATACCGTTTCGGTTCTCTCCGGCGCGGCCGCCTGGGGCATCGATACGGACGAATCCTCAAGGGCGGCGCGTTGTTTTACCGGGTCTATTTCTTGTGTCTGCTGTTGATATTGTGCCGTAATTTGGACGGCCTGCCTTTGGTTTATCGTCCGGCCCACTAAAAACAAGGTTACAGAAACGACAATCACCAAAGCCACCGCCGCCGACACGCCGACAATGAGCAGCTTGTTTGTCGCCCATCGCCTTATGATTCCGGCCTGTGTCGCCGCGTGAGCATCGTCTGGCGCCTGTGCGGCGGCAATCGCCTGTTCATCGAGTTCGGGAATGCTTTCCCATAGATCCAGCTTCGCTTTTTTCACTTCCACGGCCTCGCTTTACCTGGCAAACTTGACCATGCTGCGCAAACGCATGACCGCCTGTGCATGAAGCTGGCAGATACGAGACTCGGTAAGCTCCATCACCCTGCCCGCTTCCTTCATGGTCATTTCTTCAAAATAATAAAGCGACAAAACGAGTTTTTCTTTAGAAGGCAACTGATCTATCGCCTGCCTCAGTTTGTCCCTGAACTCCATGTCGACCAGCATATTCAGGGGGTTGCTCTCATTGATTTTCTCCAGCACGTCATTGCGGCTGAACTTCTCGAGATAATCGGGCGGCAGATCTTCTGTGGAAATCAGTGAGACGCACCTGGCCTCGTCGAGCATCTTGTGATAATCGGCCAGTGAAATGCCCATATGCTGTGCGATTTCCGTTTCTTCAGGCGCTCTGCCAAGCTGTTTTTTCAGCGTGCTTATCGCGGCTTCTATTTTATTGTCCTTGCTGCGCGTCGCACGGGGGACCCAGTCTTTGGCCCTTAGTTCATCGAGCACCGCGCCGCGGATACGGAAGCTGGCGTAGGTTTCAAACTGCACGTTTCTGGATTCGTCGTATTTCTCCAGTGCCGACATCAATCCCATAACCCCGACATTGACCAGGTCTTCCTTGTCTGCCGCATCTATGGGAAGCCTGGAGGCCAGCCTGCCGACGATATTCTTCACCAGCGGCGCGTATTTCATGATCAGAGCGTCACGCTCATGTTTACGCGCGGCCTTTGTTGATGATGTCTTCCCAGAAGAAGTTAATGCTGCCGTTTTCATGCTCTTCCACTGTCTCCGAAGAGATTTTTTCCGCGATTTTTTCGAGGCAAACGGCGGACGGGCACTTAGGGTATAATTCCGCAAAAGCTTTCTGCTGCCGGACCGCCCCGTTGACTTTTTCATCTAATACGATATAGCCTAAATATTCAATAGTTAAATTCAGGAAATGATCCGTCGCACGCGCCAGGCGCGAATATATTTCTTTTCCTTCCGCGGCGCTTTTAACCATGTTGACAATCATGCGGAAACGCTTCTTGGCGTAGCGCTGGTAGAGGACTTTAATCAGCGCGTAGGCGTCTGTGAGCGAGGTCGGCTCCGGTGTCACCACAACGATGATTTCTTTGGCCGCCATATTGAAGTACATTACGTTGGAAGAAATTCCGGCGCCTGTGTCGATCAGCATGCAATCAATTTCACCGTTTAGTGTGTTGAGTGCATCGATGAGAGTCAGCTTTTGTCCGCGTGAAAGGTCGGTCAACTCGGGAAGCCCCGATGCCGAGGGCAAAATTCTGATGCCCCCTGGTCCTTCCACAAGTGTTTCCGTGACCGTTTTTTCACCATTGAGCACATGCGACAAATTATAGCGGGGATTTATTCCCAGAATAACGTCGATGTTGGCCAGTCCCGCATCCGCGTCGAGCACCAGTATTTTTTTGTGTCGCCTGGCCAGCAGATACGCCAGGTTGGCCGCGATGTTTGTTTTCCCGACGCCCCCTTTGCCGCTGGTTATGGAAAGCACCCGCACCTCGCGCGGCCGCGCGCTGTCGTGCATTGCACGCTTCGGAATTTTTTGCACAAGGTCCTCTTTTCTTTTTATTTCCCGCAACATTGCCGCCTGATCCACCTTCATTTCACTCCTTGCATTGACCGGTTATGTCGGCCGTTTGTCTGTATGCGACATGGTGACACCCAGCATCAGAGACGCCATCATCTCCGGTGTTGCCTCTTCGATATCCTGAGGGACATTCTGCCCGCAGGTAACATACCGGACCGGTTTTTTTGCCCTGGCGATCATATCGTAGAGCATGCCGCATCGTCCGGACTCGTCCACTTTGGTCACAATTAGATTATCTATGTCCAGATGCTCATAGCCTCTGAAAATATTTGTCAGATAATCCTCGCGACCGGTCGCGTTGAGCAGCAGATTTTTTTCTATGCCATGATCCGGCAAAACCTGCTGGAACTGGCTTAAATATCCGTCATCATGCCGGGCGCGGCCGGGTGTATCTACAAAAATAACATCCTTGTCGGCAAAAACTTCCAGCGCTTTGGCGAACGACTCTTTCGTGGAGGCGCTCTCCAGAGGAATCCCCATGATCCTCGCGTAGGCGCCAAGCTGCTCGGCCGCCGCAATACGGAAATTATCCACCGTGACAAGTCCGATCTTTTTTCTGTTCATAATGGAATAGCGTGCAGCCAGTTTTGCCAGCGTCGTCGTTTTGCCTACACCGGGCGGTCCGATAAACATTCTGACCCTCTTTTGCTCAACGTTTTTTTCCTGCTCCGCCAGCGTCTTGCCGATGCACTTCGCGGCGACGGACACGGCCTGTGCCTCACTTACCAAAGCGCCCTCCTCTTGCGCCGCGCGGTTGACCTCATCGACAATGCGACAGGCGCCGGCGCGTGAAAAGCCGCTTCCCAGGAGCTTCAGATAGAGTTTCGAGCTGACATCCTGGGGCATCCTTCCTTTGCTCATACCCAGAACATCGAAAAACAAGTTGATGGTTTCGCGTACTTCCGCCAATTCTCCCGCCAGCGAATTTTGTCTCTGACCAGCCAGAAGCGAGTTTTTTAAATCCTGAAATTCGCGGCGGATAAGCGCCAGCGCATCTGTCTGGTCAGTTTCAATAAGGCCGCCCGGCCGCACCGTTTTGGATGTTTTGGGGGTATATTCAAAAGGCTGCGTATGCTCATCGCGCGCCGCCATAACCTCGAACATATCGCGTACTCCCTTTTTGATTTTACGGGTGGAAAGCACAATAGCGTCGGGCCCCAGGTCTTTTTTGATCCTGTTCATGGCCTCCAGTATTGAAGTGACTTCATAGCGCTTTACTTGCATAGAGTTATTCCACCATCCCCAGAGATTTGACGTTCGCTTCGCGCGATATTTCATTGTGGGCCAGAATGACCACATTGGGTAAAAGCTTTTCCAGAATTTTGCGGAAATGAATCCTTGTATTCGGCGAGCAAAGAACTATGGGCTGCAGGCCGCCGGCTGTGAATGTGGCTACCATTTTCTGCAGGCTCGCCACCATCTTCTTGACGATATTCGGGTCAGGTGAAACAAAAGACTCATACTCGGTATGAGAAATGGAGCGGCTGATCTTATCCTCGATATCCGGGGACATGATCATTACCGTGATGTTTCCTTCACTGTCCTGATACTGGCGTGTGATGGCGCGTCCCAGCGACTGCCTGACATAGCCGGTCAGTATATCGGCGTTTTTCGTCATTGGCACATACTCACCCAGGGTTTCTATAATGGCCAAAAGATCACGGATGGAAATCCGCTCGCGCAACAGGCGCTGCAAGACACGGTGCAGAATATTGAGGGGCACAATCTTGGGGACGAGTTCCTTGACTACACGCGGGTAAAGCTGCTCGAGATTGTCCACCAGCGACTGTACTTCCTGCCTGCCGAGCAGTTCGTCGGCGTATGTTTTGGCAAGCTCCGTCAAATGGGTTGTCATCACAGTGGCCGGGTCAACCACCACGTGGCCCTTGGCCATAATCGCGTCTTTTTCACTGTCGGTCACCCATACGGCGGGAAGGCCGAAAGCAGGCTCTTTTGTGGCAACGCCTTTAATGGAGACGTCTTTGTCGTCTGCGGAAATGACCAGATGATATCCCATCATGACGGAGCCGCGGGCGATTTCAACCCCTTTGAGCATCACCGTGTATTCGTCCGGCTTGAGCTTCAGATTGTCCCTGATATGAATCGCCGGCATGATGAAACCCATTTCCGAAGCAAGCTGGCGGCGCAGCGCCTTGATCCGCACGAGCAGTTCTCCCCCTTGGGCCGCGTCCACCAGTGGGATGAGCGTATAGCCGACTTCGAGCCCCAGAGCATCGAGCGGTGCGACAATATCGACCGCCTCCGCAGGCGCCGCTTCTTCCGCTTCCATCTGTTCGTCTGCAACCTTTTTGCGGGCAATACTTTGCACCACCCGGTAGGCGACAAACCCGACGAGCGCGGCAACCAGTATAAAAGAGATCTTGGGCATGCCCGGAATCAGGGCAAACACAAACAGCATGATAGCGGCTGTGGCAATCGCCCTGGGCTGGGTGAAAACCTGTGATTTCACCTCATCGCCCAGCTCGGTTGTTGTGGATGTCCTGGTAACCAGAATACCCGCCGCTGTCGACACGATCAGCGCCGGCACCTGCGTCACCAGACCGTCACCGACCGTCAACAAAGTGTAGTTTCTGGCCGCTTCCACCACCGGCATGCCTTTTTGCAAAACGCCGATAATCAAACCGCCGATAATATTGATCAGCACGATGAGTATGCCGGCAATCGCGTCGCCGCGGACAAACTTCGAGGCGCCGTCCATTGCTCCGTAAAAATTCGCCTCCTGCTCGATCTCGGCGCGCCTGCGCCTGGCATCATTGTCTGAAATCAGTCCCGCGTTGAGGTCCGCGTCGATGCTCATCTGCTTACCGGGCATGGCATCGAGAGTGAAACGCGCCGACACTTCCGCAACACGCGTCGCACCTTTCGTGATAACAATGAAGTTGATGAGCACCAGAACGAGAAAAACCACCATGCCGACGACATAATTACCGCCGACGACAAAAGTTCCGAAAGACTGGATCACCTGGCCGGCGGCCGATGTCCCCTCATTTCCGTGCAGCAGGATAAGCCGCGTCGAGGCGACGTTGAGCGCGAGCCGCAAAAGCGTCACCAAAAGCAGAACGGATGGAAACACGGAAAACTGCAGCGGCTTTAAAACATACATCGACATCAGCAGGATTATGATGGAAATGGCAATGCTGAAGGAAAGCAGAACGTCGAGCAGAAAGGTCGGAATCGGCAGGATCATGACCATGAGGATAGCGATGACGCCCATCGCGATCATTGCCGAGCTCGAACGTGCCGACTCTAAAAAAGCGTTTCCGCCTGCGCTTACCTGTGGTTCAGCCATGAAATTTATCCGAAGATCTTAACCCTTTTCTGTTCATATACAAACGCCAGAACTTCCGCCACCGCCTTGTATAGAGATTCCGGCACCATCGCGTTCACTTTAACTATTTTATACAATACCTGTGCCAATGGCTTGTCCTCAATGATGGGCACATCATTTTCCGCGGCAATGTTTCTTATCTTTTCGGCTATGAAATCCGCCCCCTTGGCTACTACGACCGGCGCCGCCATTTTATCCGGTGAATATTTAATGGCGACGGCTAGGTGTGTCGGGTTGGTGATGACCACATCCGCCTTGGGCACTTCGGCCATCATGCGCCGGTGGGCCATTTCCCTTTGAATCCGTCTGATTCTGGCTTTAATCAGGGGGTCTCCTTCCGTATTTTTGAATTCATCCTTTATCTCCTGCTTGGTCATCCGCAGGCTCTTTTCGTATTCCCAGCGCTGATAGGCGTAATCGAGCGCCGCCAGGAAAACCAGCACGACCGTCATCGCCAGCAGTATTTTAAAGCAGATACCTCCCATGTAAGCGAAAGTTCCCCAAGTCGGCTGATCCACCAGTAACGACAAATTGCCGAATTCCCGGCTGATAATCAGATAGGCGACTGAGCTGATGACACAGACCTTCAAAACTCCCTTGAGCAGCTCGGCAAGCGACCGGACGGAAAAAAGTCTTTTGAACCCTTTGGCCGGGCTGATTTTTTCGATCTTCGGCTGGAGGCTTTCGCTGGAAAACAAAAAACCGAACTGAAGGACATTGCCGAGTACCGCAGCGATCAAAACGGCAATAATCAACGGAAAAAGAATGCCGAAACCTTTGAAAATGCATCCAGTCAGAATCCTGCCGGCGCTGTCCGCGGTTAAATCCGCGCCGCCGGCCCGCCGCAGCACCCAAGCCATTAAATCGAGTGTTTTTGCAAGCATTCCCGGCCCGCCGAAGTAAAAGAAAATAAGCCCGGCAACCAGTATGCTGACCGACACAACTTCCTGCGAGCGTGCGATCTGGCCTTTTTCACGCGCCTCTTCCCGCCGCTTCGATGTTGCCTGTTCAGTTCGTTCCTGATCGTCGTTTTCTGCCATCTTCTTTTCTCTCTAATCCTTCGGTGTTTGGATGTTTGACACCTGCGTCAATATTCAGGCCGGTCCGGTTTTTTTCCACACGCCTGAAATTGTGCTTACATCAGGCGTAAAACACTGATCAGCTTGCCTTCCAGGTTGTTGAAGATCGCCTGGGTCATGCGCACAAACAGCGGCGAGGTCAGGCCTATGAATATCAGCCCCATGGATATCTGCAAAGGAAAGCCCACAATGAAAATATTCATCTGCGGCACGGTACGCGCCACAACGCCCAAGGCGACATTGGTAAAGATCATGACCGCCATCAAAGGCGCTGCTATTTTCAGAGCGATGACAAACATCTCTTTTGATGTGACAAAAAGCAGTTGCATCAGGTTCGGGGAAAAATGAAAGTTCAGTACGGCAACAAACTGATAGCTCTGAATGATGGCCTGGAAAAAAAGATGATGCGCATCGACGGTAATGAAAAGCAACATGGCGATGAGATATTTGAGCTGAGTGATAATGGAGACCATCTGCGCGCTCATGGGGTCGATCACATTGGCTACGGCAAATCCCATCTGAAAGCCGATAATATCACCGGCAATTTGAATGGCGGCAAAGACAAGGCGCGCGGTAAAGCCGATGGTGAGGCCGATGAGCACTTCGCCCGTTATCAAAATGATCAACTCGAGGATGTGGTAATTTTTTATTGAAGGTATCTGGTTGACAACCAATGGAAAGATAACCACGCTGATGATGACGGCAAGGCCTGCTTTTATCCGTGCGGGAACACTGTTTTCAGACAGAACCGGAATGACCACGACAATCGCACTGACGCGTACAAGCACCAGAATAAAAGATTCGAGATGATCCGCGGATAAAAAAGGCACTGTCATTTATCTGTTCTCCCGGTTTGCCGCTTATCATCCGGCCACCCGTATTATGTCACTTAACGTAAATGGGGATGCTGGTGTACAACCTATGTGTGAAATTTATCAGCAGCCCCATAATCCACGGCAGGGCCACCACCAGCGTGATTAAAACCCCGACGATTTTCGGTACGAAAACCAGGGTCATTTCCTGTATCTGTGTAACGGCCTGAAACAGGCTGATGAGCACGCCGATAATCAGGCCGACGATCAGCATCGGCGCGGCAACCAGCAGGGTGGTCTTGATTGTTTCGGCCATCAGCCCCATAACCACGTCGGGCGTCATTTTCATTCTCCTCGTCTAATGAAAGCTCTTCACTAAAGAACCGACAATCAGGTGCCAGCCATCCACCAGGACAAAAAGCAACAGTTTGAACGGAAGGCTCACCATGATCGGCGGCAACATCATCATACCCATCGACAAAAGGACACTGGCCACCACCATATCCAGAATCAGAAAAGGCAGATAAATCATAAAACCTATCTGAAAGGCGGTTTTCAGCTCACTGATGACAAAGGCCGGCACCAGACTCGAAAGTGAAACATCGTCCGGCGTGGCCGGCTGCCCGTCACCGGATATTTTAATAAAAAGCGCCAGATCCTTTTCCCTCACCTGCCTGAGCATGAATTCTTTCACCGGCACGACAGCCCTGGTCATCGCCGTTTCTCCGGAAATCTGCTCTTCGTAATATGGTTTGAGAGCTTCGGTATTCACCCGGCTGATTACCGGCGACATGATGAAAAAAGTAAGAAACAGGGCCAGGCCCACAATCACTTGATTGGGGGGCATCTGCTGCGTTCCCATGGCGTTTCGCACCAGCGACAGCACAATCACCACCCTGGTAAACGATGTGACCATCAGCAGGATGGCCGGCGCCAGCGTCAGAATCGTCAGTAAAATGACCAGTTGAATCAGAGACTGAATTTTTTCCGGTTCGGTCGTTCCTCCGCTGAGTGTCAGATTGACATTGGGAAGCGAGAAAGGCTCCGCGGCGACGGCCGCCCCCGCAAGAACAAGGACCGGAAAGATCAAAACGGCCGTAACCAGTAAAATGATGCCTGTGTGCCTTTTCATTTTCCGGACCCGTCTATTTTTCTTTTTGCCGAAAAACCGGCCAGGCTCAGCAGTTTTGATATTTTGTCGCCGGAAAAAGACGCCTTGTACCCGGACTGCCTTGCTTTTATTTTCTCCGCAAACACAGGGTCGTCGATATGGGCAAGGGTGGTCATTTGCTGGCCGGAAATACCGACCACGATAAGCTGATCCATGACCTCGACAAGCATGATGCTGGATTTAGGCCCCAGGTATTTAGAATAGACAATGTTGATCAAATCCTGATCGGTCGCGGAAGGGGCCGGCCGCTGCATGAAGTTTTTTACAAAGTACATGACCCCGATCATCAAGCCCAGGACAACCGCGAGCGCGAAGATCATTTTCAGAAATGAGGACAGCAGTGAAATATTTTCCATGTTTTTAACTCATTCATCCCAGCTTGTTGACCCTCTCGGCAGGCGATACAATATCGGTGAGGCGCACGCCGAATTTTTCATTGACCACCACCACCTCGCCGCGCGCGATGAGGCGTTGATTCACGAAAATATCCATCGGCTCCCCCGCCAGCTTGGAAAGCTCCAGCACGGAGCCTTGCCCCAGTTGCAGAAGCTCACTGATAAGCATCTTGCTTCTGCCCAGCTCTGCCGTGAGCGTCAGCGGAATGTCCATGATGAAGTCGATGTTGATATTGGGCCTGCCATCAGGTTTGGCTTTTTGAAGCTCTTCAAATTGGACATTGGATATTTCCGTTTTCTGTTCCACCGGATGTGAGGAGCGCTCCATTTCATCTTGCACGTCGTCCCAGCCGATATTATCGTCTGATGCGGACACATCCTCTTTCGCCATTCCCGCGTTTTTCATCAATTCATCTATTTCATTCTGTTCCATATTCTACATCCTCTTTTTCCGTTAATATCTGTGATATCTGGACCGCTTTGTTGCCCTTGAATATTCCGGGATGGCCTTTGTATTTCGGAATTCCCTCAACATAGATATCCAGCGGATCGGAAGCATAGTGGTCCAGCTGGATAACATCGCCTTTTTTCAGGTGGGCAATATCCTTGCCCAAAATTGAAACCCTTCCCAACTCCACCATCATATCGACTTTTGATTCTATAAGGCCCGCTTTGAAGCGGTTGTTCCAGGCCCGATCCACTTCGAGCTGTTCGCTTTGAAAGCCCGCCGCCAGCTTTTCCTTGACCGGTTCGAGCATGGCATACGGGATGCAAATGGAGATGACCCCCGAGGTGTATTCGACTTCCACCTCGAAATTCATGACCACCACGACATCCGTGGGGGGGACAATCTGCGCGAACTGGGGATTGACCTCCGCCCTCTGATAGCTGATGGTGAGATCGATCAAAGGTTTCCAGCATTTTTCCAGGTCGGCAAGAGCGCTTAAGACAATTTTCTTGATCAGATTGTTTTCTATGGCGGTGAATTCCCGCCCCTCGATTTTAAATACCTCCGTACCCGTACCGCCGAAAATGATATCCACCAGCGTGAAAATAACTTTGGATTCCACTACAAAAATAGCGGTGCCGCGCATGGGGTCCATGCGGAACAGATGAAGACTGGTAGGCACAGGCAGAGTTTTGAGAAACTCGCCGAATTTGATCATGTCGGCCGACACGGCGGTAATGGAGATGACTTTGCGCAAAATGGAAGAAAGTGTCGTGCGGAAAGTGCGGGCGTATTTCTCGTTGGTCATCTCCAGCGTGGGCATCCGGCCGCGGATAATCCTGTCCTGACTTGTCAGGTCGTAGGGCATGATTGCGCCCGGTTCGTGATATACCTCTACCTCAGTTTCAATATCGCCGCCGGAAATCCCGCGAAGCAGGGCATCGACTTCTTCTTGTGAAAGTATGTTCGCCATGAAATTTAGCCTTATCTCCGGCAGTTTTATTGAATGACAAATTCAGTGAAGTACACTTTATTCACTCTGCCTTTATTATGATCAAGAATCATGTTCAGTCTGGTGGCAATCTCATCGCGCAGTCTCTGTTTGCCCAGCGGGTCGATCATCTCGCGATAGGTTTTTGAAGTCAGCAAATCCAGAATCGTATCACGCAGCATCGGGTTTAAACGTCTTAATTCATCGACTGTCCTCTGCTCGGAAAGCTCCACCTGCATGGTGACTTTCAGATACCTCTCTGTTTCGTTGTCCAGCAGATTGACAATGAAAGGTTCCATCGGGAAAAAAACAATAGTTTTGGGCTGCTCGACGGCGGCGGGCTTGACCTCGGCGCTTTGGGGGTTTGGCTTTAAAAAGAAGAAGTAGGCGCCGGCCGCCCCTCCCGCGATCAAAAACAAAAAGACAATCAGAATGATAATGAGCGGCAGTTTAGACTTTTTTGTGCCTGCCTGCTGCTGCTGCCCGTTTTCATTTTCATCGTCCGACACGTTTTGCCCCGTGTCTATTTCTCTTTTATCATCGGCTGCCATAAACGTCACCACCCCCAAAGTTTCATTTAATCAGTTTGATAGCAAAGAACATACCACTGGCGTATTTTTTTATCACCGTCATTTGACTGTTATTTCAAGGCATTATAAACATGTTCACCTGGGATGATTATAAAAGACCGGATGAACTTTCTTTTTTTGACGAAATGTCAAATAATTGACAAGGTGGAAGGGGTGACGATACAGAAAAGTTTGTGGAAAAACTGTCGGGCGATGCCGGCCTGAGCCGGCGCCGTCCGACGTGGTCGTTATTGCTTGATGTTCATCAGCACCTGCATGAGTGTGTCCTCCGTTGTGATCACCTTAGCGTTGGCCTGATACGCTTTTTGCGCAGTGATCATGCGGATAAATTCCGTGGCGATATCCGTGTTGGACATCTCGAGCGTATTGGGAGTCAGCGTTCCCATACCGGACGCTCCGGGAATGTTGCGCACGGATGAACCGGACATGACCGTTTCTCCAAAGAGGTTTGAACCCAGCTTATTGAGCGCCCAGGGGTTGGGGAAAGAAGCCAGTATGATCTGCGCCAGCTCGGCTGTCTGACCGTTGGTGAAAAATCCGCTGATCACCCCTTCCGTATCAATGGCCAGCGACTTTAAGTTACCGGAGGCATATCCGTCCGCTGTGGTGGCCCGAATTACCGACGCAGATGCGTACTGCGTGATTCCCAATGCCTGCTGACTGGTCAAATCCCAGATGACCGGATCGAATACGGCCCCCGTAGTCAGAGGCGGCATCGTAATTTCGACATCGGAGGGTGAAAGCATCGCTCCGCTGCTGTCGAAGGCAAACACCACCGGATCCGGGTCAGTTGACGCTACGTCATTTCCGTCCAGAGAAAAAGTAACACTCCATTCATTGACGTTCGTCTTCGTAAACAGAGACTCAAAGGTATGCACCGCACCCAACGAATCGTAGATGGACTGGGTTGTGGTGTAGGTGGAGCCGACAGCGCTTTGAGAATTGAGGTTGGCCCCCAGCGAATAGCTCGTGGTCATTTGCGGCTCCGACTGCAGACCGGTCAGTATAATGTTTCCCAGTGCACTCAATGTGCCGTCATCCTGGACCATCTGCCCCTGGAGAAAATAGCCGTTGATGTCCACGAGCACACCCGTCTCGTTGAGATGGAAAGCACCGGCTCTGGTGTAATAAGTCGCCCCCTCCAGGTCATTGACCATGAAGAATCCGTCCCCGTCAATGGCGGCATCCGTGGCGTTTCCCGTCGTTTCGAACGAGCCGGGGGCAAAAGAGGTCTGAACCTCCGCTACCGCCACGCCGCGTCCGACCTGCAGCGTTCCGGATGACCCGCCGGAAATACTCGAGCTCAATACGTCCGCGAAAAAAGTCATGTCTCCTTTAAAACCCAGCGTGTTGACGTTAGCCAGATTGTTGGCCACAACGTCAAGCTGTTTTGCGCTGGCATTCAATCCTGATATTCCCGCCCATAGTGCACTGCCCATAACATTCCTCCTGTATTACAAATTTAAGTTAAGAATCTGTTTTAGTTATTGAAACGACATTGGAAAATGCCACTTCCGCTCCATTGATTGTCAGATAGGGGATTGAGTTTTTGAAAGACACGCCGGAAATCGTTCCGGAAATCATTTTTTCAGGATTCACGGCCTGCCCTCTGCTGTCAAATGCGTTAACTTCAAAGGTATAGTTTCCCGGAGACTGCGAAGTGGAATTCCACATTACACTTTGCAGTCCGGTTTTCTGTGAACCTATGTTGATGCTGTCCACCAGCATGCCGCTTGCGTTGTAAACCTTGACGGTGCCGCTTTGAATATCCGCCGGCAGGCGATAGGATATTTTCGTGACGGAACCGCTGACCGTTAAGGCATCACCTTTAGCCATTGCCTCGTTTCCGATCAGGTTCGCCATTTGCGCGTTGCTGAACTGGTTCAGATAAACAGGCATTGCGCTCATCGTCTCATTGAGATTGCTCAGTTGTTCGAGTGAACTAAACTGCGCCAACTGGGCGACAAACGCGGTTCCATCCATTGGGTTTAGTGGATCCTGATTCTGCAGCTGTGCAATCAGCATTTTAAGAAACGCGTCCTTGCCCAGTGTATTGTCCACCCTTTTTGCCGCACTGTTACCGGAATAGCCGGCAGCCGTTGTATCTTGTATTCCTGTCATCATGCTTTTCTCCTTTATACAAATAAACTTATCTTCCCCGCATCCGGTACGGGCATGTTTCTATTCCGGACGATAAATGAACTGTCTTGACCTGCCCCGTTCCCACTTGCGCTCTTTACTCCCCCGTGCTGAGCGCCTGAGTGCTCATGATAAAACGCCTGCTGCTGGCTGAAGCCCTGTGCATGCTGTTCATGTCGGTCTTGCATCATGACCTCGCAGCGTTCAATGACCAGCCCCTGGTTTTGCAAAGACCCTCTGAGCGATTCCATGTTAGCCGCGAGTGTCTGATGAACTTCTTTGTTTTCCGCGATCAGTAAAACCCGGACAGTTCCGTTTTGCACCATGACATCCATTTCCAGGTTGCCCAGCGAAGGCGGCGCAAGCGTGATTTTTACCCGCCCGCTTTCGTTGCCGGCAACTTCAATGAACCTGGCGGCGATGCGCTCGATTAATTGAGCCGGGGAAATGTTTTCCTGCAGTATCTTTTGCGTCGGTGCAATTGTAGCCGTTACATTTGTCTGCTGAGTGTCTGTTCTTTCCTGCAGGGGAGCTTTGTCGGTAACAGACGTTTTGCCTTTATTGCCGGGAAGAGTAACCTCACCGCCCGGCTTATCATGAGCATACTGCCTTTGCGGGTCGCTGATTTCAAAGACGGCTTTTTTCTCTGTCTGATGCATCGCCTCCGCCTTTGCGGATCCATACTTTATTTTCTCCGTGTCACTTTCTTCTTCCCGCCCTGCATGGAAGTGCATTGGGTGTGCCTCAGGCGATGCGGGCAGATCGTGTATGCGGAAACTATGGACCGCCCTGCCTTCTTGTGCAGTTTGTCTTTCATGAACGCTGCCGAAAGGGTGCTTCCCCGTTTCCTCAACAGAGGAGGTTGAGCGTTTACTTATTTCGTCTGACGGTATTTTTTGAGCCGGGGCGCCCTGGTTTTCTTTTTGTAGTGATGCAGTTTTCTCCATCACATCACTTTCAATAGCTTTTTGAGTAAAGAACAGGGACTCTGAAGTTGTGTCAATTCCCAAACGGCCTTCATGCCCGCTCCGTCGTGTGTCGCCGGTTTTCACAAAATCACTTCGATGAAGCGGCTCTTTTACAAATTCCGGTTGAGTATCTTCGTCCGCAGCCGCAGCGTGCAGCCGCACCTCAGTGCCTTTTTCCGCGGCGCTTTCACCCGGCCGGTTGTTAAAAAGCTGCCACCCCTTTTGCTCTTCCCGCATCGCGTCGGCATTTACAGACGGCATATCCGCCGGGCGGCCGCCGGATGCAAGCTTTCCGGGTCTTTGTGTAAAGATATGTTCATTTTTCAAATCCCCCGTGCGGCTGTCCGTATTCTGATTAAAAACAGCTGCATCGTCTGATTCTTTCACAGGGCTGTCAGAGGTGCTGCCTTCAAGGATACGGTGGAGGTACCCGGCCGGCACGCACACGACTGATGACGCTACGGATGGAGCATGGTGCTCCTGTTTCTCTTTCATTTCATCTTTGAAAAAAGTGATGGGCTCTTCTCTGGACTGATCAAAATAGTCCGCAGCATCCTGCCCGGTCGGCCCAGGAAGCGTACCAATATTGTGCCTGAACGCCTCAGCCAGTACACCCTCGAAATTACAGGACGGGAGCTCACCGTCGCCTTTGGTAAAATCGCAGCCCGGTTGCGCGCCGCACAGCTCAGACAGCCACGGCAGTTCGTCCGCACCTGAGGGCAAGAGCATCCCGTTTATCAATCCTGTAGAAATTTCCATGCACGCCTCTGCGTAATTTTAATATGCTCTAGAGCAAGGGACGTGCCAATGACGCCAGACAGTTTATATCTCAATAATATTACATATATAGCTATATCACCATTT
Organism: Smithella sp.; assembly: GCA_012522275.1. GTDB lineage: Bacteria > Desulfobacterota > Syntrophia > Syntrophales > Smithellaceae > UBA8904. Next base: position 41,023 of record JAAYKU010000256.1, read on the forward strand.
TGCCGCAGCCTCTGCGGCGGGAAAATAGTTCCCGCTTTATAAGGTAAAATTTTTCCGGTATGGGAGGGGGTAATGGCTGCACAGTTCAGATAATACGGCTGCAGCCGGGCAAGAAAAAGACGGCCCTGGAGCCGTCTTTTTTTTCAAATGTTTTTCGGATATGTGACGAGGTTCGTGAATGACATGGGTGCGCGCCCGCTCTGCCGCCTGCGGCGTTCGAGGCGCTATTCGCTTTTAAAACCTCCCGCCTTGGTGATCTCTTTGGTTATCTCCACCGCCTTGGCCGGTGTGAGATAGGCCCACAGGGCGCCGGCCTTGTCTTTTTTCATATTCATGGTGATACCGGCCGCTGTTTTGGTGTCGAGCTTTTCCATCATGGGACCGGCTTTCGCCGGAGGCGTGCTTTCATAGACTTTGGCCATTTCTTTAAATCTTTTGATATTATCCTCGCGCACTTTGTCGAGCTCGGCGGCAAGCCTGTCCTCCTGCGCTTTTAAGATGGTCATCTTTTCGACTATTTCTCTGCGCAGCGATAAAAGCCTCTCCTCTTCGGCGCGCAAAAGGTTTTCACGCTCGTCGAGTTCCGTCTTTTTTGACGCGAGCGCCGTAGCCAGATCTCTTTGCTCGGCGAGAATGTCCCTAAGAGCGTCTTTCGGTGGCACGGGCAATTCGTCGGCGGCCTGGGCCTCCTGAGTCTGTGCCGCCTGCGTGTCGGGTGCTTGAGACTGCGCCTGCGCCGGCCTGACGATGGATGCGCCGGAGGTAAAAATATCGCCCTTCCCGAATATTCCGGAGACGGCCGCTACTTTCACCACAATGAAAACAGCCACCAGTATCTGTACAGTGATGATTATTTTTTTCATTTCACTCTCCTGCCGAATTTCAGAACGGACATCTCATCTGAATTTTTCTGCTCGGTTTCATTGAAGTCTTTAATGTAGTCCTGTTCGTGCCTGTCCTTCAAGTTTTCCATTACTTTTCTGTTTTTGACCGCTTCGACCAGGTATTTTCTCTTTTCCTCCACCGCTTCGCCGGTCTGCCGGATTACCTCTTCTTGCTGTTTTTCTCTTTCATGCAGATGCTCCACATAAGCGAGGATGGAGGCGATATCATCCGCTTTTATTGTCGCGCTGCGCATATTGCGCAAATCGGCAACTCTGCTCTCCCTTTCACTGACAAGCGCCTCCAGTAATGCCTTTTGCTCGTCGAGCTTACGCTTGAGTTCCGAAAATTCATTGAGAATTTTTTCCTCAATGTTCAGACGGTAATCGAGCACGGACTGGAGCTTGAATTTGAACATGGCCCTTATTCGTCAAACAATGCCAGCAACTGTTGTTTTGCCTGCGTGAAATCAATTTTCTCGCCGATATCCTGGCGCAGATACTCATTGACCTTGTCCACCATTCTGATGGCGTAATCTATCGAAGGGTTGGACCCTTTTACGTAGGCGCCGATATTGATGATATCTTCCGCTTTTTTATGTGTGGCAAGGATGTTCATCAGGTCGTTGGCCTTTGTCTTATGCTGCGCATCAACAATATCGATCATCACGCGGCTGATGCTTTGCAAAATGTCTATGGCCGGATAATGATTTTTGTTCGCCAGCGCACGCGACAGCGATATATGGCCGTCGAGAATGGAGCGCGCCGCGTCGGATATCGGCTCGTTGAAATCATCCCCCTCCACCAGAATTGTGTACAAGCCGGTGATGCTGCCCACCCCTTCGACGATGCCCGATCTTTCCAGAAGCTTCGGCAGTAGGCTGAATACCGACGGTGTATAGCCTTTTGTTGTCGGCGGCTCGCCCACGGAAAGCCCTACCTCCCTTTGCGCCATCGCGAAGCGCGTGAGAGAATCGACCATTAAAAGTACGTCATTCCCCTGGTCGCGAAAATACTCCGACACGGCCGTGGCCACGTATGCAGCCCTCATGCGGATCAGCGGATGCATATCCGATGCTGCGACGACAACCACAGACCTGGCCAGCCCCTCTTCACCAAGATTTTTTTCCAGAAACTCCCGCACTTCCCTGCCGCGTTCACCGATGAGCCCGATGACATTGACATCGGCCTTTGTATTGCGCGCAATCATGCCCATCAGAACGCTTTTGCCCACGCCGGAACCGGCGAAAATACCCATCCGCTGCCCCTTGCCGCAGGTAAGAAGACCGTTTAAGGCGCGGATACCCAGATCCATGGGGGCCTCGATCCTGCCGCGGTCGAGAGGGTTGATCGGTTCGGCATAAATCGGGTATTCATCTTCCAAATAGATCGGCCCCTTGTTGTCGATGGGATTTCCCAGGCCGTTGATCACCCGCCCCAGAAGCCCTTTGCCTACACCGATGCCGGCCTTGTGCCCCATGGAAATGATTTTACACCCGGGCCCCAGCCCCTGGATGCTCTCCAGCGGCATCAGCAGAACCCGGCCGTTTTTGAAACCGACTACTTCCGCTTCCACCGGCACATCGCTTTTTACCGGCACGATGCCACAGACTTCTCCAATCGACGCGGCCGGGCCGTTTCCCTGCACCATCAGACCGATTATTTCCGTAACTTTGCCATTGACGCAGATCGGATTTATGCGCTTCAAAATGGCCTCGTAGCGTGACAGATTGACGGCCGCTTCACTCATCTTGCATCCTTTCCGAGCTACTGCTTCGTCGGCAGCATAGCCGCCTTGATTTCCTTGAGCTGGGTTTCCAGTCGGGCATCAACCTCCCCGAACATGGTTTCCACAACGACACCGCCTCTTTGCACGGAGGAGTCCTCCTCGAAGACCAAATTACGTATGCCGTCAAAGGACTGAAGAAAATCTTTTTTGACTTCCATCATATAACGAAAATCCTGCGGGTGAAGGTGGACTTTTATTCCTTCCGTGTCATTGATGTTTTTCAAAGCTCCCTGGAGAACACCTGCCATGACATCTTTACGGGTAGCCACCTCCTGCAGAAGAATTTTTTCAGCAATAGCAAAGGCGAGCTGCACCATCTGCTGTTCACCCTTTTCCAGGATATCTTTTTTTATCTGAGGTATTGTTTTTGCCACGGCGGAGAGCACTTCCAGTTTCGCCGCAATATCTCTGCTTTGTGCTTTGAGTCCGTCGGCATGGCCTTTTTGATAAGCATCCTGTTCACGCTTGTTGATCTGACTCTGAGTGAGTTGAATCACTTTTTCGCCGGCGGCCTTGCTGTCGTCCGCAGCTCTTCCGGGAGCCCGTCCGGCTCGGCCTGCAGCCGGCGGAGCTTTTCCGGCGACACCGGAAAGAGGCACGCTCTTTCCCGAGTCTATAATCTGCCCCGCCTTGATCACATTTCTTTTATACGAATCCATCCTTCTCATCACCACGCAAAATGACGATTCTGCCTTCCGACTCGAGTCTTTTCGTTGTATCGACAATCTTTCTCTGACTTGCTTCCACTTCTGAAATCCGAATCGGCGGCATAAGGGAAATTTCTTCCCTGAGCATCTCCGCGCCGCGTCTGGACATGTTTTTGTAGATTTTCTCGCGCTGGCCCTCATCGACCATTTTCAGCGCACGGGCGAGGTCCTCCGCACTGACATCCTTCATCAGCTCCTGCAGAGACTTGTCGTCGAGCTTGAGGACATCGTCGAAGCTGAACATGAAATTGCGGATCTGCGCGGCAAGCTCCGGATCCGAGTCTTCCAGTGAGGTCATAATACCGCTTTCCGTCGCGCGGTTCATCCGGTTGAGAATATCCGCCATAACCTGGACACCGCCCATCTGCAGATCAGTGGAGTTCCCGGTGATGAGCTCCTTTTCCAGCGTTTTGGCCACTTCCTCGATAAACTCGCGCGGTACGCTTTTGAGCGTGGCCATTCTCTTGGTGATTTCATACTGTATCGCCGGTGAAAAATGTTCCAGTACTTCCGCCGCCTTTTCCGGCTTGAGATGAACGAGAATCAGAGCAATGGTCTGAGGATGCTCCGTGCGGGTGAATTCCGCCAGTACTTTGGAGTCGATTTCATGCAGCCGGTCGATAATCGGGTTGTCAAACGCTGCAACTCCGACCTCATTGATAATCGTCTCCGCATCTTTTTCGCCCAGCGCCTTGACCATCAATGATTTCGGCGCTCCGTCGCGAACGACGATCGTGCCGCCTTTTTCTTTGGCCATCGTGCAAAATTCAGCGGCTACGGAATTTACCGTCTCTGCAGGAATATTCGACACGCGGCCCATTTCTCTTCCCAGACGCCTGATTTCCGACGCCGTCAGATTTTTCATCACCGCGGCCGCGAGATCCTCATCCAGCGATAAAAGCAGTATCGCGGCTTTTTCTTCCCCGGTCATTGCTACCTCAATCCTTAAAAATGATTTTATGCCCCCGCCGCTTACTTGATCCAGTTTCTCAGTATATCGGCAAACTGCTTGGCATCCGCTTTGGCCAGTTCTTTGGCGATCTCGGTGTCGCTCATCCGGCGCTGGGCCTCAGCCTGACGAAGCGCATCCACGGCCGCCTGCGCGGCATAGTCGGCCGGCGCGACTCCCGCAGGAGCGCTCTGCCGGACCGGGCCGGGCCTTACACCGGAGGCCACGCTTTTGAGCAGGGGACGAAGAACAAATATCACAATAAAACCGATAAGTGCAAAAATGCCTATATATTTCAGTACAGGAGAAAAGGTTTCAATGTTTTCCTTTAAAGAAGCGGGCTCCGCCTCTTCCACACCGGCTTTCCTGAAAGGCATATTGGTAACCACAACCTGGTCGCCCCTTTGCAAGTTGATACCGGCCGATTTTTTCACCAGATCCTCCAGGGCTTCAATCTCGTTTTTGGCCAGCGCCTCATAGACTTCTTCGTTTTTTTCATTCTTCTTGTATCTACCGTCCACCAGCACGGCAATCGAGAGTTTTTTCGTCTCTCCGACCGGCATGACGGTTTTGCTGACTACCTTGTTGATTTCGTAATTGATAATTTCGTCAATTCTTTCTTTTTTGGGATTGTCCGAAACTGCGCCGGCGGCGCTGACCGCGTTTTCCACTTCAGAATTTTTCTGCGTGCTTCTGACCACCTGTGCTTCCGGATCGTAGCTCTCTTCTGTCTTTTCCATGACACGGAAATCCAGCTCCGCCGTAACACGAACGGCCGCCTTTCCCTGACCGACAACATTTTCCAGCATGGTCTGAATGCGCGCCGCCAAATCTTTTTCCATATTTCTCTGAAAGTCGATCTGCTGTGCGGTCAGCTTCGAGAGTTTGCCTTCGCTTTGCCTGCTGGAAAGGATCGTCCCACGTGAATCCACCACCATGACATCCTCCGGGTTCATCCCTTCGATGGAGCTGGCCACCAGATTGACGATGCCTTCGATCTGTGCGGGGCGCAGACTTTTTCCGGATTTCAGCCGCAGCGTTACGGACGCGGTTGCCTTTTTCTGCTGCTCGGTAAAAAGAGAATCCTTGGGAAGCGCGATATGCACACGGCTGGACTGAATTTCATCAAGCCCGTTTATTGTCCGGGCCAACTCGCCTTGCAGGGCACGGCGATAGTTGAGCTGTTGCTCGAACTCTGTCGCCCCCAGCGTCTTGTTGTCAAATATCTCAAACCCCACGCCGCCTCCCTGTGGCAGGCCCGCGGCGGCAAGCTCCAGGCGCAGCTCGGATACCTTGTCTGAAGGCACGGAAACAGCAGTGCCGGATGCGGAAAGCTTGTAGGAGATTTTCCTTTCATTCAGTTTACCGATAATGTTGCCCGCGTCTTCCTGGGAAAGATTGGAAAATAAAACGCGGTATTCCGCCTGGGTCGTCAAATACACCAGAAGAAAGATGCTCGCCGCCGTCAGAAGCAAAACGAAGATGACGGATATTTTTTTGCCGGAGCTGAGCGCCTCAAAACCGCCCCAGAGCTTGTTGAAGTACTGTATGATCGAATCCATTAATTTATCCCGTCAAAAGGGGTTGCTACACCTGCATGCGCATGACTTCCTGATAGGCATCAAGAATCTTGTTGCGCACCTGCATCATTACCTGAAAGGAAATTCCCGCCTTTTCCAGGGCGATCATCGCCTCATGGATGGAGCCCGCGTCTTCGAGCTGGACATTGGCAATGGCTTTGTCCGCATCGTTTTGCAGGCTGTTGATGTCCATAATGGTGTTTTTGAGCACGCTGCCGAAAGAAACCCCGCCGGGCGCTTTGTCCCCTTCGGCTTTTTGCGGCTCTATAGCGCCCAGCGGTTTTAGCCTTTCAATGGAGCTTCGTACCATCAAGTCGTCCGTCATATCTTTGACTCCTTACCTGTTTGAGGTTATTTGCCTATGTCGATCGCCTTGAGCGCCATGTTTTTGATGGCGTCAAATGCCGTGGCGTTTGCCTCGTAAGCACGCGAGGCGGTAATCAGCTCGGTCATCTCGAGCATCAGGTTGACGTTGGGCATGGTCACAAAACCGTCTGCATCCGCATCCGGGTGTGACGGGTCGAAAACCTTTTTAAAATCGTCAGTTGCCTCGGCCACCTGCCCGACCTTGACCGCGTTGACCGCGTCTTTGAGCTGGCGGTCGAACCCTGTTTTCAGCGGGTCGGCCGCAAATGAAATCACTTTTCTTTTATAGGGGCCGCCTTCGGGCGTACTTGTTGTGGAGGCATTGGCGATATTGCCGGTGATGACGTCCATTTTTTTGCGCTGCGCCGCCAGCCCGCTTCCCGTAATTTTAAAAGCCGTAAAAAAATCCATTATTTCGCCTCATCGAGCACATTGCGGATAGCCTTGAATTTACGTGAGATTATTTCCGCGGTTAAATTATACATTAAATGATTCTCCGACAGATTGGCCATTTCCGTATCGAGATCCACCTTTTCATCCGATGTCACTTTTTTGAAGTCGTTTCTGGAAATTTCGTCCGGCGCATTGGGAAAATGTTTCTCGTCGGTTCTGGTCAGATTGACTCTGATGTCCATCGCCTTTTTCAGGTCATCTTTGAAAACATAATCCGCGGCCTTGTAGCCTGGCGTGTCTAAGTTGGCAATATTAGAGGATATAACCTTGTTGCGCTCGGACCGGTAATCCATCATCGTGGCCAGCAGGTTAAATGTCTTTCCGAATAACGGCTCCATATCCTCTCCTTTAGCCATTTAACTAGCAAATCATGTACCATGATTTGCTTTTCAGTCGTCGGCCTCCCCGTCTTTGACCCCATATTCATTCAATTTATTACGCATGGTGCGCACGCTGATGCCTAAAATCCGGGAGGCTTTTGTTTTATTCCAGTTGACTTTATCGAGGGTGCTGAAAATCATTCTCTTTTCCATTTCCTGAAGTGTATTTTCACCATCCACGTCAATTTCCTGGCGCAGTTGTGGAAACTGTCGTTCGTCGGCTTTATGCGCCGGCCCCTGCCCTTTTATAGCATCCATCAGCAGGTCGGAAGGCTCGATCTGTCCGTTTTTACAAATCAGCACCGCCCTTTCGATGATATTTTCGAGCTCGCGGACATTTCCCGGCCAGTTATGAGCGTGGAGCACGGCCTTTGCCTGCCGGCTGAGCGCCGGCGCCTCTTTTTCGTTCACCTCGCTGTATTTTCTTATGAAATGATCAGCCAGGAGAAAAATATCTTCGCCTCTTTCGCGCAGGGGCGGAACTTTGACCGGTATGACGTTGAGACGGTAGTAAAGATCGCTGCGGAAAGTTTTCTGCTCGATGCGCTCGAGCAGATTTGCGTTGGTGGTCGCGATAATGCGGACATCGACGGGAACAGGCATTTTACCGCCCAGACGGTCCACTTCGGACTCCTGGATTACACGCAGGAGCTTGGCCTGCAGTTGGATATCCATCTCCGATATTTCATCGAGCAGAAGCGTACCTCCGTCGGCAAGCTCAAACTTGCCTGTTTTTTTGACGGCCGCGCCGGTGAATGCTCCCTTTTCATAGCCGAACATTTCACTTTCCAGAAGCGAAGCGGGAATTGCCGCACAGTTGACCGCAACAAAGGGCATCCGGCTGCGGCCACTGTGACGGTACACAAAACGGGCGAATAATTCTTTCCCCGTGCCGCTGTCTCCCTCGATAAGGACGCTTGATTTGCTGCCCGCCACGGTTTTCAGCATTTCAAGCAGGTCGATTATTTTCTGATCCTGCGTGATGATTTCACGCCCGGGATAGGCTTCTTCTTCACTATCGGTATGCCTGTCGTCCGATTTGGGCCGGGCACCGGCGGCCAGTACGTTTTTGACGGCAAATTCCAGGTCATCGAGCGAAAAGGGTTTCATGATGAATTCGGAAGCGCCTTCTTTCATCGCCTCCACCGCCGTGCTGACCGTGCCGTAGGCGGTGATCAGAATGACGGGCGTTTCAGGAGAGATCCGCTTGACGCCTTTCAAAACGTCCATGCCACTCATCTTCGGCATGCGCATGTCCGTGACCACCCCGGCGAAGCGGCCGTTTTTGAATCTGGCCAGCGCGTCGGCCCCGTTTTCCGCCATTTCCACCTCATAGCCGCAACCGGTCAGTGACTCATAAAGAGCCATGCGCATGGAGGAATCGTCATCGACGATGAGCAGTCTTTCCACATCCGGCATTTAAGATGATCTCCTTTAAAGTTGAGCGTCCTGCACGACAGGCAGACTGATGCTGACCACCATGCCTCCTTGAGGTGCATTGTCCACCGTGATCAGGCCGTTGTGCTCGCTGACGATGTTGTGGACAATGGCCAGCCCCAGACCGGAGCCGTTTTCTTTCGTGCTGAAGAAGGGGTCGAAAATTCTGGACCTGTCCGCCGCCGGGATGCCCGGTCCCGCATCCTGGAAAATTATTTCCGCCATCCGTACCCGGGGCTCGAGGGGACTTTCCGGCGCGAGACGGGTCATGATGCTAATCTCGCCTCCTTCCGGCATGGCCTGTTGCGCATTGAGAATGACATTGAGAAATATCTGCTTGATCATCTCCGCATCGGCCATGATCAAAATATCGCTTGTGTCCATATAAACGGAAATTTCGATCCCCGCCTGCTCGATAATCTGCTCGGAAAACTCGATGACCTCCGTGAGCACCTGATGGAGCCCGATGACTTTCATCTGAGGCAGGGGCCTGCGTGTAAATAAAAGCAGGTTGGAAATTTTATTGTCCACATTTTTCACGGATGAAATAATCCGGCCGGCCCGTTCTCGGTTCTTGTCATCAGCAAGATTTTTTAAAAGCAGCGAAGCATAAAGCTCGATGCTGCCCAGAGGATTGCGCACCTCGTGGGCGATGTTGGCCGCCATCTCTCCCATCGCTGCGAATTTTTCCGTGCGTTTGGCCATCTCTTCGAGCTTTTCAATCTGTGTGACGTCGCGAATGACCAGAACATGGCCGATCAGCTCCGCGGCCGGTGATTTGAAGGGCGAACAGAACACCTCGAGCGTGCGTCCGGCGGTCTTTACCTTGCTTCCCGCCTCCGCACCGAAACATTGCGCCGGATCCGCCCCGATCCCGCCCCCGGCCGCCGGGGATTCGAACAAGACACTGAAGTGTCTGCCGGCCGCCTGTGCCTGCCGGATGCCGGTGAGGGTTTCCGCACAGGTATTGAGGGTCTGGATTTTCCCTTCAATATCGGTAACAATCACGCCGTTGATCAGGCTTTCGAGAATATTGTGCAGGTAATTTCTGGTGCGCTCTTTTTCTTCAACACTTGCCGAAAGCTCCTCGTTTTTGCTTTCCAGCTCGCGATTCAAAAGGGCGAAGCGCTCTTCGAGCCTCGCATAGGCGCGCTGCAGCTCGGTGGTGGCCTTGTTGAAGCTTTCCAAAGACTCTACGAGCTGTGCTAAATCCTGCATGTTTTTTTTCGTATTCATTTCAGGGCTTGACCATGTCGCCATATGTGTTCCACCACTTGAAATCGGAGATGTAAAAATCTACCAGATTCGACCAGAATCCCTCCGTACCCGCATCCGCTTTCACCTGGGCGAAGACACCCTCGGCCTGCTCATCCCTGTTCATCTTCAGATAAACTATGCCGGTGAGGAACTGGGGCCAGATTTTCAACTCCGTTTTTGTGTCTATCGCGGCCTGCGCCTTTTTATACATCTCCAGGCTGACCGGCAGATTGTTTTTCCCGAGGTATAAATCGCCTATCTGCCCATAGGCCTGTGCCGCCATCACCTGAGCGGGCTTTTCCGGCTTGAGATGCCTTACCGCCGTCAGATATTTCTGCAGCGCCTGGTCGCTTTTCTTCTGTTCGCTCAGTGACTGCGCATAGTTCATGTAGCTTTCGCCCGGATTGGGCAGATCATGGCCTGAACGCAAAGCCGCGTCATAATTGACGACGGCCTGATCATAGAGCTTGCGCCTGTAGGCAATCTCCGCCAGGTTTTTATGAACGGCCGCCAAAAGAGGTCCTTTTCGCACAGACGTTTTTGCCGCCAGCGAGTTGAGTATCTGTGCAGCATCATCATATCTGTTGTGGATGAGCAGCCCCTCCGCGACAGACAGTGTGGTCTTGTCGATCAGCGCCTCGTTTTCGGCTACCTTCAGATACCGGTTGAGGATATTCAAATAATCGCTCATCAGCCCGAGCTCCCTGAGACTGACGGCTATTTTATTGACCTGGTCGTATTCGCCGGCCTGAAGCTCCACCGCTCCATAGGACTTGAAATAAACATATGCGACCGCCAGATAATCTCCCTGGGCAAAGTAATCTTCGATCAACTGGGCCGAGGCGGTTTTCAGCCCCCTGGCTGCCTGAGCGACCATTTCACTTTCCGGATGCAAACTAAGAAACTCGAGATATACATCGGCTGCCTTCCTCAATTCGTCTTTTTTCACCAGCGCCGACGCCTTTCCGAGCATGGCCAGTTGGGCCGTTTCATCATTGGCGTATTTCATAATGAGTGTGTCATATGTATCCATCGGATCACGGTAGTATTCGATATTGTTCAAAAAGCGAACCACTTTTAGTCCGGGACGCTCAACTCCGATGTCTGCCATGGCCAGCATGCTTTTTTTCGCCTCATCTGTTTGCGGGTATTTGTCTATGATGTGGTTGTAAACGGCCAGTGAGGCCCGGTGCCGGCCTGCATCGCGGTATGCACCTGCCAGCCGTACTAAAATCTCACCTATCTTTTTATCATCGGGATACAGATTCGCATAGCTGGAAAGGGCTTCGGCCGCCTCATCGAAGCGCCGCAACGATCTTTTGTGCTCAACGTAATCCAGCATGATTTCCTCAGGGACATCCGTCCAGTCCGGCCATTTGGCCCGTGCGTCGCGAAACCAGACCTCCGCATTGGCTGACTGCCTGGATTTATAAAATGAATGGGCAATGAGATAAAATGATTTTTTTCCGTTTACTCTGCCGCGGTATTTCATCAGATATTTGATGAACCCTTCGGCCGCTTTCTTATATTTGCCGTCAAGATAATACATCTGACCGATTTTGTAGTATGCCTCGGGAGTATAAGGTCCCTCCGGATATTTTGAGACCAGCATCCGGTACTGAGTCACGGCTTCCGGGTAATACCGGAGATGTTCATAGGTTTTGGCCAGGCGGTAATAAGTCAGATTGTTTTCTTTGTAACGCTCGGGAAAACTCTGGAGAGTGTTTTTATAAAACTCGGCCGCGATGAGCAGATTCTGCTTCTGTCCGGCAAGTCCCAGATGGTAGTGACAGTCGGCCATATGCCGCAGCGCCCTTTGCCCCCATACTTTTTCCGTGTCGTCGCGGCTGATGAATTCCTTGAAAGTGACCAGTGCCTGCTCATATTTTTTTTCTTTAAGCAGTGCGACAGCCCTGTTGTAGATTTCCGAATCCGAGGGCGGCTCCGTCACCAGCGTATCTTCAGGCGCGGTGAATTCTTCCGTATCCGCAAGCTCCACATCAAAGGATGCGGGTGGATTGGGCATCAGTTTTTCGTCGCCCATGATAAGCGCCTTGAAAGCTTCCCTGCTTTTTTCCTTCTCCTTATCAGATACAGAAGGAGGGTTTCGCGGGGGTTTTTCAGATTTTTTGGGAGGTTCTTTTTTAGCCGTCGTCCGCGCCTGTACCTCCGCGATGGCAAAACCCTGTTCCACCGCTTCGTGTTCTGTTAAAAAGGCGACTCTGTCCGTCTTTTTAACCTTATCATATCCGCTCATCCCCGGCATATAGTAGAGCTTCGATGACTTGTCTCCGACAATCGCGACCGTCGACCAGGGTGAGTCCACCTCTTCTTTAGTTTTTTTCTGCGTGCGCGCACCGGCGGGCAATGGTTGTGTCTCATCGAGATGACGCACAAAAACAGCGTCGATCTCGTGTTTGTTCTTCATGATCTCGCCTGCCGCGAAAGCTTCCTCTCTGGTTTCATATTTCCCCGCATATACCCTGTACCATTTCCCCTTTGAGGGAACATCGGTCAGACGTACAAACCCGTCATACCCACGCGAGCGCAGTTTTTCGAGCCCGGCTTGCGCTTCAGATTGAGTTTTGTAAGAGGCGTAATGAATTGAGTAAATTTTCGTGGCAGCCTGTGCATGCCAGCAGCACGTCATAATCAGCGGCAGCACAATAAGGCAAACACGCATGCTGATTGTTTTGTCGAACAAATTCATTTTTTTCACCAGCCGGACCATTCCGTCTTCCAAATAGCAAATTGCATACCATTTGATTTTCCCGGTATTTCCTGCGGCAAATGCGCCCTGATGTGACTTGCGTCATACTGTTGCCGTGCTTTTTCTGTCAAAGCGTCATCTTTTTTGTCAAGATATTGACGATTCGGTCGATTTATCTTTTTGAGGACGCAGACAAGGGGCATGGAACCCATGCCGGCAGCGTTTTTGGTTTATGCCGGCCATGGCATCTACCTTGCATTACTTTGCTGGAAATATTTTATGGAAACCGCTGATGACAACTATAATGACTGAAGAGACCGAAAACAAAAGAGAGTATTCGCGCGTAGATACCTGCATTCCCCTTGAATACAACCTTGTCCGGTATGAGCATAAAGAAACAATGCGCGCTCGTGTCGCCGGGCAGTCGGTACTGGCGGAATTCAAGAATCTGCCCAATCCTGACGATCAGCTTATCGCGCAGTGGCTTCAAAGTATCAATACGAAATTGAATGAGATTATCCGCCTGATGACGCTGCACCATGACGGGTTTAACTGTCTGAACATGGCCAAAGTCAATATCAGCGGAGGAGGCATGAGCCTCAACACTGGAAAATCATTCGTGGTGGGTGACATTCTGGAAATCAAGGTCATGCTCGGCATTCAGATGCCTGTCGCACTTTTTTTATACGGTGAGGTCATCGATACGGGCATCTTTCATTCTGAATATGACACATCCGTCGAATTCATCAACATGGACGATTTTATCAGAGATGAAATTATCCGCTTCGTTTTTGAGACGGAAAGAGAAATCCTGAGGGAAAAAAGGAGGTAGGCTCCGCGCGTCATGATTGTTATTATCGGCTTTGTCATCGTCAGCGCCGCCGTGATCGGCGGGTATCTCCTGGAAGGCGGCAATCTGTCCGTCATCTTTCAGCCTGTGGAGATCCTCATTATCGGCGGGGCGGCCCTCGGCGGATTCATTATTGCCTCCCCCATGAAGGTTATCAAGGCCACCGGCAGCTCCATTGCGCGCATCTTCACCAACAAGCCTTACACCAAACAGGATTACATGGAAGCGCTGATCATGATCAACGGTATATTTTATAAAATCCGGCAGCAGGGGCTGGTTTCCATCGAATCAGATGTTGATGCGCCCGAACAAAGTCCCCTGTTTTCAAAATTCCCCAATATACTGAAAAACCATGCGGCCATCACGCTCATCACCGATACATTACGCACCGTGATGACCACAACAATCGCTCCTCATGAACTGGAAGCCCTCATCGATCAGGAGCTCGAAGCACTCCATGACGAAGCTGTAGCGCCCGCCCACAGCGTAAACACGGTTGCGGACGCTCTGCCGGGACTGGGTATTGTCGCGGCGGTTATGGGTGTTGTGCTGACGATGGGCAAAATAAAGGAGCCGCCGGAAGTTCTCGGCGCCAGCATCGGCGCGGCGCTTGTCGGGACTTTTACCGGCGTTTTGCTGTGCTATGGTTATGTGGGACCGATGGGTAAAAATATGGAGTTCATCGCCAACGAGGACCAGAAATTTCTCAATGTGATTAAAGTGGCGCTGCTGGCCTTCATCGGCGGCGGGGCCGCCCCTAAAGTGGCTGTTGAATTTGGAAGGCGCGTCGTGCCGGTGGAGGCCAAACCTACTTTCCTGGAAATGGAAGATGCTCTCAGGACGGCCAAAAGGTAGCGCTGCTGATTGTGCTGCATGAGGAATATTTTGAATTATGGAAGAACGACACCAGCAGATCATCATTAAAAAGGTAAAAAAGAAGAGCTCCGGCGGTGCTCACGGAGGCTCCTGGAAGGTGGCCTACGCGGATTTTGTCACCGCCATGATGGCTTTTTTTCTCTTGCTGTGGCTTTTGAGCATGGTCTCTGAGGAGAAAAGGGCCGCCTTATCCGAGTATTTTCGCCATTACAGTATCTTTCAGGAAACAGGATCATCCGCCATCACTTCAAAAGATGCGCGGACAACCGACCCTCATTTTCTGAGCGAAACGGGCACACCGACGATGAAAACGCCGGCGGGCAGTATGCGTGGCAAAGGCTACATTGAATACGGAGCAAAAAAACCCAAAAAAAATATAACGGTCGAGGACGAAGAGCCGGTGAAAAAAATTCTGGCGGCTATCGACGACAAAATGGCGGGCGTGCGTGATCAGGTGCTCGTTGACGTCATCGAAGACGGCATACGTATACAGGTCATCGATACGGAAGGCTTCATGATGTTTCCATCCGGCTCGTCTGTTCCGACACAAAAAGCTAGAGAAGTGCTAAAGCTAGTGGCTGATAACATTAAAGATATTCCGGGAAAGATCGTTGTGGAGGGGCATACCGACTCCGCCCCGTTCAAAAAAGAGCAAATCACCAACTGGGAGCTTTCCACGGATCGCGCTTCCGCCGCGCGCCGCCTACTGGAAGAATTCGGTACGGATCCGGCACGAATCGGCCGTGTCGTGGGCTACGCGGACCAGGAGCCTCTGCTCCCGCTTGACCCCTTTGACCATCGCAACCGCCGAATCAGTATTATCGTGCTGCAAACAAAGGACATCTGAAACACGGCCGATTGCCCGCCGCCGTTTACAGTCCGTTATTGTTTTAATCGGCCAGGCAGACGTCAACAACAAACGAACCGTCATCGATCTCAAAAGGGATGATCAGGCTCGGCCCCCCCATGACATGCGCGATGGAATGGTTTTTGCCGGAAACAACTGTCGGTATGGCGGCCTGAATGTAAAATCCGTCCGCTTCCAGATTTTTTCTGGCAACACCCGAAATCATGTTGGTGATCTCTCCGACAGCATCCTTGATGTCGCTGTCCATGCTTTTAATGTTTTCGCCCAGCATATTGGAAACAATTTTGATAATGGCAGGTTCGCTGAAGCTCACGGCCAGCGATCCGGTTGCCGACCCGGTCAGGCCGATAATGCCGGAAATATCTCCTTTGGCCAGGCTGTCCATCTTTAAATATGGCTTTCCTGCCCGCGGCTCGACAAAGGCCATAGTTTTTAAGACACTGATCGTACCTTCCAGAAATGGATTGATAAATTTAACGTTCATAATCCGCCTTTCAGGGTTATCCCTTTTAATAATTATTTTATTTATTAATGCCTTCCATAATTTTTTTAATTTTTTCGTTTAACACTTCGGCTGTAAATGGCTTGACAATATAGTTATTGACGCCGGCTTTTACCGCCGCGACGACGTTATCCTGGAGGGCTTCGGCCGTGACCATCAGAAAAGGTGTCTTGGCCAAATCCGAATCGGCGCGCACCGCCTTGAGCAATTCCAGACCGGTCATGTTCGGCATGTTCCAGTCGGATACAATCACATCAATTTTCTGTGCCTTTAATGCCTTGAGAGCCATGACTCCGTCTTCCGCCTCCACAATATCCTCATAGCCAACCTGTTTTAAAAGATTGCGGATGACTTTTCTCATCGTGGCAAAATCGTCTACAATCAGAACCTTGATGTTTTTCTCGTTCATAATACAAATCCTCGCCTTATTATTTTATTCTTCCCTGAAACAAAACCCATCTCAACGTTGTTCCGCCAGTTCAAACAACCCTTCCGTATCCACGATCAGACCTACGCGGCCGTCACCCAAAATGGCGCCACCGGCCAGACCTTTAATGTTTTTGAGCCCTTCACCGAGGCTTTTGACGACAACTTCCGCTTTCCCGATAATTTTGTCCACCATGAGGCAGCGCGCCCCCCTTTCACTGTCCACCACCACAACAATGGCCTCCCAGGGGTCTTTGAACTCCGGCTCGAGACCGAACATATCATAAAGCCGGATCAAAGGCATCAGCCTGCCCATGGCATTTATTGTTTCGCCCTTGCCGACAACACTGTTGTATGCATCTCTCGGCGGGCGCAGGGCCTGCAAAATGGAAATCGTCGGCAGAATATAATGCTCCGGGCCGGATTTGACAATCATGCCGTCGATAATCGCCAGTGTCAGAGGGAAGCGGGTGATGAACCTCGTCCCTTCACCGACTGCGCTTTCGATTTCGATTTTTCCGCGCAGCTTTTCCACGGCGCGCTTTACGACATCCATCCCCACGCCGCGGCCGGATACATCCGTTACTTTACCCGCGGTGGACAGTCCGGGCATGAAAATCATTTTATAAATTTCCTGATCACTCAAGCCTTCATCAGAATGGGCAAGGCCCACCCGGAACGCTTTGTCGAGAATCTTGCGCCTGTCGAGCCCTCTGCCGTCATCCGCAATTTCGATGACGATATTGCCCCCGCGGTGATAAGCCTTCAATGTAATAAGGCCTCTTTCCGGCTTTCCCGCCTTGATTCTTTCCTCCGGCATCTCCAGGCCGTGATCGACCGAGTTGCGGATCATGTGCACCAGCGGATTATATATCTCGTCGATCATGTTGCGGTCTACTTCCGTATCTTCTCCAACCAGCTCCACAGAAACCTGCTTCCCGGCGTTTTTCGCCAGATCCCGCACCAGCCGGGACATGCGCTGAAATGTCTGCCTGATGGGAATCATTCTGAGGCTTGTGGAAATGCGCTGCAACGCGGAAGTTATCCGAAAAAACTGGGAAATGTCCCGGGTAAGACGCTTATCCACATTTTGCTGATTTTTCATCCCCTGTGAAATCATCGATTGAGTGATGACCAGCTCGCCGACCATGTCGATGAGGTCGTCGAGCTTGACGGTGTCCACACGTATCGTGGCCATGTCCGCCACTCGGTCAACCTGTTTGCGCAGGGCCTGGGAAACCTGCTTGGGTTTGACTATCTTCTCCCCAATGAGCGCCTCCCCGAGTTTTTTCGACGACATCCCCGCCTCTTTTTCACTGAGCACTTGATTGAGCTTTTCCTCCGAGATGACCCCGTCATCGACAAGAATTTCTCCGATCTTTTTTGCGCCCGCGTCAACATCGAAACCTTCTTCGATTTTCTTGACTCTGGCGATCAGAGCCGGAATATCCAGATCGGTCGTGGTGGAGGCTTTCCCTTCGAGCACATCCCGCAGCTGCCGGATCATGGTCTTGAGCGCGTCCGCTCCGTCGAGCACCACATCGATGAGAGACGAGGTGACTGATATTTCACCGTTTCGCGCGCGGTCGAGCAGACTTTCAAGATCATGAGATAAAGAGCGGATTTTTTCCAGATTCAGGAAGCTGGCCACACCCTTAATGGAATGAAAAGGACGGAAAATGGCATTGATGTAATCTTTATTTTCCGGGTCGTTTTCCAGGTTGAGGATGTTGATTTCAATCTCTTCAATATACTCAAGCCCCTCCGTAATGAAATCGCGCGTGAGCGCCTCGTCCTGAATTTCTATCTTTTCTTCGTCCCGGGTGGCGGGATCCTGCGCGTCCGTGCGCGCCCGGGCATCCTCTTGCGGGGATGCTGCTTCAGTCACAGCGTTTTGGACTGGTCCGACAAGCGATATTACCTTATCCATAAACTCCTGAATGCTGCCGTCGTAAGTCCCCGTTTTTTTATGGCTGTCCGCTATGCTCTGCATCAGATAGATGCCGTCTTCCAGCATGGAGATCGCTGCCGCCTTGTCCTGGATCGTATCCATGATTATCCGTTCCAGGATGCTGCTGAGTGTTGACACGCACCCTTTGATGGGATCGACTTTAAGCGCCCTGGCCTGGGCAAGAATCTCCTCCAGCTGATTGAGAAATTTACCCGCGGTGGGAATATCCAGTTCACTGCTTTCCATCACAAGAAATTCCTGGGCCAGATCATTCAAAAGTTTCACTAATTTTTCATAATTCATAATCACACCATTTTGATAATTTCTGATGCTACCTGGTCAATTGAAACTATTTTGTCCACGCCCCCGAGCTTGATCGCTTCTTTGGGCATACCGAAAACCACGCATGTTTTCTCGTCTTGCGCAATAGTGCCTGCGCCGGCTTTTTTCATCTCCAGCAGCCCCTCGGCGCCGTCGGCCCCCATGCCGGTCAGGATCACACCGATGGCATTCGCGCCGGCGTATTTCGCCGTTGATTTGAAAAGCACATCCACCGCCGGCCGCTGATGGTGAACCATGGGGCCTGTCTTGACTTCAACATAATACCTGCCGCCGCTGCGCCGGAGAATCATATGAAAGTTGCCCGGTGCCAGAAGCGCGGTTCCGGGCGTGACAGAGTCATTGTCCTGGGCCTCCTTTACGGTAATTTGCGACAGATCATTGAGTCTCGCGGCAAAGGCGGTCGTAAAATTTGCGGGCATGTGCTGGACGATGACGATCCCGGGGGAATTGGGCGGCATTTTCGTCAACACCTTCTTGAGCGCCTCCGTCCCACCCGTGGAGGCACCGATGGCGATCACTTTATTGGATGTCTGCGCCAGCGCGCGCATGGGCTCACCAAAGGAGCGCGGCGCTTCTGAGTCGTCCCTTTTGGTGAGCCGGACACGGGAGGCGCCCCGGATTTTTTCCGCCAGCTGCGCCGACATATCGCCGACCGTGTAAGCCGCGCCCGGCTTGCCGATGACATCGACCGCACCGATTTCCATCGCCTCGAGCGTCAGCTTGCCACCCTGCGGGGTGAGGGAGCTGACGATAATTGTCGGCAACGGGTAATACTTCATCAGCTTCTTGAGGAAAGTAAGCCCGTCCATCCGCGGCATTTCGATATCGAGGGTGATCACATCCGGTTTCAGATTGACAATTTTTTCTCTCGCGACATACGGATCGGGTGCGACACCGATTACCTGAATGTCCGGATATTTAGAAAGCTCCTCCGAAAATATCTTCCTGACCACAGCGGAATCATCAACAACGAGCACTTTAATTTTGGTCATGTCCCGAACCTTCCGAACCCCTGTCAACTTCAGGAGCAACTTATAATAACGTTACTTCCCTTCAGTGTAAAAACTCATGGATACGCCAAGAGACATACCGTCGGAATCGAACAGCAGATTCACATTTCCGGGGCTTTCCATGCCGAACCGGCCGGCTTTTTTCTCGTAAGCGGGAATCGACAGGTCAAACACCTTGCCGGCATCGAGCTTGTGGACGAAACTGCCGGCAATCATATTGAGCGCTTCCTTGGCGCAGTCCTCCCTGGTTTTATCCGTTATTTCATTTGTTTCCAGGCCCAGCATGTTTTCCACCATGGAGTTGGCAATTCCTGTCGACAGGTACGCCCGGAGGTTCCCTTTGACCGGTCCGGAAAACTCGATTGACGCGGCCAGGTCGTATTTCATCTCCTCATCGCATGGTTCCAGAAAAACGAAAAACATTTTCTCGAACACGTCAAAAATCGAATTCATCAGCATCTCTTGTATCTTCTTCGTATTGCCCATCGCTTCCAACTCCTATTACTTCGTAAAGAACCCTTTTAATTTCCTCCGGCAGAAAAGGTTTTTTGATAAACCCTTTCGCCCCGCGGTCAAACGCTTCCTGCATCCGCTGCTCCGAAGCTTCCGTAGTAATCATAATCACAGGAATTTCTTTGAGAGTTTCATTCTCTTTCAGTAGATCCAGAAACTCCAGCCCGTTGACCTCCGGCATATTGATATCGGAAATAATCACATCCACCCACTGGTCGGAAAGCAGCTCCATTGCCTCCCTGCCGTTTCCGGCCTCAAGACAGCTATCCATTTTGAAACCGGAAAGACCGATCACTTTTTTGATAACCGCCCTCATGGCATTGGAATCATCCACAATCAGCACGTTAAATGACATAAGGCTACCTTCCTTTTAGTAAAACTAAATGATGTTGACCAGGTCGCGCGCACTTTTGAGGTCGTCGGACAACATCACCATGCTTCTTTCCAGGTCCCTCATCTTTAGATTGAATTTTTTCAAAAGTTGGCTCACCGCGCGCTGCGCGAGGCCCTCCACGGAACTGCCGATTCCCATCATCAAGCATGCCTCATCCGCCATATAAACGATCCAGGGCATGATTTTATCTTCTTTTTCAAGAAGATCCGGTCGGTGGTGATATGAAATCGCGTCGCGTATTTCAACCGGGAAGTTCCAGTGTTCCGCTATTTTTCCACCGAGGTCGGCATGATTGATGCCCAAAATGGTTTCTTCCGCCTCCAGAAAAGACATGCCGTTTTCATAGACCAGTGTTGTGATCTTTTTGAGCTCATCGCGCACAAATTCCCCCATGATGATTTTCCCGACATCGTGCAAAAGAGCGGCCGTATAAAGAGTGGAGTCTTCGCTGCCGGTGATCTGTTTGGACAGAATCTGCGACATCAGGCCCACCGCAACGGAATGCTCCCACAAGTCCAGAGCCTAGTCAAAATAGCCGGATGCACCTTTTTTATAAAATTTGGAAACTCCCGCCGTCTGTATCGCCCGCAGAAGGTTTTTCTGCCCCAGGTACATAACGGCATCATTGATCGAGCTGATCTTGTGCTGCGCGCCGAAATAAGCGGAGTTGGCCATTTTCAGAATATTTGCCGTGATGGAGGGGTCATATTTAATGACGTTGGCCACCTGCATGACGGAATAGTCCGGCCTGTTGAGCAGTTGCGCAACCTTGTTGCCGGTCGCGGGAAACGCCGGAATCGTCTCAATGGATTTAAGGATACGCTTAATTGCTTTCATAGCTCTTTCATTTCACCTCCCGAGCTGCGGACAAAGGTTTTGCCCGTAGCCATTTCCAGGCGCACAGTCCGGTTGTGGTTCGCGCCCGTGTCCTCACTGGCGAGCATCACGTTGTTCTTCCAGAATATCTTTCTCATGGCCATGATGTTTTTCTGGCCGATACGAAAAAAATTCGTGTCATCCAGAATACTCGCTCCGCCTGCCGCCTTGACGATCATCCTTTTTTTCTCCGCACCCAGACGATAGCAGGCCTTGAATAAGGTGGGAATGCCTGTATCGGCAAACATCGCCGGGTTGTCTTTCGCCTTTTTTTCGTCCAGCGTGGAATCCGGAAGCATATAATGCAGCAGCCCTCCCACTTTGGCTACAGGGTCGTAGACGGAAATTCCGATACAGGACCCCAGTGCGTATGTAATAATCACATCGTCCGATGCGTTGCTGATCTTTATATCCGATATTCCTACAATCAAATCGCACATAATCTATTTCACGTAAACGCTCGGTTCAACATATCCGAATTGATGTTTAAGGCCGGTCAGACTTTCAGAGTGACCGACGAAAAAATATCCACCGCTTTTCAATGAATCGTAAAACTTGTTGACAAGCGCGCCTTGAGTTTTCTTGTCAAAATAAATCATCACATTACGGCAGAAAATAATGTCAAACTCATTATGGAAACGAAATTGGTCCATAAGATTGAAGCGCCTGAAGGTAACCGTCTGCTTCAATTCATTTTTCACGCGGACAAGGCCGGCTGATTTTCCCGTTCCCTTCTGGAAATACTTCCTTAAGACGGGTGGAGGGACGCCTTTCGTTTTTTCATCCGGGTAAATGCCCGCCTGAGCCGTGTTCAGAACCTTTGTCGATATATCTGTTGCCAGTATCTCAACCCGCAGCGGATGATTCCTGACTGCTTCGAGAAACGTCATCGCCAGCGAGTAGGGCTCTTCTCCGGTTGAACAGCCTGCCGACCAGATCCTGAAACTTCCCCCGCCCCTTCCGAGTTTTTCCAAAACCGTGTGAATGATATGTGTAAGCCTTGCAAAATGTGCTTCCTCACGAAAAAAAAAGGTCAGATTGGTGGAAATCGAGTCGATCATCGAAATCAGTTCATCTGTTCCCTCCTGCGTGGTGACATGATTGTAGTACTCGGTAAATGATTTATACCCGCCTGCCCGCAGTCGCTTGCTGAGCCTCGCCTTGACGAGCTCTTTTTTACCTTCATGCAGGTAAATTCCGCATTGTTCATATACAAGCCGACTGATTTTTTCAAAATCGCTGTTTTTTAATTCGTAACCGCTTATCGCCATGTATCCGTATCTTTCGCCTGTACAATAATTTTTAGAAGCAGCCGGTGATCATCAAAATTAAAAGAGCAATCCATATGCCACAGGCGGTATTCTTTTCCCAATGCCGGGCGACGGGTATTTTGAACAACCGCGCGCCATTCAACACGCGGAGGGCGGCAACTTACCTATCTATTCGGCTGAAATATGAAATACTTAAGAATAAGCAGTATTTTTGTAAAAATCCGCGTCAGTTTTATGACAAGCCGGCCAATTCCACCTGTCAGGCGTTTGTTTTTTGACGCTTTTAACCTTTTTCATATTGTATTTTATCAATGTTTCATCTATATAATCCATGCTCGTACAGCACAGAGCATCATCGACCTATCATCAGGATTTCAAATGAAAAAAGGTAATATTTTAATTGCGGAAGACAACGAGCTCAACAGAGAAAACCTCAAGGAAATACTCATTGAAGAAGGTTATGAGGTCAACGCCGTCCATGACGGCCGCCGGGCAATGGAGGCTTTTACGGCCGACAGATACGATCTGGTCATCACCGACTTGCGCATGCCCAATGTTGACGGCTTTGAACTCCTCAAATTCATTAAAGAAGCCGGAAGCGACAATCTGGTGATTATTATCACCGGGCACGGCACCGTCCATTCCGCCGTATCCGCCATGAAAATGGGAGCTTTTGATTTTATAACGAAACCCATCAAAGACGACCTGGTCAAGCTATCCGTCAGCCGTGCGATGAATTTCGCGAATCTCCGTGATGAAAACGTAATTTTAAAGGAACACCTCAAAGATAAAGAGGGCTTTCATGATATGATCGGTTACAGCGATTGCATGAAAAAAGTCTTCGAGACAATCGACAAGGTTTCCGCATCCGACAGCACGATCCTGATTACAGGCGAAAGCGGCACAGGCAAAGAGCTTGTCGCACGCGCCATCCATTTCAAAAGCGAGCGGCGCGATCAGCCCATGATACCGGTCAACTGCGGCGCCATTCCGGAAGATCTCCTGGAAAGCGAGCTTTTCGGCCATGAAAGAGGGGCTTTCACCGGCGCCATCCGCAACCGGATGGGGCGCTTTGAACTGGCTCAGGGAGGCACGATTTTTCTTGACGAAATAGGCGACATGAGCCCCGCCCTGCAGGTAAAAGTACTGCGCGTCATCCAGGAGCGGCAGTTCGAGCGCATCGGCGGCGTAAAAACGATCAACGCGGATGTCCGCATTATCGCCGCCACCAATCAGGACCTGGAAAAGGCGGTTGAGGAAAAACAATTCCGCGAGGACCTCTTCTACCGCATAAACGTGATTCCTGTAAACCTGCCCCCGCTTAGGGAACGTGGTTCAGACATAGCCATTCTGGCCAGACACTTTTTAATGACTTTCAATAAACTTAAAAAGAAAAACATCGAGCAAATCGCCCCGGAAGCCGTCAACTACCTGATGCGCTACAGCTGGCCGGGCAATGTGCGGGAGCTGCAAAACCTGATGGAAATGCTTGTGGTCATGAAAGAGGAGGGCTCCATCATCGAAGATGACCTGCCGGCAAAAATCCGCAACTCATCCGAAGACCGGATAACCGAGGAATCAGTGTTTCTCCCCGAGGAGGGAATCGACTTCAACAAGCATATCATCCGGATGGAAAAAGACCTTCTGCTTAAAGCGCTTAAAATGAGCGGCGGCGTCAAAAACCGCGCCGCAAAACTTCTCAACCTGAACCGTACCACGCTTGTGGAGAAACTAAAGCGCCTCGACATCAAAGACGGATGGATAGATTAGTCCCGTACGCTCCCACTTTCCAAGACATTAACGCATACCGGCAATCTGTGCCCGTTTCCGTTGTGGTTTCTGGTTTTTTTCTAGACCTTGTCGTAGTGCGAAAAAATCATGGAAAAGACGGCTCGTCCCTGCGTGGCCGAGCGCAAATCGGTGGAATAGCCAAACAGGGCTTTGAGCGGAACTTTGGCTTTGACTTCGGAGACAGGACCTCTGGGGTTGACGGACTGAATTTCTCCACGACGTGAATTGATATCGCCGATGACATCGCCGGTGAATTCTCCGGGCGTGATAATGTCCACAATCATTATCGGCTCCAGCGTAACCGGGTCTGCAGCCTTGAAGCCATCCCGAAAAGCGGCGGATGCGGCAATCTTGTAGCCCTGCTCTGATGAGTCACCCTCACGGAAAGCCCCTCCCGTGACTTTGATCGCAACGTCCGTCACCGGATAGCCGGCGAGCTGCCCGCTCATCATGGCCTCACGGATTCCCTCTTCTATTGATTCATGAAACTCGACTGGAATGTTTTCTGGGTCAACGGTTATCACAATGTTATTGCCGGAACCGCGCCTGCCCGGCCAGAGCTCGAGTTTAACCTGGCCAAAATGTTTCTTTTCACCCAGCTCCTTATCGAACACACCTTCCGACACGACACTCTTTTGAATTGTTTCGCGGTACACAACACGGGGACGGCCTACATTTACCTGCGTGTTGAATTCCCGTCTCAAACGGTCGACAATTATCTCCAGGTGGAGCTCGCCCATTCCGGAAATCACCATCTGCGCCGTTTCATCCTCGTATTTGACTTTCAGCGTCGGGTCCTCGTCGGTGAGCTTGGCCAGAGCCAGAGAAAGCTTTTCCTGATCGGCGGTGGTTTTCGCCTCTATCGCTTCGCTGATGACCGGCTCATAGAACTCCATCTGTTCAAGAATAATCGGATGGGCCTCGTCACAGAGGGTATCACCCGTGGATGTTTCCTTCAGCCCCAGCACTGCCACCAGTTCGCCGGCCGAGGCTTTTTCAATCCGCTCGCGCTTGCTGGAATGCATCCGTAACAGCCTGGCAATCTTTTCTTTCTTCTTTTTGCTGGAATTGTATACTTCTCCGCCCGCGTTAATCTGTCCGGAATAGATGCGCAGGTAAGTCAGCTTCCTTCCTTCATCGAGCTGAACTTTAAAGGCCAGGGCGGCAAGAGGCTCCTTGTCGGAGCTGCGGCGGATCTCCTCTTTTTTTGTTTTCGGATCAATGCCTTTTACTGGAGGGATATCTTCCGGCGAAGGCAGGTAGTTTACCACAGCGTCCAAAACAGGCTGAATGCCTTTATTTCTCAATGCACTTCCGCACAGTACGGGTACTGTTTTAAGAGAGATGGTTGCATTTCTCAGAGCTTCACATATTTCCGTGTCCGTTATTGGTCCGCCCCCCAGATATTTTTCCGCCATTGCATCATCTAGATCCGCCAGCGTTTCGATGAGCTTTTCCCGCTCTTGCCGTGCCTGTTCAATATACTCCCCGGGAATCTCCACGACTGTATATTCCGCACCGAGCGTCTCATCATTCCAGACGAGCATCCTGCCCGTGATTAAATCGATGACGCCGGAAAAAACCTCCCCTTTCATCACCGGGATCTGTACCGGCAGCGGCACAGAGGTGAAACGTTCGCGCATCATTTTTATGACATTGAAAAAATCCGCGCCGACACGATCCATCTTGTTGACAAAGGCAATTTTGGGCACCCCGTACTTGTCCGCCTGGTGCCAGACTGTTTCCGACTGCGGCTCTACTCCCGCGACCGCGCAGAAAACAACGACGGCTCCGTCGAGTACGCGAAGAGATCTCTCCACTTCAATCGTGAAATCCACATGGCCGGGCGTATCGATAATATGGATTTCCGCGTCCTTCCACAGACAGGTCGTTACGGCGGAAGTGATGGTGATGCCACGCTCCTGCTCCTGAGGCATCCAGTCCATCACAGCCTGCCCGTCATGAACTTCGCCCATCTTATAGGATTTTCCGGTGTAAAAAAGAATCCTTTCACTGACCGTCGTCTTGCCCGCGTCAATATGAGCGACGATTCCTATGTTGCGCGTACGCACTATTTTTGATTTGGCTGCCATATTTTTATCAGTTTTTATTTTCTGCGGCCGGCGCCAGCAGATCCGGGTCTGCCTTGAAGGCCTCGAGCGTGGAAATATGCCCTTTCAGCGAAGCAAGGGGCTTGCCGTCAACGAGTATTCTGACGGCCTTTATCTCACCGACGTTGGCGACCAGTGAGTTGGTCAATGAATATATCGTGGCCATTTCAGCGGCGCTGCCGCCCGGATGGGCCGCAGCGAGCTCAGGGCCGAAATTGACATGGGCTGTGCCGTCTTTGTCCAGTTTAACGTCTTTAAAGGTCACGCCAGAGGGGAAGGTGTTGATTTTTCCGGTTTTGGATCCTTCAAGCAGGGCTTTGACCACTTCTTTTGCCTGCCCGACCGGATTGTCTTCAATATAGACATAGTGCTTTTCAGATACCAGGTGGCGTTCCTGGGCATCTGAAAAATAAATCTCAATCTGTCTTTTCTCCTTGCGCTTCACCGCCTCCGTACCCATGGGCGGGAAGAGGGCATTAAACAAAACGACAAAGAAAATTACCAGCAGTAAAACACCGCCCGCGATGATCGCAGCCAGATACGCTATACGTGTCGATTTTTTTTTCTGCCTGTCTTTGAAATTTTGCGACCGGCGTTGCTTTTTTGTGGACATGTTATTGCCGCTCCTGTGAAAAACCGTACCAATTTAGGGCATTTTCTTTTCAGTGTCAAGCACAACGAAACTTTGCCGAGCCTGAAATCCTCGCGCATCGGCTTGTACGATTGTTTTAACCTGATACACTGAAAAAACAGCCCGGATAAATCCGGGCTGTTTTAGTCTTACGGATGGCTGTACGTTTAATAATTTTCGGCCAAAACTTCATAATAGGATTGAGGGTGTTTACACGCCGGGCATTCATTGGGGGCCTCGGCTCCCTCAAAGACGTATCCGCAGTTGATGCAGTGCCATTTGACGGAGCCTTTCTTTTTAAATACTTCGCTTGCGGCAATATTTGCCGCCAGTTTACGATAGCGCTCCTCATGGAACATTTCCACTTTGGCGATCTGCTCAAAGGAGCGGGCAATTTCCGGGAACCCCTCTTCTCTGGCCACAGCGGCGCCTTGTGCATACAGCACAGTCCATTCCATGTTCTCTCCGGCCGCGGCCGCTTCCAGATTGGCTTTGGTATCGCCGATGATACCGGCGGGATAGGAGGCGGTTATCTCAAGGTCTCCACCCTCCAGGTATTTAAAAAACACCTTGGCATGCTCTTTTTCGTTTTCTGCCGTTTGCAGAAAAAATTGCGCAATTTGCTCATAACCTTCTTTTTTCGCCGCACTTGCAAAAAAAACATAGCGGTTTCTCGCCTGAGACTCTCCGGCAAAAGCCGCCAGCAGATTTTTCTCCGTCTGGGTTCCCTTGATTGATTTTGTCATCAGTCATCTCCTTTCTGGTTTCAGTTCTGATCAACTTTGTTATCGTTTGCCGTCATCTTTACTTCAAACGGTATGCGGTTGCAACAGCTTTTTCCGTTTTCCCTTCATACCGTGCCCGCCGGCGCCTGTTTCTTTTGTCGTCCGGTCTGCGTGTCATAAAAATCTAGTTAATTTTTTAACGAGATTGTAGTATGGAACAGATGCTTTGCCTTTAATCATTCCTCAATTTTCCGGGGAATGATTTATATCACAAGGAGGATGAAATCATGTCAACAGTTATGCCCGATTCTGAAAATGTCCAAAAGGCCATCAAATGGATTTCCGCAAGCCTGGAGGAGGACGCCTCCCGGTCCAAGTTGCAGCTCATCGAAAGCGCGGCCACCAGATTTGATTTGTCGCCGAAGGATACGGAATTCCTGATGGGTTTTTTCCGCGACCATAAAAAATAATAATTCAGAAATTGGTTTTGCGCCCTGACGGTGCCGCAGTTCATGGCGTGAAATCAGACAAATCCACAAGGTCCAGCTCAGGGGGCCGCCATTGAGGATTGTCATCGCGGTCCACCAGCCTCGCCCTTATCCCTTCGCGGTAATCAGGGTGGCGCGAGATGTACCGGGCTGCCCTGAATTCAGAGGCAAAGACATCTTCGAGCGAACGCCCTTCATTGTGGCGCAGCAATTTCAAGGTCAAAACCAGCGCGGTGGGGGATCTTTGTGCAATGCTTTTAAAAACCTCACCACAATACTCCTGCCTCCCGTGACATTCAGCGAGCGAGGCCAGTATTTCCCTTAGATCATCCCTGCCGTCAAAATAAGTCTTTACCCATTCGTCCAAAGCGTGATTTGAAGGTATGTCCGTGACGGCAAAAACGGATATCTTTTGTTTAAGCCGGCCGGCAAGCTCCCGCCTGCCTGTTGCGCTTCCTGCAGAGATATTTTCGAGCTGCCTGATCAGCTCCGGGATATCCCCCGCCGGCACCAGATGAGTGGCAAACCCCAGCCTGACGCATTCGCTGCCGGTCATGCCGTAGCCGGTCAGTCCCAGATACTCCGGATACCCCTTCGGACAGATCGAAAACATCCAGCCGGTTGCACCGACATCCGGGAAAAAACCGATTCTTGTTTCCGGCATGGCCATCTGCGTTGCCGGCGTGGCGATACAGATGTCGGCCCCTGCTGCGATGCCGAGTCCGCCCCCCATCGTGATGCCGTCGGCAACAGCCACAACCGGCTTGGGCAAACGATGAATCCGTAGATCCATCGCGTATTCCTTGCTGAAAAAAGAGTCGACCTGATCAAACCGGCCTTCACCGGCAAGGCGGGCGAGCTCCTTGACGTCTCCTCCGGCGCAGAATCCGCGCGGGCTGGTCGAGTAAAACACAACAAAGGAACAACTTTCATCATTTTCCGCCTCGTCGAGCAGGGCCTCAATACTGTCAATCATCGCCTCGTTGAGAGAGTTGATGACCCGTGGACGGTCGAAAATGATGGACAGGCACGATGCGCTTCGCCGTGAAAGAATGTTACGGTTGTTTTGTGTCATCAAAACAGCTCCTTAAGCAGGCCATTTTTGAAAAAGTTTGCTTCCGTGAGGCTGTTATTATATAATTTTTCCCATTGCAAGTATACGCAACGTTTCCCTGACACAAAAACCGGTTAGAAAGGAGAAGAAAATGAAAAAGGTGATCTTTTTTTCAATTTTAGCGGTGTTCTTTACGACAACTTCATTTACATCCGCCCATGCCGTATCACGAACAGACCCCGAAGCACAAGGAGGCTTCGCTATTGCCCGTCTGGTTGTCGCAACGGGCATCGAAAATCGCGAACCGACGGGCGTCGCCGATTCATTTCCCGCTTCCGTCGGCAAAGTTGTCTGCTTTCTGGAGGCAGTGAACATCGCCGCTGATGTGCA
>JAAYKU010000257.1 GCA_012522275.1 Smithella sp.
CTGTCGCTTTTCCAAAAGCAGCCCGAGCAGATCGAAGTAGTGCAGAATCCCGACAATGTTGTAAACCGTGTCCGCATAGACGGGAATGCGCATATATTTTTTTTGCGCGACAATGCGGGCCGCCTCGTCGATCGGCATAGACTGAGGCAGGGCCGTCAGATCCGTGATGGGCACCATGATTTTTCCGGCTGTCAGACCGGAAAAATCAAATACGCGGTTCACCATTTCCTTTTCGCTGGACAGAATATCACTGCCTTTTGTCTTTTCGTCCAGGATATATTTGAGCCCTTCCCTGGTGATATAACCTGAAGACTGCGTATTTTTGCGTTCAGATGAGATATTCACCGCGCCTCTGGATATCATCGCGATAAACCGCGCCAGCGGGTAAAAGACATAGTAGGAAAAATGAATAAAACGCGCAACACTGACCGACATGAACTGTGCATAATGCTGAAAGATGCTGCGGACGATGATCATTACAAAAAGGGCGGGAAACAAAACCAGAAAGGCGAACTTCTCGCCGCGCGCAGCGCCGAAATGCCCGATCAGAAGCCCGGTCGTCAGTGTGGAAGCGACGATGATCGCCAGGTTCGTACCGATGAGTGCCGTGGAAATAAACGATTCCGGATGCTCCTTCAATTTAACGGCCCGCTTTGCCGCCGCCGATCCTTTATTCGCACGGTACTTTATTTTATTGATGTCGGCGGAAAACAGGGCAACCTCACCCCCTGAATAGAGGGCCTCCAGGAAGAAACACAGCACGATTATCGCCACAATCAGATAAAAGCTCAAGTTTCCTCCTCATCACCGGCGGGCTCTTCTTTTTTGATACGTATGCTGAGGATTCTGGTGCGCCTCACGTTCTCGGCGCGGAAAAGATAGTTTTCAAAACGGACCGACTCGCCCTTCTCCGGCATTTTTCCGAATAAATGCAGTACAAATCCGCCGACAGTGTCAAATTCATCATCCGGCAGCGAGGTGCCGAGCATTTCATTGACCTCGTCAACGGGCAGCCTGCCCGGAACAATGATGGTGTTTTCATCAAGAATTTCACATTCCATGCAGGCCGGGGCATCCTGGCTGTAGGCCTCCTCAAACAGGTGCTCCAGAATGTCTTCGAGCGCCACCAGCCCCGAGACGCCTCCGTACTCGTCCACCACGATAGCGATCTGTATTGATTTTTCTCGAAAATCATGCAGCAGGCCGTTGATGGTTTTACTCTCCGGCACGAAAAAGGGGCGGGCCAGCATGCTTTCCACAGACGGGGGCCGGCCGGCGGTGAATGTGGCCTCCAGCAGATCACGCGCACGGAGGATGCCGATAATATTGTCGCGCTCGTCGCGGTAAATCGGCACGCGCTCATAACGGCCCCGGGCGACCTGCCGGACTATGTCGGCCGGCTTCATTTCAGAAGGCAGGCAAAACATGTCCACGCGGGGGATCATGATCTCCGTCACCGGCCGGTCACCTGATGCAAAAATTGCATTGATCAACTCTTTTTGCGCCTCGTCCACCGCCCCGTCTTTACTGCCCGCGTCCACCAGGTGCCTGAATTCGTCTTCCGTGAGCACATTCGCCTCACGGCTTTTGCGCCTGTCGAGCCTGCTTAAAATCAGGCCCGGGGCCTTTTCCAGCGCGGCGACAACGGGAAGCTCCAGACGCGAAATAAGGAGCAACACAGGCGACACAGCCGAAGATATGCTCATGGGGTAAGTCACACCGAAAGTTTTCGGAATCGCCTCTCCCACCACAAAAAGAAGCGCCGACGTCACAACAATGGAAATCCACTGCCCGCCGGTTCCGAAAAGCGAAATGAACAGTGAAGCGGCCAGAACGGAAATGCCGATATTGACCGCCTCGTTGCTGGTCACTATCGTGATGAGCAGGCGTCTGGGATTATCCAGAAGCTTCGTCACAAAACTGATAAAGGGGTATTTGTCCGTCTTCATCTTATGCAGATGCAGATCGGTCAAGGACAGAAGCGCCGCTTCCGCCGCGGAAAAAAAACCGGAAAACAAAAAAAGAATTAAAAGGATGATAATGTCGGACCCCAAAACCAATCGGCCAGCCTCTGGGTGTTTAGTGACTTTTTCACTTATCAGATAATGCTGAAAAGATACAGATTTTACTTTTCAGACGCGCGGGTCTGCCGTGCGCGATTATTCGATTGACTTCAAAACACTTCCTTTTTATACTCCGGCGAAAATGTGGAACATGGCGTTTCAGCGCCTTCAGCATACGGAGGTCATCAATGTGTAAAAAAGCTCTGTGGAGCATTCTTCTGGTCATTTTTCTTTGTTCATACACTCAGGCATCCTTTCTGGATGTGCTCAAAGACACTCTAGGGGCAGCCGCAACAAAAACAACGGCCGAAGGCAGTGTCGAACTGGGCCTGAAGGAGGCACTCAATGTCGGGGTCAAAAACTCAATTGCTCTTCTGGGGAAAAAAGACGGCTACTTTGCCGACCGGGCGGTGAAAATCCTTCTGCCGGCTGAAGTGCAAAAAGCGGAAAAGGTGCTGCGCGGCGCCGGGTTCGGTCCCGAGCTTGACGAGTTCACGCTCAGCATGAATCGGGCGGCGGAAAAAGCAGCGCCCCTGGCCGCGGACATTTTCATCGATACCATTGCGGATATGTCCTTTGATGACGCGCAAAAAATTCTGCGGGGATCGGACACGGCTGCAACGGATTATCTGAAAAACAAAACCTACGATAAGCTGCTGGCGCTTTTCGAGCCGGCCGTGCGTAAAACCATGGGCGAATATCAGGTGGTGCAGCAGTACAACACGATTGCCGACAAGCTGCAAAGCCTTCCTCTGATCGGCAGGGCCGTCAATCCGGATGTCAGCGGATATGTTTCTTCCAAGGCGCTCGACGGCCTTTTTTATATGCTGGCCGGACAGGAAACTGAAATCCGCACCAACCCGAAAGCAAGAGTCACGGACCTGCTCAAGGAAGTTTTCAAATAATCGTCAGGAGTTTTTTATATGCCCAATATTCTGCTGGTCGGAAATGGCGCGCGCGAGCACGCGATCGCCGAGGCGATTTCACGCTCAAAACAAAACCCGCGTCTGTTTTCTTATATGAAAGCCAATAATCCAGGCATCGCGTCTTTGTCCGAAAAAACCCTTCTGGGCGGGTATGCGGATCTTGCGGCAATCACCGGCTTTGCCAGGGAAAACAAAATTGAATTTGCCGTGATCGGCCCGGAAGACCCGCTGGCCAACGGCGTTGTCGATGCGCTGACGTCATGCGGCATCGGCTCCGTGGGGCCTTCCCGGAGTCTGGCGCGCCTGGAGACATCCAAAGCCTTCACCCGTAATCTGGTAAGCAAATACAGGATCCCCGGCAACCCGCGCTATAAAATCTTCACGGATACAAACGGGATGGAGGCATTTGTCGATTCTCTCGAAGGAATCGTGATCAAGCCCGACGGGCTGACCGGCGGCAAGGGCGTACTTGTTCAGGGAGATCACTTCTCCACTAAAGACGAGGCGCTGAGCCTGTGCCGTCAGATTCTCAGCGACACTGCATCCGTGATTATCGAAGAAAAATTTGACGGTGAAGAGTTCTCGCTGCAATGCCTGTGCGACGGGAAAACCGTTATCCCCACCCCGCTGGTGCAGGATCATAAAAGGCGCTTCGAGCTTGATCGTGGCCCCAATACCGGAGGCATGGGCTCTTACTCACTGCCGGATCACACTATGCCCTTTTTGAGGCCCTCGGACCTTGAGGAGGGACTGGAGATCACCCGCCTCCTGGCGGCCGCTCTTTTGGAGGAAACGGGTGAACCTTACAAAGGTGTCATGTACGGCGGGTTTATCGCCACAAAGGACGGAGCCCGTCTTCTGGAATACAACGCGCGCTTCGGTGATCCGGAGGCGATGAACATTCTCCCCCTTCTGAAAACAGATTTTGTAGAAGTATGCCGCCACATCATCGCGGGAGAGCTCGACAAAATAAATATTGAATTCGAACCGCTGGCCACTGTGTGCAAATATGTTGTCCCCGAAGGCTACGGCCTGCCGGCAGATGAAGGAGGCGGCCCCCCGGCCGGCGCCAGAATTGAAATAGGCGATGTGGGCCGTGCAAGGCTCTATTATTCATCTGTGGATCAAAAAGACGATGGTCTATACTTAAGCTCGTCTCGCGCCATCGGCATCGTCGGCATCGCCAAAACCCTCGCCGAGGCGCGGCTCATCGCCGACGAAGGCGTCCGGGCCATCAAAGGTCCTGTCAGCTACCGTCAGGACATCGGAACGGATGCACTCATCCGGAAGCGCGTGGAGCACATGAAAGCAATTCGCCCAAAGTGAATGGAACGCCCCCGCTATCGCAGGCATTATGTCTCTGTCAGCCGAAAAAGGCATCGAAATTTTCCGGCAAATTCTGACTGCACAACGAATTACACTTATCGCACATTACGCAAAATAATGTTATATTGCCATTCAGTATTAAACCGGGTGCAGATGTGATGAAAAAAAATATTTCTTCAGAACAGGCCTGCCTGGAAAGTCAGCTGCGCATTGCGCGCCACAAAACGAAATCCCCGCGGGATATTCTGGATTTTGCCCTTGCCGAAGTTATCTCTCTCACTAGCAGTAAAGCCGGTCTGGTCTGTTTCTATAATGGTGCAAGTCGGAAATTTAATCCGAAAAACATCGTCAGCACCGCTGACACGGTTTTCTCCGTCGATGAGGGCCAGGCCTGGTCGCGCCCGGATGCAGCACGCCTGTGGGCAAAAACCGTAAGGCAGGCGCGCCCTGTTGTCCTTACAGAAGCTGAAATTCCCGCCTCACTGAAAAAAGCTGCTCACGAAAACGGCATCCGCCTGAAGAGCTTTCTGTCCGTTCCTCTATTCTCCGGGGGCGATATCGCCGCCGTAGCCGGATTCGCCGGCAAAGCAAGGCCCTACACAAAAAAAGACATTCAAAACTCCTCTGTCCTGATGAACCTTGCCTGGCAGTCCGCGCAGAAAATAAGGCTGGAAAAAAACCGGATCTCGACCGGTTTGCTGCTGGATGAATTGAAAGAAACTCTTTCAGTAGGGTTTTTCTGGAAGAGTCCGGACCTGAAATATCAGGACTGCAATCAGTATTTCGCGACACTTGCCGGTATCCAATCGCCGGAGGAAATCGCCGGCAAAACAGATGCAGATCTGGCCTGGAAAGAGGCGGCAAAAACACTGCGCTCCATCGATGAGGATATTCTAAAAACGGGCAGGGCAAAATTAAACCATGTTCATAAATTTCAAAATGCTTACGGAGCGACGCTTTGGCTGAATATTCATAATGTCCCGATCAAAGATTCAATGGGAAATATAATCGCCATTGCCGGCACAATCAACGAGATCACGCACCAGAAGCAGGATGAAATCAGAAACATGCGCCTGGCGGCAATTATCGATTCCACGGACGACGCCGTTGTGGGCATGAATCCCGACGGCGTCATTACCGACTGGAACCGTGCGGCGGAAAAGATTTACGGCTACACGCCGGATGAAGCGATAGGCATGTCTGTGGCCAATCTGTCTCCGCCTGGTTTTGAAGCGAAAATCTCCGACATCATCTCCACACTGCGAAACGGGCGGCAGCCGGCCGGGTACGAAACGAAAAGAAAACGGAAAAACGGCGAGATATTTGACGTCGCCATCACGGCAGCGCCCATTTTCTATCCGGACGGAAGCTTTGCAGGTATCTCCGGCATCAGCCGGGACATTACGGAAAAAAACAGACAGATCAAAGAATTGGAGCTGTACAGGGAATTTCTGGAAAATATCGAGGACGGGTGTTTTGAACTGGACCTCAAAGGAAGCGTGACGTATACAAACCCGGCTGCGGCGCTCATGTTCGGCTACGATCCGGATCACGCAATCGGAGTGCATTACAGTCAATCAACCCCCGCCGCCGAGGCAGAAAAACTATTCGTCATTTTCAATCATATCTATAAAACGGGGCAACGCAACTTTATCGAGGAAATGGAAATACTGCGCCAGGACGGAATCATCCAGTATTTTGACCTGATGGTTTCCCCGATTGTCGATAAATCGGACCGCGTTTCTGGCTTTCGCTGCACCATCCGTAACGTGACGCAGCGCAAGCAGGAAAGGCAGGAGCTGGAGCGCTACCGTGATTTTGTCCTCAACGCCGAGGACGCCTGTTTCGAATTTGATTTTTACGGAAAGGTTCTGTTTTGCAACGAGCCGACATACCGGATGCTCGGCTATACACGTGAAGAATACATGAAGTTGCGCCACCGGCAGAGATATTCCAGTAAAGAAGAAGCCGACAAAGCCGCCGCCATTATCCGCAAGGTTTATGAAACGGGAGAGCCATCAGGCCTCTACGAGTCTCGTCTGCTGCGCAAAGATGGCTCTGTTGTCACCATTGAAATGAATGTAAACATGATCCGCGACAGGCAGGGCCGCCCCATAGGATGGCGCGGCACCGGCAGGGATGTTTCAGACAGAAAAAAAAGACAGGCCGAGCTCGAACGCTACCGTGATTTCATGGAAAATATTTATGACGGCTGCTTCGAGGTGGATCTTGCCGGAAGGATCACCTACACCAATGAAACAGGCTCGCGCCGGCTCGGCCTGACCAAGGAAGAATTCACCGGCATGGACAACTTGCAATACGCCCGGTCGGAGGAGGCAAAAAGAATCGCCAGGATTTTCCGGGAAATCTACGACAGCGGCCGGCCGGCATTTATCGACCATTATGAACTTCTCCACAAGGACGGACACACAGTATTTTTTGAAATGTCCGCCGCCCTGATCCGTGATGAAAAGGGAGACCCCGCAGGATTTCGCGGCACCACCCGCGACATCACGGAAAGAAAGATAAACCAGGAAAGACTGAGGGCAAGCGAGGCCAAATACAGGTTTCTGACCGAAAAAATAAGTGATATTGTCTGGACCACCGACATAAATCTGGTTTTCAATTACATCAGCCCCTCGGTCCGTTTCGCGCTGGGCTACAAGCCGGAAGAGCTGACCGGGCGGGATCCCGGTTCCCTCATGACGCCCGAATCGTTTGCCCGCGCTCGTCGTCTTCTGGAGGATGAACTCGACAAAACGAAGCGGGGGCGGCCGGATATCGTCCGCTTTGTCGAGTTTGAGACGGCCTACCACCATAAAAACGGCGACACGCTATGGTTCGGCAATATCGTCAGCTTCATCCGGGACGACAAAGGAGAAATAGCGGGTATTCACGGCGTGTCCCGAAATATTACGGAGCGCAAGCAGGCAGTCGCAGAAAAAGAAAAACTGATCCTGGAATTGCAGGCAGCTTTATCGGAGGTGAAAACGCTCAGCGGACTGTTGCCCATCTGTTCTCATTGCAAAAAAATAAGGGATGACAAGGGCTACTGGAACCAACTGGAAAGCTATCTGCTGGAACATTCCAGTGCGCTGTTATCCCACGGCATCTGCCCGGAGTGCGCCGAAAAACATTACCCTGACATACTTAAACCCAAAAAACCAAAGTAGGCGTGCCTTCGGGCATCATGCACGGCCGACCACAAACTAACTGCCTTTTCACGTTTATGAATAAAAGCTGCTCGAGATAACCAAAATAACAGGAGGTGACTTATGTCCGACGTAAAAGTGACCGTTAAATCAGTCAAGGGGCACTGCTCTGCAGGATACAAGCCGGGCGATTATTTCATGCTCAAAGGCGGCCTGATGATCGAGGCGGGAAAACCTGCGGGTATCTGCGTTTACGCACTGCCGGCCATGATCCACTATCTGAGTGCCTACTGCCGCGAAACATCGCCGGATGACTGGATCAACCAGTTAAAGGAGCTGCAATGTCCGGACCATGAAAACACGGTCGTCTTTGCTCTGGAGCGCCTGTAAGGCGCTCGCCGGATAACTTGCCGCCTGACCATACATGCACTCAAAAGAACGCTATCTGCCACTGGACGTGTTTCGGGGAATTGCCGTCGCTTTTATGATCCTGGTGAACTCGCCGGGAAGCTGGCAGCATGTCTGCGCCCCTTTGCGGCATTCAGCGTGGCACGGCTGCACGCTTGCGGATCTGGTATTCCCTTTTTTTCTTTTTGCCGCGGGCCTGTCCATTGCTTTTTCTTTTGTCGAGTATGGTAACCGATTGAGTCCCGAAATCGGCCGACGCATCGGCCGCAGGGTGGTGCTGATTTTCCTGGCCGGTCTTTTCCTCAACTACTATCCGCTATGGATAACGGATTGCGAACACTTCAGAATCATGGGCGTACTGCAGAGAATCGCCCTGGCCTACGGCCTGGCCTGCCTGACCATTCTTTTGTCGCCCGGCCGCTTTCTGCCCGCTGTCGGCGCTGCGATGCTTTTGTGCCACTGGCTATTTCTTTATTTTTGTGGCGGGTCGGAACCCTACAACCTCCATGGAAACGCAGCACTTGCCTTTGATCGTCTGATCTTTGGCGAAGCTCACCTGTACCGGGGCTTCGGCATTCCTTTTGACCCGGAAGGGCTGGCCGGTTGCCTGCCCGCAGCCGTGACGGTTATCATCGGCTATCTGTCGGGAATGCAGCTGCGGGACGAAAACAGACAGCCGGCACTTTTCAAGCTGACGGCATATGGAACGCCCCTTATGTTTGCAGGCTACCTGTGGGGGGTTATTCTGCCGGTGAACAAGCCGCTGTGGACAGGTTCATACGTGCTTTACACCGGAGGAATGGCCTGCCTGCTTCTGGCGTTGCTCATTTATCTTGTTGATGTAAAGGGCTATAACAAATGGGGCCGGTTTTTCAGCGTCTTCGGCATGAATCCTCTGCTGCTTTTCGCCTTGTCGTCGATCTGGATCAAAACCTTGCAGCATGTGATTTTCATTACCGGTGCGGCAGGGGAAAAAATAGCGGCGGGAGCGTGGTTGTATCAAAATATCTTTGCACCGGCGGCGGGCCCGACGGGCGGATCACTTGCCTATGCCGTGGCGCATGTGGCCTTGTTCTGGTTTGTCGGCCGCGTTTTTTACCGCTTCAGAATTTTCGTGAAAGTGTGAGGGTATGGTGCAAAATCCGCGGCATAAGAAAAAGGAGGGAGCATGAAAAAAGCCGTCGCGTTATTTTTAGTGGCCGTCGTTGTTTTGTCATTTGCCGGCTGCCGCAAAGCAAGTGACGAAGACAGGGTAAGGCGTGTCGTCACGGGCATTCAGGCCGCGGGAGAGAAAAAAGACATCAGAGCGTTTATGAGCTTCATCTCGAAAGACTACCATGATCCGCGCGGCTTCAATCACGAGGCCATCCGCGCCCTGGTTTTCGGCTACTTTCTGCGCTTCCCGAAAATCTCCGTGTATATCGGCCACTGCGCCATAACCGTAGAGGCGGACGCGGCAAAAGCCATCGTGCACAGTGTATTGACCAGCGGCGAAAAGACGGGCAAACTCTCCGACATCGTCCCGCAGTCGCTGGACGCCTGGGATTTCGACATCACGCTGAAGAAAGAAGGAAGTGACTGGAAAGTGACATCGGCCGCATGGAAAGAAGCTGAATTTCTTATGCCGGATGAAACATGACGGCCGTTCGCCCTTCATCTGCTCTTCTGATCATCCGGCCCGCCTGAGCCCCCGCCGGCGGGCCGCGGGCTTAATTCTGTCCGCTAACCACCTGCCACCAATTACCCTGCTCTGTCCTTCCCGCACCTTTTAATGATGAAACAGGCGCATGGAGCAAAAAGCCATGGCGATACCGTATTTGTTGCATGTGTCGATCACCTGCTGGTCACGGATGGAACCGCCCGGCTCGACAATAGCCGTCACACCGCTGCGGCGGGCGCGCTCGATATTGTCCCCGAAGGGGAAAAATGCGTCACTGCCGAGGCAGACACCCGTAACCCTGCTGAGCCATTTTTTCTTTTCGCCTCTGGTGAGCGCTTTGGGCTGCCTGGTGAAGGTTTCGGCCCAGACATCGTCGCCGATGACGTCCTCGGGCGTGTCACCTAAATAAACATCGATGGCGTTGTCGCGGTTGGGTCTGGAAACATCGTCGCGGAAAGGCAGCTTGAGAACTTTGGGCATGTGGCGAAGCTGCCAGTTGTCGGCCTTTTGTCCGGCCAGGCGGGTGCAATGGATGCGGCTTTGCTGCCCCGCGCCCACACCGATCACCTGTCCGTCTTGCACATAACAGACACTGTTGGACTGAGTGTATTTCAGCGTAATGAGCGCCAGCACTAGGTCACGCTTCTGCGCATCGGTGAGATTCTTATTTTCCGTCACTATATTGTCGAGCATGCGATTGTCGATTTTGAGGTCGTTTCGCCCCTGCTCGAAGGTAATGCCGTACACCTGCTTGTGCTCCAGCGAAACAGGCGTATACGAGGCATCTATTGCCACGACATTGTAGGCGCCGCCCTTCTTGCTTTTCAATATCTCCAGCGCTTCAGGCTCATATCCCGGGGCAATGATGCCATCCGTAACTTCGCTTTTGATGATCGCGGCGGTGGATACGTCACATACATCGGAAAGAGCGATCCAGTCGCCGAAGCTGCTCATGCGGTCCGCGCCGCGGGCGCGCGCGTAAGCGCAGGCCAGCGGCGACAGTTTCATTTTGGGGTCGATGTGATACATCTTGCGCAAAACATTGTCGAGCGGATAACCCAGGGCCGCGCCGGCCGGCGAAACATGCTTGAAAGAGGCGGCCGCGACCATGCCGGTATTTTCCTTGAGCTCCTTCACCAGCTGCCAGCTGTTGAGCGCGTCGAGAAAATTTATATAGCCGGGCCTGCCGTTTAAAACCTTCACGGGAAGGCCTGACGCATCGGCCATGAAAATTCTGGCCGGTTTCTGATTCGGGTTGCAGCCGTATTTAAGTTGTATTTCATTCATTTTTCTGTCCCTCCACTGCCTGATATTTATTGATGATGACATCTTCATAACCGCCGGTTGCCGAATCGATCTCCCGTACAAAGAGGCTCACTTTATTTTCCTCATTGAGCGCCTCCCATAATCTGCCCGCAAATTCATTCGGATCCTCTTCATCGAGTGCGACGCGCAGCGGCTCTCCCGTGAAAGAGGGAAGCGGCGTGCCGTTTCCCATATAGGTGCTGATAAAATGACCCTCCCCCGCCAGAGGCTGCGGATAATAGTATATAAAGCGCTGCATGCTGGCTGCGTCTCCCTCGTTGCTTTTTAAAATACTCAATCTGTAAGCGCCGGTGCGCATGTCCGCCACGCCGGAGATGCGCGGCGTCCAGTTGGGCCCGTCATCTTCAAATGTGCGGGTGGCAAGCGCCGCCTCGAAGCTGAATTTCGGAAATTCGCCGCGTGTCATGAAATCACGGATCGTGTTCGTCTGATCTCCGTTGGTGACAATTGTGGTATCACCCTGCGTCAGCACAGGATTATAGATAATCAGATGCGCATCCGTCATTTTGGCCGGATCGGCAGCCATCGTGCGGATGCCCCCCTCGATGGGGTCGAACACCCGGTTGCGGCTGTTGATGCTGCGGCCCATGATGAAATAGGCGATCATGGTTTTTTTGCCGCCCGGCGTCTTGCCGATACAGATGCCGCGGCCCGGGTAATCATTTCCGGTCAGATATTCATACAGATTCTGCTTCATTTTCACATCTCTCCTTGTCCGGGGTAAGTTGGTTTTTTGCGGCGCGAGTATATGAACAGACGCGCCTCATGTCAACCGGATTCGGCAGAGACCTTGATATTTGCAATGAAAACAAGATATTAAACACATAGACGGACCGCCGCGCAGCGGCGGTTACACACTTACAGAGGCTACGGGAAACAGCATTGTTCCTTACATCTTCTTTTTGGCGGATGAAGAAGGTTTGCAGAATTTTTCACGCAGCGCATCGAGTCCCGTCAAAACGGGGACCCTTCGCCATGGCTCATTATCGAAGCGGGAGTGGGCCAGCACATTGCCCCTGTCGTCATAATCGGTAACTTCTCTGACACGGTATGTGCTTTTCGCGCAGTCGATCTCATCGACGCGAATGTTGTGGTGATAGCGCTGATAAAGCCTTGACCTTTCCGGATCGGTTTTTTTCATCTCTTCAACCATTTCCAGACGGAAATCATCAGATATTACTTTATATGTGGCAACCGATGTGACGCCGCCTGAAGTTTGGGGAGTTCCTTTTTTGTAAAAAGTCTCTCCGGTGCATGTTTTCCCTAACCGCTCCCACACACTGGGATCGGGCTTTTGGGAAATAAACGGGGGCGACACGGCTGCCGAAGGCGGTGGCGGAGGTTGCGGGGCCTCGGCCGCCGTCGGGGGCGGTTCGGGCGCGACCGGCATAGGCGGACTCTGGGCGCACCCGTAGAGCATAAAAAACAAAACAGCCGAAAAAATAAGCATTTGTGTCTTTTTCATAGGAATTCCTTTCGCAATTTCTTATGGCCGGACAAAAGCGATATAAGTCCTCTGCCGAAATTTGTGGCTCACCTCAACGCAAGTATTATCGGACAGCCTCCGGAAACCTTCAGTGACACAAGCCACAATAAAAGCAAAGGCGGTATCATTTTAAATATTAACAGTCTAACAATAGTGTTTCTTATGGTTCATTTGTGGTTTGAGTCGTCTTCCCGGCGAAAG
>JAAYKU010000258.1 GCA_012522275.1 Smithella sp.
AAGCAGGGAGGCTGCGGTCGCTTGGGTCTGCCGGCGACCGCAGCCAACCCGGTACAGCAAATGTTAAGGGTTCCTCTAAAAATTAGCTAAAAATCTGCTTATTTTTCGTGTATTTCGATACACATTAATTATAATAGACTCATTGACAATTAAATCACAGTATTTCATTCGACGGAGATGGTTGCAATGATGCAGACGGGTCTTTTTGATTGGCAGACACGATTCGAACAGCTCAATAACGGCGGCGATCCGCTGGTCAAGCTCAACGCGGTCGTCAACTGGGAACTGTTCCGCAATGATCTTCAGCAGGTGCGTGAAAAAGCCCGTAAATCCAACGCCGGCCGAAAGCCCTTTGACGTGGTGCTGATGTTCAAAGTCCTGATTCTGCAATCGCTCTACAACCTGTCGGACGATGCCATCGAGTTTCAAATCCGCGACCGGCTGTCGTTTATGCGGTTTTTGAACCTGACGCTCGGCGATGTCGTCCCGGACGCCAAGACCATCTGGCTGTTTCGGGAACAGTTGACCGAGGCGGAGATGATCAAGCCGCTGTTTGATCGGTTTGACGCCTTTCTGCGTAAAAACGGCTTTTCGGCTCGAAAAGGTCAAATCGTAGATGCCAGCATTGTCCCGGCCCCGCGTCAGCGAAACAGCCGCGACGAGAACAAGCAGATTAAAGATGGCCAGGTTCCCGACGACTGGAGCGACAGCAAACGGCGTCAAAAAGATACCGATGCCCGCTGGACGAAGAAGAACGGCAAGAACTACTTCGGCTACAAGAATCATATTCAAGTGGACGCCAAGAACAAGCTGATTCGCGAGTATGCCGTCACGGAGGCGTCCACGCATGACAGCCAGGTGTTCGAGGAACTTCTGGATGAAGATAACTCCAGCCGCGATGTCTGGGCGGAT
This sequence comes from Smithella sp., assembly GCA_012522275.1. Lineage (GTDB taxonomy): Bacteria > Desulfobacterota > Syntrophia > Syntrophales > Smithellaceae > UBA8904. The sequence goes on from JAAYKU010000258.1 coordinate 913, forward strand.
TCGGCGTATCGGTCGAAGGATGCGTTGGATAAGTTGGAGCAGGAGGGTTTTCGGGAACATCTTCAGCGTAAGGGCTGCCGTCATAAGAAACTGACCGAGCGTGAAAAATGCGGCAATCACACCCGCGCGAAGGTGCGCAGTCGGGTCGAACATATCTTCGGAGTGCAGGCACAACGAGCCGGCAGCCTGATCCTGCGGGCTATCGGCCTGACGCGGGCGACGGCCAAGATTGGATTGCGGAATCTGGCGTATAACATAGACCGATTCTGCCTGCTGGCAACGGCATAGGCGCCACCGGTACGCCGATGGGACGAAAACGCCCGCCCTTGCCGCTGAAGAGCATGGGATGCGTCCAATATTTTGTGCCGAAAGACCGAAATTTTGGAATACTGTGTTCAAAAAGTTACTCAAAAAAACGTGAACTGGAATTTTGAACCTCAAGAATCAAATTGTTAGAGGTTCCCTTAAAGCTTTGATCATCACTGCCTATGCCGCCCCTGTTCGGCGATGCAGTTTCTCCATACCTGAGATTGATAACCACCCTGTCCACAAAATATTCATTTTCCCAATACTTCGGCCAATCACTGATCATGGTATTAGCCTGTGTGAACGGTGGTTCGTAACTAAATTCGGCGGCAACTTTCTCGAACGCTGTATTAATCGTATCCAAGAGCGGCTGGCTTTTCTGGATATTGAAGTCTCTTCGCTGCTGCATGGAAAATGTGACTGAATTGCCTTCCTTCGGTATCCAGAAACTGATATGTCCCTGGCAAAAGATATGTGCATCCTTGTTGATTGCAATCCGGGGTGCCATATATCGGCCGGATAAATTTGCTGGTTCTTGCCATGCCCTGAACTCCAATGAGGTAAAATGGTCATAATAGAACTGACAGATCTCCTCAGCCGAAATATGGCGGCCCTCTTTGCTGTGGAACACCTTTGTGACGACGCCTACGTCAATACCCTTGCCAATGGCATATTTCACCTGATCGGCGTTTCCCTGCTGCTGCATTCCTTCCATGACGGGAATCGAATATATGAAACGTGACAAATTCGCTTCTATTTGCTCCTGCCCGAAACAAAGACCGGTATGAACCAGAATGAAAATGGCTGTTAGAACGCTGGTTTTCATAATATCTCTCGCCTCTTAATAGCACTATATGATCCGGTAATCAACAAACAGGAGCATCTGCCTGTTTTCACAGAGATTGCAAGAATAAATCAAATCGGTTTTCCGCATTCCTGGCAGAATTTGGAATCCTCTTCGTTCAGTTTTCCGCACTCGCGGCACTTGATCATGATGACTTTCTCCGGCCGTGAACCGCCGCCGAGATTTTTGAGGTCGATATCAGCCTCGTCCAGAGCGTCCTTGACCATCCCGCCGCCCATGCGCGTCCACGGTTCCAGGTCCCGACGTGCCTTTTCCGGGTCCAGCACCAACCCCGATCCGGCGACACCTTTGGCGGCGATCCCGCGCATCGCACCACCAATCGCAATTAATGCAAATCCAATAAATGCAACCAGCATAACCCCCGGCCCCGGAGAGTCACTTCCACGGTGCATCCTCATCATTATTATCGGTATAGCAATAAACGGTACTGCAAATAGACATCCCCCGATAACCTGAATCACAAGCCCCGCATAAAACAGCCCCTTGCGTTCCGGTGAAATCTGTCTGCCCATAATAAAACTCTCCTTTTCGTGCCTGTTTTTTTCTATTCTAATCCATGGAGGCCGTTAAATCAATAAACGAAGAATTCATCCCGCTGTGACATTTCCCATTTA
>JAAYKU010000259.1 GCA_012522275.1 Smithella sp.
CGGGGATGAGCATTCCCCGAGAGAGGACTTTCACCTCTCTGATCGCGCCCGCTCCCGGGCGCACGGATACCGGCCTTCGCCGGTATGACGATGGTGACGGCTTCTTTACGATTACGACACAGTCTCCTGGCGGGGGTGGCCCGCTCGAGCGGGCCGGGGGTGGATGTTTTGCACATTGGAAGGAATGGTTTGAAACCGTCCCCTCATCCCCATCCACCATGAACTATGAACTATGAACTACGAGCTTATTCCCATCCTCCCCCTGGGCCTCTTCCCAAGGGGGACAAAAAGGAAGGCTTCCTTAGAGACTATGAGCTATGAGCCATGAGCCATGAGCTATGAGCTATCAACTATTCACCATCGAGTCCTTCGATAAACGCCAGCACATTTTTGCCCAGCACCGCATGATTGTAACCGCCTTCCAGAATACCGAAGCAGCCTCCGTTGTTACGGCGCGCGGTTTCACGGACCATCTTCCCCATATAGGTATAGTCCTCAGTTCTAAGAAGACCGCCCCAGTCGTCTTCGTGATTGTCGAAGCCGGCGGAAACGGCAATCATATCCGCGTCTGTTTTGTTCAGAGCGTTCGTTACCGTTTTGAGATATTCGCTGCGGTCGGACCCGCCGGGATTGAGAATGGTCACAAACCCTTTCGGCTCCAGGGTGTTGATGTTGCCGTCACCTACATGCAGGTCGAAATCAAGGATAAACGCCTTTTTGATTTTGTCCTTGCGTTTGAGTTTTACAAGCGCGACAGCCATGTTGTTGAAGTAGCAAAAACCCCAGGCGCTGTCGGCCGAAGCGTGATGGCCGGGCGGGCGGATTACGGCAAAGCATGGTTCCGAAAGACCGATCTCGGCCGCCTTGATCGCCCCTCCGGCGGCGAGCGCCGCTATGTCGTAAACACCTTCACGCCTGACTTCAGCTATGTGCCGCGGGGTGTGTATCAGTCCAATATCCTCTTCGGAGGCGGGCTGCGGTTCGATATAACTCACCTTGCCCGCCAGGGCAAACTCAATGGCCTCGATCCTGCCGGGGCTCGACGCCGGGTCAGAAGAGTAAACTTGCTTATACTCCTGGGAATAAACAACTTTCATGTCATCCTCCTGATCGGTTTTTTTAGTGCAAAAAGCCAATGGAATATAGAGCTTTCAGCGTGTTTTGAGAAACTGCAATATCATTGAGCTCTTCAGGCGAAAACCAGCCCGCGTCCGCCGCGTCATCACCCGCCTTTGTTTCGCCCGAAAGATAGACAGCGGCAAAATCAAGCACGGCAAAATGAAACTTCACGCTGCCGTCATGGTCTTGCTCGATGAGATCAAAAACATAAATGCATTCGCCTACCGCCACCGTTACGCCCGTTTCTTCCAGAATTTCGCGTGCTGCGCATTCCCTTAGTGTCTCGCCCAGTTTGAGCGTCCCGCCGGGAATCGCCCACAGTCCCCGTCCCGGCTCGGCGGCGCGCTTTATCAGCAGAATTCTGTCCTCGTGGATAACGATGGCACCCACGCCTATACGCGGCTTTTCGGGATAGGCGTTAGTGTTTTTGTGTTTCATGATTTCTCCCGGCGCTGCAAAAATGAAAACCTGCTTGTAAGCCAGGGAAGTTTTTCGCCGTTATAGGCTTTTTCAACAAATTTCACGCGCCTGTTTTTAGCGATAAGCAAAAGGGTGGATGAGCGTGTTCCATACTCAGGGCTTTTAATAAAAATCGACGACAATACTCTTTCCCATTCCAGACCGATGCCTGTATCCGGCAGGCGCCCGTCCGACGGTAAACGACGGTCGGCAAGCATGTAAAACAGCGCCTCTTCGAGCTGTTCACCCCTGAGATTCAGCGCCTCTTTCAGCATCTTCCTTCCCCTTTGCACCTTCGGCCAGCGGGTATCGAGCAGATGATTGCTCAGACCGTAAATACCCGCGGACAGTTTTTGCGCCCTGCCCCGGTTACTGTACACCCAAAGCTCTTCGGGGTCGCCAATAAGCAGATTGAAGCCGTTGTAGAGCGTGGCATCTTTGGATATTTTTTCCAAATATTTCTGCGGGCGCACCCGGCCGTTAAGGTATTTGCTCACCAGTTTTCCGCGCGTGGGTGCATCCGGCATCCAGGATTGAGGATCACGGTAATTGGTGACAGCGGCAAAGCTCCCTTCTCTGGTAACTCCCAGCCAGGTTCCTTTTTCTTTCAGGTCCCTGCCGGCAAGTAAATCAGGATTGGTCTTCCAGAAATCGGCAACCGCCGTCGGCCGGTCATAAAACTCGTCGCGGTTGGCCGCCAGAATCAGACGGTATGACGGATGAACATTATACGCAAATAGAATCAGACACATAAAATCAGCATTTAAGTCTATGGCCTGTGGCCTGTTGACTCAGATCACTTTTCCTTTATCCCTTACCCTTCAGCGCCGCCCATAAGCTCTTATCTCCCACTTATTATCAGGATCCAGCCGCCTTTATCTTCTCGATTATGCTGGTCATCACCTCGCCGGCCGCCGCGTCGATGCGGATGTCTGCCAAATGATCCTGTTCCGTCGGGCCTCTATTGACGATGATCATTTTCGCCCCGGCCTGCTTGGCCTGAACCGGCACATAAGCGGCGGGATATACGACAAGCGACGAGCCGATCACCAGCATGATTTCGCACTGGTTCGCCTCCATCATGGCTCGCGACAGCACATCCTGAGGCAGCGCCTCCCCGAAGAAAACGACATCCGGCTTGAGAATCCCCATGCATACTTCGCAGGCCGGAACACTTTCGGAATCGGCAAATTTTTCTCTGACAATGGTTACGGGATAGCGCCGGCCGCAGTGCAGGCAGATAAGCATCTGCATGTTGCCGTGCAGTTCACGAATCAGCTCAGGGCTGTTGCCCGCCTTCTGATGCAGATTATCCACGTTTTGCGTGACGAGCGAAATGAGCTTGCCCATCTTTTCGAGTTCCACCAGCGCCAGATGCGCCGCGTTGGGAGACGCGTCGTCCATCAGGCCCCCGTCGCGCATCCCCTGCCATAATTTTTTGCGCGTCGCATCGGAGTGCAGAAAATTGCTGATGGTGAAGTCGTCCTGGTCATATCTGGTCCAAAGCCCGCCGGGGCCGCGGAAATCAGGAATGCCCGATTCCGTGCTGATGCCCGCGCCGGTAAAAACGACGACTTTTTTTGCCCCGCCGATCAGGGCAACCGCCTTATCGATGCTTTCATTCATAAACTTTTACTCCTTCAGCAATTATATCGTTCAAGATTGAATACACTAAATGTTCAAAAAATCAAAAAAATAAAAAACGACGCCGAGTGCACCGGCTTAAAATCCCGCCCCAAAAAGGCCGGGACAAGGTCGTTGGCTCAAAATATATGTTACCGTAAGAAGTGGACAGATTGAGTCGGACACGAAATATAAGAAGGTATTTTCAGAATAACTTCTTTGCGGTTTTTTCCAGAATATCTTTCAGCGCGTCGGCGCTGCCGGCCCGCGTCGCGCCGTGAATATCCCGAAGAACTTTTTCATACGTTTGAAGAATGATTTCCAGGTGAGGGTTTCCGACGATAATGTCGGCGTAAAGCTCCGGGCTTTCGGTAAACACCTTTTTCACCATGGCCATTCTGGCCCTGAAGGCGGGCGTGGCAAACAGGCCTATCTCCCTGGGCGGGATGCCGCTTTCGGCAACCGTCATGCCCAGCGCGATGGTATTGAGATGATTGAGCGCCTGTACCACAGACATCATCTTGTCATGCTCGTCGGGAGTTCTCTCCAGTACATCATAGCCGGCCGTTTCAAAAAATAATTTCAGCCAGTCAAACCAGTCATCCCCCCTTCCCCGGCACAAGACAACGGTATGCCCGGCCGGATCGGAGACGACCGGACCGAACAGGGGATGACAGCCGGCCACGTCCGCCGCGCAATGGGCAAGCATCAGCTCCACCGGCTCTTTTTTCAGCGAAGTCAGATCCATGAGGAGCTGTCCCTTTTTCAAAAGCGGACCAATCTCGCGAATCACTCCGGCGGTTGCAGCAATCGGTACGGACACGACAACGACATCGGAAATCGCGGCTGCCTGCGCGCCGGTCATCTCGGTTTTCCTGCCGGTTACATAAACCGTATGGCCGCAGGCGGCCATAAGCCCGGCCAGCCAGCGCCCCATACCGTTTGTCCCACCGATAATGCCTGCCGTGATTTTCTTCACAGACGCACCGCCTTTTGCCGCAGCCAGTGATCGGCAAGCACCAGGCTCACCATCGCCTCGCAGACCGGCACAATTCTGGGAATGACGCAGACATCATGTCTGCCCTGTATCTGTATGGAGCGATTGCGGCCCTGTATATCCACTGTCTGCTGCCCGCACGCGATGGAGGGGATCGGCTTGCACCAAGCCCGCAGGATGATATCCTCTCCGGTGGTGATTCCAGCCAGAATGCCGCCTGCTGAATTTTTCATAAAACCTTTTTCATTCATCTGGTCGTTGACTTCAGAGCCTTTTTTAAACGCCACATCGATGCCGTCGCCTGTTTCCACCGCCTTGACCGTCCCGATACCCATCAGTGCACAAGCCAGCGCCGCGTCCATCTTTTCAAACACCGGCTCTCCCAGGCCCGCCGGGCACCCACTAACGATAATCTCCACCACACCGCCCAGCGTGTCTCCCTCTTCGCGCACAGCGGCCAGTTTGCGCTCCATGACGGCGGCAGCCTTCTCATCGGGACAGTGTAACGAGTTTTCCCGCACCTTTTTTATCCACTCTTCAGACGGTGAGACACACATGTTGCCAATTTCGATGCCGCCGATATTTTTCGTGTAGGCAAGCACTTTCATTCCGGCCGTGGCAATCAATTTACCCGCAACCGCCCCCGCCGCCACCCGGGCGGCTGTTTCCCTGCCGGAAGCCCTTCCGCCACCGCGCCAGTCGCGCAGGCCGTACTTTCGGAAATAGGTGTAGTCTCCCTGGCCGGGCCGGAAAACATCTTTCAGGGCTTCATAGCTGGCAAAGCGGGCATCCTGATTGCGAATCATGAGGGAAACGGGCGTGCCGGTGGTCCGCCCTTCGAAGACGCCGGACAGAATCTCCACTGTGTCCTCTTCCGCGCGTGTGGTAGAGGCAACACCCGTAGAGGGACGCCGCCGGTCCAGCGCCTGCTGAATGTCTTCTTCGGCAAGCTCGAGCCCCGCCGGGCAGCCGTCGATAACCGCTCCCAGCGCGGGGCCGTGCGATTCTCCCCATGTCGTCACGCGAAACGCGCTTCCTGTTGTATTTCCTCCCATACGCCTACCTGTTAACCTTCTTTAAGCTGTTTATTTCGGCTACAACGCCTGTTTCCAGCAGATGCTCGTATATTTCATCCGCAACCCGCGGCGGGCTTTTGTCTGAAGTATCAGCCGTATAGTCCGCCAGCGTCTCATACAGGGGAATCCGTTCATTCAAAACGGCAATTGTTTCCGCCTCAAGACCGGCAGAGGTGAACCGTGGACGGGTGCGCTCTCTTTGTTCATCGAGCCTGAGCCTGCCGACAATGTCGGCGGACCTTGCTTTCAGATATATCAGGATTCCCTCTTTTTTCAATGTATCTGTATTGACGGAGCGCACAATCGCCCCGCCGCCGGTCGCCACAATACAAACGCCCATTTCCCTGAGGGATAAAACCGCCTGCGTTTCCCTGTCTCTGAATTTCTCCCATCCCTCGGATTGAATCACATCGCCCACCGTCATGCCCGCCGCCTCTTCAATCAACCTGTCGGTATCCACAAAAGGAATCCCGATTTTGTCAGCCAGCAGGTGGCCGACGGTGGTTTTGCCCGTGGCCCGGTAGCCGATGAGGATGATCTTCATATTTTTGCCAGCTCCCGCCAGAATTCAGGAAAGGATTTATCAACACATTTCCTGTCACTGATTACTATGCCGGGAGCGGCCAGCCCCGCCACGGCAAAGCTCATCGCGATTCTGTGGTCATTGTAGGTTTCAATATCCGCGCCATGCGGCCTGCCCCCTTCGATCTCCAGCCCGTCGGGCAGTTCGGAAGCTTTTATACCGATGCGGTTGAGCTCTGAGACCATGGCCGCCAGACGGTTGCTTTCCTTGATTCTCAAATGAGCAACGTTGATGATTTTTGTCCTGCCTTCCCGAAAAGCGGCCAGTACGCCCATTGTCGGCACCATATCCGGCATGTCGCCCAGATCCAGCGTGAGATCACCTGCCGCCAGAGCACGGCCGATCACCTCCACACGGTTTGGCCCGCTTTCGACGCGGCAGCCGAGCTGCTCCATCATGTCCAGCAGGCGGATGTCGCCTTGCGTACTGAAGCGGCTGATTCCGTTGACGCGGATCGTTTTTTTCAAAACAGCGGCGGCCAGAAAAAAATAGGACGCACTCGAGGCATCCCCCTCCACATAATAATCGCGTCCGGTATATATATGCTGCGTCCCGACCAGATAGTGGCGCCTGCCTGTCCTGATAATTTTCGCGCCGAAGTCATTCATCACGTTGATGGTCAGCTCTATATAGGGGGCCGAGACAATATTCCCCTCCAGCGACAGCTCGATGCCTTTGGCCGTGTAGGGGGCGCACAAAAGCAGGGCGGATACATACTGAGAGCTTTCAATGTCCACGAGCGTCAGACACCCGCCCTTGAGGCCGTTGGCCGCAACCTCGACCGGCGGGCAGTTATTGCTGCAGGATATTTCCACTCCCATCTCCTGAAGCGCCCCCACCAGGGGGCCGACCGGCCTTTCACACAGACGTTTTTCTCCGGTCAAAACATACCTGCCGCGCCCGAGGCAGACCACCGCGGTCAAAAACCGAAGCGCTGTGCCGTTGTTCCCCAGAAAGATTTCCCGGCCGTTGGCCGCTATCGCCCCGCCCGTACCGGTTACGGAAAGCCCCTCATCCACGGTCTCTATGCGCGCCCCGAGCTGCTTCAGGCCGGAAATCATATAGTGCGTGTCCTCGGCCACAAGCGCGTGACGGATCAATGATTCCCCATCAGCCAGCGCGGCCGCGACAAGCGCCCTTTGCGTCAGGCTCTTGGAACCGGGAACGTCCACCTCCACAACGTCATTTTTTGCCCTGATGTCGTTTCTCACTCTTTTTCAGCCTTTCATATACGGTTTTTCTCATCAGCTCCAGGGGCGCCTGCCTTCCCGTCCATAACTTCAACTGCTGCGCACCCTGATAAACAAACATCTCCGCACCGGAAACAATGTCCGCCCCCGCGGCGGCGGCATCCTGCAGAAGTCTGGTGCACAGCGGATTGTAAATCACATCCATCACCACACGGTAGTCTGTCAGCAGTTCCGGCGCGACAGGCGATTGATCGGCCTGCGGATACATGCCGACGGATGTGGTATTGATCAGCCCATGAGCCTTGATGCCACCTAGTGACTCAAGCGGGTAAAACGGGCAGTCGAACATGGCGGCAAGCTCTTTTCCCTTGTCTGCCGTGCGGTTGACAATGACCGGCCGGCCGCCTTCTTTTTTTATGCCGTAAACGGCGGAGCGCGCCGTGCCTCCCGCACCAAGAACAACAAAAGTTTTTCCGGCGATTTTGGTTTTGTCTTTCAGAGCCCGTGTCAGACCCCACCAGTCCGTATTATACCCTGACAGACGGCCGCATTCGTTCACGATCGTGTTGACCGCCCCTACAGCTGAAGCGTCCGGATCGATTTCATCCAGAAAATCCATTACCGCCGTTTTAAACGGGATGGTCACGGAAGCCCCGCGGATATTCATGCCCCTGATCCCGGCCACGGCCGCGGCCGGGTCCATCACGCAAAACGCACTGTAATGGCCTTCAATCTTCAGCGCCTCGAGCGCCGTGTTGTGCATCACAGGTGAAAGGCTCTGACGGACGGGATTTCCCACAAGTATGAAATTCATCGCCCCGGGGGGCAAGAGCCACGCCTGGGGGAAAGGCTGTTGGCGTCTGAGTAACTGCCGAAATTCCTTCATCGCCTTTACGGAAAGCTGACCCGGCGCTGATTTCCCGCCTCCCGGCAAAACGGCAAATGCAAGATAACTACCCCACAAAGGAGCGATAATGCGACTGACCTGACCCAGCTCGCCCATGCACATTGAAATAATTTTCCTGTGTCTGCCCTTGGCATAGTCGATCAGATTCAAAACCCTGATATTGTCCCCCAGGCGCCTTGCATACGGTACAATCTTGACTACATCCGCCCCCGCATCGGCGCAGGCGTTGAATATTGTCTTCAATTCCTTCAGTGACGGGGTTTTTTCTATATCGTGCCAGGAGACAATGAGCTGTGTCCGGTTCCCGTTTTTTTCACAAAAACGCCTGAGTTCGCTGATGCTTTTTTCCCCTTCCGCCAGCTCGATGTCAACATAATCTGCACCCAGCTCGATGGCCTGTTTCAGCAGGCGCATTTTCATCGTCCGCGGAATGTTTTTCCTTCGCTCAGTGTGCTCCAAAGACGCAGGCGGAAGCGCCTCCTCCCTGCGCCGGCAGGTGACAATAATCCTGACGCGCCCGGATATACGCCGGGCACAAGCTATCAGCCGGGGCAGCTCACCGTCGGCGATCAGGTCCATACGCAGCTCAATGGCGTCCTCCGCCGGCGCGGATCTTTCGATCGACCGGAGCGCTTCCTGATGCGTGGCGTCCACGATGGGAATACAGATCATAATCCGTCCTTTGCTCTGGGATATGACCCCAGAATTTTCAGATAAATCGTCTTATCCTTTAATTCGCTTATGCAGCCCTGAATCGCCCGGTCATGAATATGACCGGCCAGATCGACAAAGAAGAGGTACTCCCATTTTCTTTCCTTCACCGGGTGCGACTCGATTTTAGCCAGATTGATTTTGCGCCGGGCGAAAGACGCCAGCGCCCGGTGCAGCGCCCCCGGGGAGTCCGGCGTCGCAAAGATAATGGACGTCTTGTCCTTTCCCGTCGCCTCTCCCTCGCCACGGCCGATAACCAGAAATCGCGTCGTATTGGAGGGGTTGTCCTCGATTCCTTCCGCCAGCATGTTCAGGCCATAAACCGAGGCGGCCATCGCGCTGCCGATAGCCGCGGCCGTTTTTTTGCCTCTGACCATCCGGGCGGCCGCCGCCGTACTTTCCATCTC
>JAAYKU010000260.1 GCA_012522275.1 Smithella sp.
CGGTCAGTATGCCCTGCGCCAGCGTCATGCCTTTGAGGTCCTCCGGCGATGTCTCGATGCGCACCAGAATTACTTTTTCACCGCGACTGGTCCATGCTTCCGCGTCATCCGCATTGAAAACCACGCGTCCCGTGCCCGCGCCCGGGGAGGCGGGCAGGCCCTTGGTGATGACGTCGCGAACTGCATGCGGATCGAAGGTCGGATGCAGAAGCTGGTCAAGCGACGCCGGCTCGATGCGCAGCAGGGCGGTTTTTTTGTCGATCAATTTTTCCTGCACCATATCGACCGCAATTTTCACGGCGGCGGCGGCGGTGCGCTTTCCGGTGCGTGTCTGCAGCATCCAGAGTTTTTCGTCCTGAATGGTGAATTCAATATCCTGCATGTCCCTGTAATGGCGCTCGAGCCCGGTATAGACTTTGACCAGGTCGCGGTAAGCTTGCGGCATATACTCTTCGAGCGACGGGTATTTCGCTGCCCGCTCCGCTTCGCTTACCTGATTGTCGGCCGCCCAGCGGCGTGAGCCTTCCAGCGTGACCTGCTGGGGGGTGCGGATGCCCGCGACGACGTCCTCGCCTTGCGCATTGATCAGATATTCGCCGTAAAACAGGTTTTCGCCCGTGGCCGGATCGCGCGTGAAGGCCACACCCGTGGCGCAGCGCTCGCCCATATTGCCGAAAACCATCGCCTGCACGTTGACGGCTGTGCCCCAGTTGTCGTCAAAGCCGTTCATCTTGCGGTACAAAATAGCGCGGGGCGTGTTCCATGACATGAAAACAGCGCCGATGGCGCCCCAAAGCTGCTCTTTGGGATCGGTCGGGAATTCCCGGCCCAGTTTTTCCACAATCAGTTTTTTATAGCGGGCGACCAGTTCCTTGAGGTCTTCCACGCTCATGTCCAGATCCGCCTTGATCCCCCTTTCTTCTTTGAGGGCGTCCATGACCTCTTCAAACGGGTCATGCGCGTCTTTGTCCTCCGGCTTGAGGCCCATCACCACGTCACCGTACATCTGCATGAAGCGCCGGTAGGAATCCCAGCCGAACCGTTCATTACCTGATTTCCGGATGATGCCCGCCACCGTCTCATCGTTGAGGCCGAGGTTCAAAACTGTATCCATCATGCCCGGCATGGATACGCGCGCTCCGGAGCGCACAGACAGTAAAAGCGGATTGGCCGGGTCGCCGAAAGACGCACCCATCACTTTTTCCACTTTTTTAATCCCCGCCGCCACTGCCTTTTCCAGTCCCGCGGGAAGCTGCCGGTCATTTTTATAGAACTCGACGCAGACTTCGGTGGTGATGGTGAATCCGGCCGGTACCGGGATGCCCAGATCCGACATTTCGGCAAGATTAAAACCCTTTCCGCCCAGAAGATTTTTCATGTCGGCCTTGGCTTCGTTGATGCCTTTTCCAAATGTGTACACACGTTTTGCCATATCTTTAATCTCCTTTAAAAAGAAATATGTTCTCATCGAAAGCAGGCGGGTTGTTTCATAATGGAAATACACGGCAGTGTAAAGTTTTTTTTATGCCAATGAAAAGCCCCCGCCGGGGTGGGGCGAGGGCTTTTGCAGGGTGGAACTATAAAGAGGGAAGGGTCTAATTGATCATGCTTTTGAGCGCATCGACCACCGGCGCCGTGAAAAGTGCTACCAGAAAAGCGTAAAGCGCGAAAGAGCCGATGGCTTCGCTCAGATACAGCCTGTCATATTTGCGTTTGAGCGAAAGGATGATCAGCCCGCCGATAATCAGGCAGCCCAGATGAAAGAAAGGAAACTGGGCCTGGGCGCCTGCGCTTGCCTGCGCGAAACTGAATGAGGCGGTGATAAGCATGATAAAGCCTGCTAAAATTGCTGTCTGCATGAAAGATTTCATTTCTTTCTCCCTGTTACTGTAAAATGACTGACGTTTAGCTGTTATTGTATGAAAGATGCGTGCCAGATCGCCAATTCGTCGGTATAAATTTTTAAATTATTGAAAATAAAGAAGATTGTCTGTATGCGCGTCAGCACCCGGTATCTTCCGGAATGCCTGGACGGTCTTTTTATTTAATGAAACGTTAAATGAACGGCAAAAACAGAATAAAACATTTAATGGGGGATGGGGATAAACTCGTAGTTCATGGCTCGTGGTTCAAGGATAAAGGCTCAAGGATAAAGGATAAAGGATGCTTCGACAGGCTCAGCACTAACGGGTTGTAAAAACTCAGAATGAACGGTAATAAAGCGCGAAGCGCATCCACTGATGCCCCCTACCGGAGACTGTGTCGCAATCGTAAAGAAGCCGTCAACATCGTCATACCGGTGAAGGCCGGTATCCAGAACATAATGAGCAAATAGCCTATGGCCTATAGCCTATCGTCTATCGCTCATGGTCTAAGGAAGGATTACTCTTTTGTCCTCCGCCGGCGCTGCTTTACCATTGGCGGACATTGTGTTAGAAAGCTTTCCTGATGAAAGAGAAGCTTATACGCAAAAGGCAAGACGCCCGCCATCGTCGTGCGCCGCAGGCACCGAAACCAGGTCGCCTTTCGACGCGTGATTATATGAAACCGCAGATTGTCCCCTCACTCAAGCCGGCGCTGGCCAAAATCGGCAGGCCTGAGCCCGCGCCTTTTGTTCCTGATGAATTTCAGTTGCTGGCACTGGATGCCATCAGGCGAAATGACTGCCTGGTTATCGCCCCTACCGGTTCCGGCAAGACCTGGATCGCCCGTGAAGCCATCGTCTCGGTGCTGGAAAAAGGGGGGCGCGCCTGGTACGCTTCGCCACTCAAGGCGCTTTCCAACTCCAAGTGGGTGGAATTCGGCCTGCATTTCGCCCCGGAAAACGTCGGCATTGTCACCGGCGACACCAAAGAAAACACACAGGCGCCTATTCTGGTCGGCACTACCGAAATTTTACGCAACCAACTCTACGATGCCATGCACCGGGGGGAGGATTTAAACTGCGACCTGGTTATTCTCGACGAGGCGCATTTTCTGGGCGACGAGGACCGCGGCGTTGTGTGGGAGGAAATCATGATTTACCTGCCGGCGCGGGTGAATCTGCTTTTGCTTTCCGCCACCGTCGGCAACGGCGAGGAAATCGCTGATTGGCTTTGTGCCATCCGCAAAAAAACCTGCACCGTGGTACGCGAGGAAAAACGGCCCGTTGCCTTGCATCCGGTTTTTCTGGACCCTTCCGGTTGTCTGCATCCTTTTATGGAAGGTAAAAGGACCGCCCCGGTTATTTACGAGTTTATGAAAAAGCACAAATCCATGCGCCGGGGCAGCCGCCGTGTGCCGGATTACGTGGGCATTTTGAAGGTTCTGGAGCGCTTCGACATGTTGCCAGCCATCTTCTTTTTGAAATCGCGCGCCGAATGTGACCGGGCCCTGGGGCTGCGACCAGGGCTTTTCAGACACTCAGGCGACGATGATTTCATAAATGATCTGCATGAACTGCTGGAGCGCTTTCCATCTCTGGCGGGGCACCGTCAGCTCGTGGCGCTGGAGCAAAGCTCTCTGGCCGCGCACCACGGGGGGCAGTTGCCCGCCTGGAAGCTCCTGGTGGAGGAAATGATGAACCGCGGGCATCTGCGGGCGATTTTCGCCACGACCACCGTGGCCGCCGGAGTGAACTTTCCCGCCCGGACGATTGTGCTTTTCAATTCCGATCAGTTCAACGGTCACGATTTTCAGCCTCTTTCCGCCATACAGTTTCGCCAGATGACGGGCAGGGCGGGCAGGCGCGGCCGTGACAACATCGGTTTCATGCTTGCCGTTCCCGGCCCTTTCATGGACCTGGCTCATATAAGAAAAATGCTCTATGCCCGCCCCGAAAACATCGAAAGCCAGCTCAAAAACGACTTCGGCATGGCTTTGAATCTGCTTATGTCTCAGACCCCTGAAAATATTAAAAACATCTTCGAGCTGTCCCTTGCCGCCTGGCAGCGCCGCAACACACGCCGCGGCGGGCTTTCGGCGGCCGAGGCGCTGTGGAAGGATTTTTCAAGGCATCTGACTTTCTTGAAGAAGGAGGGATTTGTAAATGAGGATGCCACTCTCACCGGAGACGGCCACTGGGCCGCGCGTCTGAGGCTCGATCATCCGCTTTTGGTGGCTCAGTGCCTGCGGGAAAATGTTTTTCCGGAAAATGATGAAAAACTGCTTGCCGCCGCGATGGCCGTTTTCGCCTACGACCGCGACGATGAGCTGCACGTTGCCGCCAGGGAGATGCCGCAAAAGTTCAACGCCTTGTTGCGCCGTATGCTTCTTGCCGTGCGTCCGCTGCAAAGAAGGCTCGAAAAAGCCGGCTTTCCGTATGTGAGGCTTTTTGCTTCGGCTGGTGCGGCGATGTATCACTGGGCGGGCGGGCGTGACTGGGAGCTCGTGATCAAGGCCTCGGGCATCGCCGAAGGCGACATGGCCACGCTGGTTTTACGCACAGCCGACAACCTGCGCCAGATCGCCTCGCTTAAAGACACGCATCCGTACGTGGCGGCCTGCGCCGTGCGGGCGTGCGAGGCGATACTGAAAGAGCCAGTATTGTTTCTATGATATGGCTTTTTAAGTCAGAAGCAGAGGCCGGAGTCAGGAGGCAGGAGACAGAAGACAGAAGGTGGTTTCAAACCGTTTCTTTCAATGTGCAAAAC
>JAAYKU010000261.1 GCA_012522275.1 Smithella sp.
ATGACCGCCATATTATTTTTCGCCTGCAGCCGTGAAATCAAATTGAGAATCTGCGCCTGAACGGTGACATCGAGCGCGGTGGTGGGTTCATCCGCTAAAAGCAGCCGCGGCCGGCAGGACATGGCCATGGCGATCATCACGCGCTGGCGCATCCCCCCGCTTAACTGATGGGGATAATCCCTCACCCTTTTTTCCGGTGAGGAAATGCCGACCTCGGAGAGCATCTCGATGCTCATCTGACGGGCCCGGCCGGGCGGCAGATGTAGATGAAGCCTGATGGCCTCTTCGATCTGATCGCCCACGCGCAAAACAGGATTCAATGAAGTCATCGGCTCCTGAAAAATCATCGCGATATCCCGGCCGCGTTTTTCACGCATCTTCTGTTCGGGTAAAGCAAGCAGGTCGGCTCCGTCAAACAGTACACGGCCCTGCGCGGTGCGTCCGTTTGCGGGAATGAGCCTCATCACAGAAAGGGCCAGCATTGTTTTGCCGCAGCCGGATTCGCCGACGACACCCACTGTTTCGCCCGCGTTTAAAGACAAAGAAACACCATCCACCGCCCTGATCTGTCCTTTCGCGGTGGAAAAAACGGTTTTCAGGTTTTGAATATCCAGAAGCGGCTCCATCGTCATTTCGCCTGTATATTTTTCAGATATTCAATGAGCAGACGCACGCCCGCGCCCGAGGCCCCTTTGGGAGTGTACGGCCTGTCTTTTGAGGCCCAGGCGGGCCCCGCGATATCCAGATGAACCCAGGGATAATCTCCCGTGAACTTGTTTAAAAAAGCGGCGGCCGTAATCGTGCCCGCCTGCCTGCCGCCTGTGTTTTTGACATCGGCAATGTCGCTTTTGATCATTTCGGAATACATATCCCACAAGGGCAGCTCCCAGAGAAGTTCGCCTGCGGCTTCCGACGCTTTTTTGATTCCGGCCTTGAGAGCGTCGTCCGTGCCGAGCATGCCGATGACCTCCTCGCCCAGGGCCACAATACAGGCGCCGGTTAATGTGGCAATGTCGATGACGGCGGCCGGTTTGTATCTGTAGGCGTAGGCGAGCGCATCGGCCAGTATCAGACGACCCTCCGCGTCAGTATTGATAATTTCTATCGTCTTTCCGGAATATGACCTTACAATATCGCCCGGCTTTAAAGCGCCGCCGCCGGGCATGTTTTCCGCGGCGGGGATCAGACACACCAGATTGACGGCAAGGCCCAGCCTTGCCGTCGCGTGAGCCACCGCCATCACCGCAGCGGCGCCGGCCATATCCATTTTCATCTCGTCCATTTTTGCCGCAACCTTAAGGCTGATGCCGCCTGCGTCAAACGTCAGCCCCTTACCCGCCAGCACCACCGGGGGAGCGCTTTTTTTCGCTCCTTTGTATTCCAAAACGATAAATTGAGGCGGCTCGTGGCTGCCGGCAGCCACGGCCAGAAGCGCATTCATGCCCAGTGATTTCAGCTTCGCTTTTCCCAGCACGCTGCAGACAAGTTTCTTCCCGTCGGCAATTTTGCGCGCCTGCCGGGCCAGTATCGAAGGCGTCATTTCATTGCCGGGCGCGGATACCAGATCACGGGCGAAACACACGGCGTCCGCGATGATATTCGCTTTTCTCGCCTCAGCGGCGGCCAGGGTATAATCTGCGGGGTCACAGATAATTTCCAGGCGCGGCATTTCGGCGCTGTCGTCTTTTTCCTGTGTCTTGTAGGGCAGATATTTATAAAGGCCGAGGCGCGCCCCTTGCACCATGGAAGCAATCAGAGTATTTTTTTGACCAGGCAGCAAGTTCCACTCGGGCGCAACTGCCGCCTGCCCCACCTTCAGTTCGCACAGATGACGAACGGCTTTGGCAACTGTCTGGCGTACCTTTTCCGCTGTCAGCTCATTTTTTTTACCAAGCCCGGCCAGCAGAATTCTCCGGAAAGGCGCGTTCTTCCCCGCATACAACACGGCTGTCTGCAGGGCCTTACCTGTAAAGTCTGTGCTTTTGAGCATTTCCTTCACAAGCCCGCCCGTTTTGTTATCGACTGCCGCCGCTTCGCCGGAGAGTTTTTTTTCATCTTCGCATATCAGCAAAATAACAGACTGAGTTTTTGTTTGTGCCAGCTTTCCTTTTTTAACCGTGATTTTCAAATGAGCCTCCGCATGAATTTTTTTTCGAGCCACAGAGCGCCTTTCCCGCCCGGCTTGGAAAACCGCAGTAAATGGTTTAAAGCGTTTACTGCTGCCGCCGGAGCATTGTCTATGGCTTGGAACTTCTTAACACATCGATAAGAAAAGTCAATCGGCCGCCGGGGGGATTATTGCAGTGATATGGCGTTGCGGCGCAGACAATGATAAATATCTTTCTGGCCGGCCTTCAGGACATATTTCAGATAGTTGATGTTTTTTTCGATCGCCTCTTCATAGAGATTGGCGTCGATATTCCAGCGTTTGCGGAAATGGCTGATCATGAAGCGATTCACATTCCCGAACTCGTTTTTGAACCTCGCTTTTGTGCGCCTGTAGAAACTGACCGTCTTGCGGTACAGATCCGCCTCACTGTTGAAGCCGGGCACTGCCCCCTCTTCGAATTCATTATAAAGAATCACGAGCTTTTCCAGATAGAGCCGGTCGGCCATCTGGCCGAGCAAGTCCGCCGTGCCGAGCATCCTGCCCAAAAGAGCTGCCTTTTTCGATGCAAATTCCGTTTCCGCAACCATGGTATGAATGCCGGTGCAGCTTAAAATATCGTGAAAATTTTTCATCTCAGGTTCAAAATAATCATCGCCCGCGTAGTAGTTTTCAACGAAGCGGATGCCGCGGCTGATATGCGTCAGTGTGTATTTGGCGCCTGTGCCCGCCTTGTCCTCAAGTTTCTGTATATAGCCCGTGTCATGCATCAGCGCGCTTATCAGCCCCAGGTTGATTTCGCGGTCGGTAAAGCCGACTCCTTCCACCGACGCGCCGTGCATCAGTCGCGTCATGGCCAGAAGAACCTGCAGCGTGTGGCGAAAATCATGATAGGCGGTATTGCACGCGCGGTAGCCGGGATACAAGCCGGCAAAGAGCCTTTCCACATCGGCAAAAGCCGCGTTGAAACGGGTGAAGTCAAAACCGGGCAAAATCAATCCGGCGGTATTTTTTACTTCGAGCAAAAGCGCCTTGTTATCGCGCATGTCGATGTGGCTGCCTGTATGAATTTGATCATCAGGGAACATAAACATACCTTGCTTGATTTCATGTCATTAGTAGTCGGTCAGCGTCAAGCCTGGGCTAATCTGAACCA
>JAAYKU010000262.1 GCA_012522275.1 Smithella sp.
AAAAAACCGGTTCTTTTGAAAAGGGGGATGATGACCACGATCGAGGAGCTGCTCATGGCGGCGGAATATATCCTTTCGTCGGGAAATCCCAATGTGGTTTTGTGCGAACGCGGCATACGCACATTTGAAACCGCCACGCGCAATACACTGGATATCAGCGCCGTGCCCGTGCTCAAAAACCTGACGCATCTGCCGGTGGTGGTGGATCCCAGCCACGCGGCGGGCAACTGGAAATACGTCATTCCCCTGTCGCGCGCGGCGGCGGCGGTAGGGGCCGACGGCATTATCGTCGAAGTGCACCCGGAGCCGGAAAAAGCCGTATCCGACGGGGCCCAGTCGCTCAAGCCGGCAAAATTCTATCAGATGATGGACGAGCTGCGGGCCCTTTCCGCTGTCCTGCGCTCCTAAATAAAAGGAACTGAAATGAAAACGCTAAAAGTCAGTCTGGATAAGAAAAATTCCGCCTCTTACGAAATCCGCATCGGGGCGGATATCCTCGACCGCGTCAGCTTGCTTATTGCAAAAAATTTCAAAGCCGGACGGCACGTGGTAGTGACGGATGAAAACGTCAATGCCCTTTACGGGGATACTTTCAGAGACGCGCTGACGCAGGCAGGCCTGAACATAAAACTGATTGAGATTCCCGCGGGTGAGTCCTCCAAGAATATTGCCACGGTCATGGAAGTCGTCGGCAAACTTCTGGCCGCGGGGGCGGACCGCGAAACGGTGCTTGTCGCGCTCGGCGGCGGGGTTGTGGGTGATCTGACCGGTTTTATCGCTTCGGTTTTTATGCGCTCGGTTCGTTACATACAGATACCGACTACGCTTGTCGGGCAGGTGGACAGCGCCATCGGCGGGAAAACGGCCGTCGATTTGCCGCAGGGGAAGAATCTTCTGGGCAGTTTTTACCAGCCCAAAGCGGTGTTTGCCGATGTCAGGTTTTTAGACACTCTGCCGGAAAAGGAATTTAACAACGGTCTGGCGGAAATAATCAAGTACGGGGCGATCGAAGATGACGGGCTGTTCAAGTCGCTTGAAGACGGCATCGAAGCCCTCAAAAACAAAGACGGGAAACTCCTGCTCAAAACGGTTGAAGCCTGCTGCCGGATTAAAAAAAATATCGTGGAAATGGACGAGCATGAGCAGGGGCTGCGCAGAATTCTCAATTTCGGGCATACCATCGGGCACGCGCTCGAGGCTGTGTCCGGTTACAGTCTCTCGCACGGCGAGGGCGTTGCTTTGGGCATGGTTGCGGCGGGCAGGATTTCTGTCAGGATGCGCTACCTGAGCGCCCAGGCGGCCGGGCGCATCGAGCAACTGGCGGAGCGCGCATGTCTTCCGACAAGACTTGATCCTGCCGTTGACCTTACAGCCGTTATCGACAGGCTGAAAATGGACAAGAAAAAGAAAGACGCTGTGGTGCGGTTTGTTTTGCTGAAAAAAATCGGCATGCCCTTCGTCACAGGAAGTGTAGGCGATAAAATGATTCTCGAGGTTCTGGAGGGGATGAGTCAATGAAGGGGGCTCTGGATAAATTAAGAGAAGAGATGCAGACCAAAGACAGGGAAATTATCAGGCTTTTGAATGAGCGCGCACAGATTTCCGTCAAAATCGGCAAAGTGAAGGGCGAGTCCGGCCTTGAGGTTTATAATCCTGCGCAGGAATCCCGTGTGATGAATTATCTGCACGAACTAAACAGCGGTCCATTATCGGACCGCCAGGTTACGGCGATTTTCCGGGAAATCATTTCCGCATCCCGCGATCTGCAAAAACCGGTGAATGTCGCCTTTCTGGGGCCGGAGGCGTCCTTTTCGCATCAGGCGGCGCTTGTGCATTTCGGTGCGTCGTGCCGCTTCCAGCCGCAGCATGGCATTGCCCGCGTGTTTGACGAAGTGGAAAAGGGAACCGTGGAATGGGGCGTCGTGCCGGTGGAAAATTCTCTGGAAGGTTCCGTCAATGTCACGCTGGACAGACTGATCCTGACGCCGCTTAAAATTCAGGCGGAAATGTATCTGCGCATCAGCCAGTGCCTGATTTCGCAGGCCCGAAGCCTCAAGGGGATCAAAAACGTCTATTCACACCCGCAGGGGCTGGCGCAGTGCCAGGCCTGGCTGCGGGCGCATCTGCCCAATGCCGTGACGGGGGAGATGGAAAGTACGGCGGCGGCCGCCCGGATGGTCAGAGGCAAAAAAACGGCCGCGGCTATCGGCAGCGCGATGGCCGCCTCGGTTTATGGCCTGAACATGCTGGCGGAAGGAATCGAGGACAACC
>JAAYKU010000263.1 GCA_012522275.1 Smithella sp.
CCTCAAGGAGGTAAAACCACCAACTGGAGAGCCGGATGCGGGAAATCCGCCAGTCCGGTTCGGAGGGAGGGGCGACGCAAATCAATGCGTCGTTCCTACCCCTATAGAACATAATGAGCAAATAGCTAATGGTGAATGAATTAGCGATTCAGGAGGATTTTAAACACGGGGTTTTAATGAGGCCTGTTCACAATGCACTCCGGCTCCCCCTTTTTTAAAGGAGAGCCGGAGTGACGGATCATGGCGTAGCCGGGATATTTTTCAGTCCCGGTACATCGATTCGATCATATCTTTGAACTGTTCGTTGATCGCTTTTCTTTTTACTTTCATGGTGGGGGTAACCTCACCGTCTTCCGTATAGAGCTTCTTGTCGATGATTTTGAATTTGCGGATATTCTCTACGCGGGAGACCTGCTTGTTGACTTTGTCGACTTCCCCCTGGACAAGTTCGATTACTTCCGATGTGCGGGTCATGGAGGCGAAGGTCGTAAACTGGACCTTATTGTCCTGGGCGAATTTGGTGACGTTTTCTTCATCGATGACGATAAGCGCCGTCAGGTATTTGCGACGGTCGCCGATGACGACTGCGTCATTGATGTAGGGAGAAAATTTGAGCAGATTTTCCAGGTATTGGGGCGCGACGTTTTTGCCGCCCGCGGTGATGATCAGGTCTTTTTTGCGGTCCGTAAGCTTGAGGTAGCCGTCTTCGTCGATCATGCCGACGTCGCCTGTGTGCATCCAGCCGCCCACCAGTGATTCTTTCGTGTTTTCTTCATCCTTGTAATAGCCTTTAAATATACCCGGGTGCCTGACGAGAATTTCACCGTCATCGGAGATTTGCACTTCTGTGCCGGGAAGGGCACGGCCGACGGTGCCCACCTTAAAATCTATTTCGCTCGACATATGTGTGATGCCGGTCGTTTCAGTCATGCCGTAGCCTTCGCGGATGGGGATGCCGATGCTCTGGAAGAATTTCAGAATCTCGTGCGAGATCGGGGCGGCGCCGGAGACGCCCACGCGCACACGATCGAACCCCAGGCGCTCTTTGAGCTTACGGAAAATAACAAAATAGGCGATGTGGTACATGACGGCAAGGCCCAAGGGGACTTTCTTTTTTTGCAGCGCGATGTTGTTGTAGCGGGTGCCGATTTTGACGGCGAGGTTGTAAAGGGTGCGCTTCAGCCAGGTGGCGTCGGCCATTTTCAGTACGATGCCGGAGTGGTATTTTTCCCAGATGCGCGGCACCGCGTGAAACAAGGTAGGCGAAATTTCCATCATGTCCGCCATAACCGTATCCGTGTTTTCGGTGAAATTAACTATCTGGCCGAAGGTCAGATGGTACATGATGTCAAAAATCTGCTCATAGACATGATTGAGAGGCAGAAATGAAATAGTCTCATCATCGGCGGTGACGGGCGTGACCTGCCCGGCGGACTCGGCGACCCACAAATAGCCTTCATGCGCCAGCAGCGCGCCTTTAGGCGGTCCGGTCGTGCCGGAGGTGTAGATGATGCCGGCGATGTCGTCGGGGCCGGCCAGTTCGGTCAGTTGCCTGAACAGATCCGGGTTTTCCCGGTCCTTTTGCCGGCCCAGCTCCAGAAGATCGTCAAAGCTCATGAACATGGGATCCTCGAAATGCTTGAGCCCTTCCATCTCCCAGACAATGATCTTGCGCAAAAGAGGTGTGTTCTTACGGAAGACCAGTGCCTTGTCGAGCTGCTCTTCGTCTTCACAGATATAAACCACCGCATCGGAATGACCCACGACATATTCGCATTCCGCCGCCGGGTTGGTTGTGTAAACTCCCACCCAGGCGCCGCCTGCGCAGACAATGCCGAGCGCCGAATAAAGCCATTCCGGCCGGTTTTCCCCGATGATGGCTACATGGTCTTTATATTTGACGCCGAGGGCGTGAAGACCGCAGGCCACGTGTTTGACGTTTTCGAGGTATTCCTGCCAGGTGATATCATGCCAGATGCCGTAGTCTTTTCTCCTCATGGCAATGCGGTGCGGCTGCCTGGCCGTCATGTTCACAAGAGCCCTGGGCAATGTTTTTATTTCCGGTGACTGGACCATATCTTCTCCTTGATTGTCTGAAATGAACTTCCCGTTCAGCGGAAGCGGACTTTCCTGCGGTAGCGCTTGTAGCCTTTGACCGACTGTTCGGTGGCGATTCCCAGATAAAATTCTTTAATGTCCTCGTCCTCCCTGAGAACCTCCGGCTTGTCTGCGCGGACAATCCGACCGTTTTCCAGCAGGTAGGCAAATTTGGAATATTTGAGCGCCATGTTGACGTTTTGCTCCACCAGGAAAATGGTGACTCCGTCTTTTTCGTTGATGTTTTTTATGATGTTGAAGATTTCCTGTGTCAGAAGCGGCGAGAGGCCCAAAGACGGCTCGTCGAGCATGAGCAGCCGGGGGCGGCTCATGAGTGCGCGGCCGATGGCCAGCATCTGCTGCTCGCCGCCGCTCATCAGTCCCGCCTGCTGATTGCTTCTCGTTTTCAGTATCGGAAAGTGATTAAACACATTTTCCAGGTCCAGTTTGATATTTTTCCTGTCTTTGCGCGTGTAGGCGCCCATCATGATATTTTCGAGCACGGTGAGTTCGGGAAAAACCTCACGCCCTTCCGGCACATAGCTGATGCCCATGCGCACAATGTGGGCCGTATCTTTGCGGTCGATGCGTTCGCCGAGAAATTCGATGGTGCCTTTTTCCGGCTGCTCCTCTTTCAGGTCATAAAACAGGCGCATGATGGTTTTGAGCGTCGTTGTTTTCCCGGCTCCATTGGAGCCCAGAAGCGCCACGACATCGCCCTGGCTGATTTCGAAGGAGATGCCGTGCAGGGCGCGGATCAGGTCGTACCACGTCTCGATGTTTTTTACTTTCAGCATTAGGCCGCCCCCTCCTCTCCGAGGTAAGCTTTGATGACTTCCGGGTGTTTCTGAACTTCCTGCGGCGTGCCCAGAATGATTTTCTGGCCCTGGTTCATGGCCAGAATACGGTCCGAAATACCCATGATCATGTTCATGTCATGCTCAATGAGCAGGATGGTCACATTATAGTCCTCGCGGATATCTTTGATCCAGATAGTCAGATCATCCTTTTCTTCCGTGTTCATTCCGGCCGACGGCTCGTCGAGCAGCATGACTTTGGGCTCGAGCGCCAGCGCCCGGCCGACCTCGATGAGCTTGCGTTTGCCGTAGGCGAGACTCCCGACGAACTGGTCGCGCACGGACTGTAGCTCTAGAAAATCAATAATGTGCTCCACTTTTTCCCGATGGGCGATTTCTTCCCGTGCGGCCCGCGAGCGTTTGCCCCACATGAACGCACCGCTGAAAACTCCTGTTTTCATGTATATGTGGCGGCCCAGCATGAGATTGTCCATCACCGTCGCGTTGGCGAAAAGCTCGATATTCTGGAAGGTGCGGGCAATGCCCTTTTTGGCGATGCGATCGGGCGTTTTGCCCACCAGATTTTCTCCTTCCAGCTTCACCGATCCTGTGTTCGGGTGATAGATTCCGCTGATCAGATTAAAAATCGTGGTCTTGCCCGATCCATTAGGTCCGATGATGGAGAAGATCTCATTTTTATTGACGCTGAGGCTCATATCGTCCACGGCTTTCAGGCCGCCGAAGCTGATGCTCAAATTTTCGACATCGAAATAGCCCATTGTTATCCCTCTTGTCTGTCCGGGAAATCACGCGGGGGGAGCATGGGCCGCCCCCCGCGTGAGGCGGACGCGATTTTTAGTGACGGCTGATTTCGTTTTCCGTCCAGTCCTGCAGTACGATATTTTCGCTGTTGGGGCCTGCCTGCCAGATCTGCACGCTGCGCGGCGCTTTATGATTGGTCGCCGTCCAGGTGATTTTGGGGCCGACACCCTGGAAATTAGTCAGATTGTCGAGTTCCTTTTTCACCGCTGCGGTGCTCAGGTTTTTCCCGGCTCTTTTCATGGCTTCCAGCAGCGGTTCGCCAACAACAATACCCGCCTGGTAGAAGATACCCCAGCGTTCCGTGGGGGCCAGCTTTTCCTGCGCCTTGCGGTACTTGTTGATCAGTGGGTGATCGGCAAAAGAGGGGATGAAAAACGCGCTGGAAATTACGCCCTCTTTGGACCACAGGCCGTCGGTAATCTTGTTCATCAGAGGATAATCCGACAGGTTGTAGGTGAAAATCCACTGCGGTTTGAAACCCAGGGAGACACTGGTTCTGAGCGCGATCGCGGCCTGGGTCGGGGCGCAAAAGCCGATTACCGCTTCAGCGCCGGAAGTTTTCAGTTTGGCGATCTGAGAGGAAAGGTCGCGCTCGGTAGGCTCCACCGGCAGCGCAGCGACCAGCTCCATCTTGTATTTGCTCAAGCGGTACTTGACCGAATCAAGAGCATCGAGTCCGAAATCGTCATTGTTGTACAGCATGGCGATTTTCTTGTATTTTCTTTTTTCCACCGCGAATTTCGCCATGATACTGGCGTCATCTTCATATGCCGGCCAGATATTCCACAGGTAGGGATTATGAGGATCCCAGAAGGTTCTTGCGCCGGTGCAGGGGGATATCCAGATGATTTTATTATCCAGAAGTATTTTGTAAACGGACTGGCAGCAGGCAGTGCCGACTCCGCCGACAAACGCGAATATCCCGTACCTTTCAACAAGTTCTTTTACGGCGGCTACGGTCTGCGCGGGATTGTACTGGTCGTCGCGGACGAAAAATTTTACCTTGCGGCCGTGGATGCCGCCTTCCTCGTTGACAATGTCGAACAGCAGTTTACTGCCGCGCGCCACGGCGCCCCAGGGAGCTGCCGGCCCCGTCTGGGGTCCCCATGCGGCGATGCGGATTTCCTTGTCGTCGAATCCTCGTTCGGCCGCCGCTGCCGGCCACGCGAACAAAACAACGGCAAACAGACAAACGAGCATCACTTTCATTGCTTTTTTCCAACTCATATCCCATCCTCCTTACATAGTCAGTGATATGCCAAAAAATAGTTTCCAGTTCCTGCGATGACCGGGCGGGAGGCGTACTGCTTCCGGAGGCCATCCTCCTTTGCTGTTTTGTGAATCCTTCAGCTTTTGTACCATTTACCCCCTTCTTTGAGGAAAATGAAACCGATGTTGACGACCGAGCGGCGGCCGGAACCTTCGTAGGCGAAGGTTACATCCACCTCTACCTGGGCGATTCTGCTTGCGGTCGTGATGCTTTTCGGGTCTTTGTTGTCTTCAATATAGCTGACGCGGATAATTTTATACTCCGCAACGTAAAAAGAGGCGGCTTTGGCCTCGTCCAGATACTGCTGATAGGTGTGCGTCCGGCGGTAGGCGGAGGAGGGGGCAAAACAGCTATAAACGGCCGGGTAGTCACGGCGGACCTCCGCGTCGAGAAAAGCGCGGGCCGCCTGCAGGACGGCCTTTTCTTCAGCGGAAGAGGCCGAAGCGCAAAAGACGCTTTGAGGCATGATCACTGCCGCGACAAGGGCCGGCACAAGAAAAAATGCCGCCACGCGCAGCGCCGTCAAAAAGGCTTTCCCGTGTGCTTTTTTATTCATTTTCGCTAGACTTTCTTTACCCAGTGTTTGGCAAACAGACCGCTGGGGCGCACGCAAAGCACCAAAACGATGACGGCAAAAGCCGTGATCGGTTTCCACGCAGGCCAGGCATAGCCGAAGAAGTTTTCCAAAAGACCCATGATGGCGCCGCCGATGAGCACGCCGGGGATGCTCATCAGACCGCCGAGCACTGCCGCGGCGAAGGCCTTCAGAAACGGCTCGAGCATAAACTGCGGATCCAGAATGGTTTTGGTGCTAAGCAGCACAGCGGCGACAAGCCCGATGACTGAGCTGAACGCCCAGGAAAAAGCGAACACCCGGTCTGTGTTGATCCCCATTATTTTGGCGGCGTGCTTGTTTTGCTGGGTGGCCCGCATGGCCGTGCCCAGGTTCGTTTTGTTGAAGAAAAAGTACAAAAAGGCCATGATAATCGCGGCGATGATAAATACGGCCATCGCCCACTGGCTGATGACAAAACCTTTTACAGGCTCATAAGTCACCATATAGGAGATGGGAAGGGAAAATTCCTGTTGCTCCGCGCCCCATTTCCAACTGGCAAACCCCATCAGCAGCATTTCCACACCCAGTGTAATGACAATCAAGCTCAGGAGCGTGGGATTTTTCGCCGGCCTTAAAAAGATGTACTGAACCAGAGCGCCCAAAACGGCGGCGAAGATAAAGGCGGCCAAAAGAGCTGCCCAGAAGGGCCAGTGGTAAAAAGTCAGCATGTGGAAAACGATAAAGGTGGAAAACATGGCCATTTCACCCGCGGCAAAATTGATGACCTCCGACGTTTTGTAAATCATGACGACCGCCAGGCCGAAAAGACCGTAGCAGGCGCCCATTGCCAAACCCTCGACTAACAGATGTTCGAAAGGCATATCTCCCCCTTTGATATTTTTAAAAAGGCCAGGCTTTCCAGTATTTTTTCATCCGGATCCAAATCCCGAAAAATCCCATGGGTTCGAAAATCATGATACCGACCATGACGAGCCCCAGGGCGATGGCGCTTAGGTTGTCTATCCCGGTGATGGACAGCCAGCGCTGCGAGATGTTCACGATGAAATCCCCGATATAGGGGATGTCGCTGATATTTTTGAAAAGAGCGTACATCAGGTAGGTGATAAAAGCGGCCCCCGCGATCGAGCCCATGATGGAGCCCAGACCGCCTACGACGATCATTACGAGGAAATAGATGGACAAAAAGAAGTTGAAGGTGATGGGGTCGAAAAATCCCAGGACAAAGGCGAAAAGCCCGCCGGCAATGCCGGCGTAAAAAGCGCTGACCGCGAAGGAAAGGGTTTTGTAGATGGTCAGGTTGATACCGATGACCTCGGCGGCGATGTCGCTGTCGCGGATGGCGACAAAGGCGCGTCCCACCTTTGTTTTCAAGATGTTAATTGCTCCCAGGACCATCAGGATCGTGATAATGAGAATGAGATAGTATTTGCTCAGATCTGTAGTGAGGGTGAGATTCCAGCCCAGTTGCGCGATGCCGATGTTCAGATCAGGGGCCCGCAGCCCTGAGCGGCCGCCGAACACCTCCATATGGCCGATAATGTGCATGATGGCCAGGCCGAAGGCGAGTGTGGCGATGGTAAGATAAGGTCCCTCCAGGCGAAGAGCCGGCAGGCCCAGAATAAAACCGAAAAAAGCCGCGATAAAAGCGGCCAGAATCAGCGCCGGGAAAAAGGGAATGCCGAGCTTTGTCATCAGGAGCACGGTCGCATAAGCGCCGATGGCAAAAAATCC
Source organism: Smithella sp. (assembly GCA_012522275.1). Classification (GTDB taxonomy): domain Bacteria; phylum Desulfobacterota; class Syntrophia; order Syntrophales; family Smithellaceae; genus UBA8904. The sequence goes on from JAAYKU010000263.1 coordinate 7,295, forward strand.
CGCATGTCCCAGGGATATCTGTCCGGTCGAGCCCACCAGAATGTTCAGGCCTACCGCCAGGATCACATGGACCATGATGAGGTTGAAAAGGTACAAATAATAGTTTGTGGAGAAAAGAGGGAGGGTAAAGAGCCCGACCATCAGAACAATGGCCCAGAAAAGAATGGTGCCGCTTTTAAAGAGCTCGATATCCTCGTAATACGCCCGCTTCATGTCCATAAGATCACACGCTCCTACAATCAGAAAATAGAAGGTTTGATTACATCTGGGACGGCTTCGTTTACGCTTCTTACATATGAAGGAGAGGGCATGCTTGTGTCAAGGGATTTGATTGGGGGCGTTAAACGTGGAAAAATCGTGTTTTCACTTGAAACATCATTATTCATATACATACGCCGGATCATTGCCCTGATTTATCAGCACACTCTGCCACACCAAATCTTAACGCATCATAGCTTTAGTATAATCAAAAAATGTCGTCAATGTGAAATAATATATACTATATCCAAACAAATTATGTATGGATTTTGTTACGGCAGGCTCAAAAGATAGGAACGCAAATTCACTTTTTGTCTGTTGAGGCCGAGCTTTTTACGGATGCGATACCGGTAAACATCGACCGCGCTGGACGACACGCCCAGAATGTCGGCGATCTCCTTGCTGTTTTTACCGTCTTTGATCATGTGCGCCACCTGGATTTCAGTGGTGGTTAGGCTGCGGAAGCGGCTGGAAAGCTTGCGGGAAAAAGGCGAAAAAATCTCCTCCAGATTCGAGGCGATAAGGTCCGAATAGAGCTGTCGGCTGCGCTCCGAGCCCCCCTTGCGCAATTTCCCCAGATTAGGCAAAATCAGGTCTTTCACCCCGTTCATCAGAGTTTGCTCCAGCTCCTCACGGTCCTCGGCTCGCTGCTGGAGCATCACCCTCAGGGCGGTATTGAGCTCTTCAAGGTTGCGTGTCTTGATGAGCAGCTCACTTCCCTTTTCCGTGAGTTCAGTTATGTCGATAACCGAGCAGACATGTTTTTTTGTGCCGGGGATAAGGCAGTTGGTGCTGAGCATGTTTTTGATATTACCCCATCTGTCCACGATGCGAAATTCGTATGTTCGGGGGGCAAGCTGCGCATCGATGCGTCTGAGGCGATGATATTCCTCCACCCGGGGAAGATCTTTTTCGTAAATCAGATCTACCCAGGTCCTTTTCCCCTCCCATTCCTGCTTGTGGTAGCCGGTCAGCTTTTCGAATTCGGAATTGATCAGGGAAAGAATTTTATTGTCCTCGATAATCACCGTCCCCGTGCCGGTCGTTTCAAAGATGGTCCGATAGAGGTTTTCCGATTCCGCGAGTTTCTTTTCGGCCTCTTTCTGGTTTGTGATGTCCATGGCATTAGCCAAAATCGCGGATTTGCCCTCGAAGGTGATGGAGGTGACCGCCTCGACCACCCAGCGGATTTCATTTTGTCGGGTGATGATGCGAAACTCATAGGGTAACAGCAGGCTGCCTTCCAGCATGGCCCGCGATTGATTTTTTACCGCCGTTTTGTCATCGGGATGAACCATGAAATCTGCGCGGTTGCCGATAATCTCTTTGGTGCTGTAGCCGGTATAGGCTGACACAACGGGATTGATCATCCGGAAGGTTCCCTCGACAAAGATGTAATAGCCTACGAGGGATTTGTTAAAAACTGCTTCCTGAATCTGCTGGTTTTCGACAAGGGAGAGGTTGGCGTTTGTGAGCTTTTCGATTTCCGCTTCCAGAAGCCGGACTCTTTCTTCGAGATAAAATAATTTGTGCTCACTTTTCATAAAAAATGCGTCCCGGGGTGATTCCCTCAAAGAAACTTCCGGGCCATTGCGGCGGCGGTCCGTATATGTGTAGCATAAAAAAAAGAAAAGCGACAGCGGCTCGGGAAGGCAGGGGATAGGGGAAGCTAAAGAATGTCCCCTTTGGAGGGGGCCCAGGGGGGGATGGGAAGCCGAAGACAACAAGTCCACCCCCGCCGGGAGACTGTGTCGCAATCGTAAAGAAGCCGTCACCATCGTCATACCGGCGAAGGTCGGTATCCAGAACATGCTGAAAATACTGGATTCCGTGTCGCGCTTCGCTTGCACGGAATGACAAAAAAGTAA
>JAAYKU010000264.1 GCA_012522275.1 Smithella sp.
GCACTGCTTTGGCCTTATAGGAGGCATGGACAAATTCATTGTTGCCGATGTAAATACCGACATGGCCGATGGGCTTTTTGGTGCGGAAAAAAACCAGATCGCCTTCCTCAAGTTCATTGCGGTTCACGCGTACGCCGACGGCCGACTGTTCCCGGGCGGTGCGCGGAAGTTCGATGTCAAAAAATTCATACATTTTTCTGACAAAGGCGGAGCAGTCAATTCCTCTGACCGTGGCGCCGCCCAGGCGATAGGGAGCACCCAGAAAACCGGTGGCGACTTTAATAAATAATTTTCTTTCTTCTACGCTGCCCCACTTGCCCAAAAGAGCATCACCCGCGCCCGTTTCGCACAAATCCTCTAAGGCTGAATTGGCCACTTCGGCATCGTCGTCTTCGTCATCCAGCAGGGCTAACCCTTCATCTGTATCGGAAACAGCCTCCTTGGGCGGCCTTGTCAAAATGAGCTTACTGCCGATACGCAGGCCTTTGGGCTGAACATTGTTAAGTGCAATTATTTGCTTGACCGGAACGCCTGTCTTTCGTGCAATCAGTGAAAGGGTGTCACCCTTTTTTACCGTATAGAATTCTGGAGACGGGGATGCGTTTTTTACCACGGCCGCGGCGGGCCTGCTTTTCTCATGGTAGGAGAGGATCTGGCCGACAAGGAGCTTGTCGCTTGCGAGATTGTTTATCTTCTTGATTTCATCAACGCTGACACCAATCTGCCTGGAAATGCCATGAAGAGTATCTCCCGCCTTTACGGTATAGCCGGCGGCGTGGCAGGCGGCGCTCGATCCAAATAATAAAAAAAATAAAAAAATTCCTGACAGTGCTGAAATCCGCCGTTGCAACATAGAGTACCTCCTTGTAGCGGGGGGTGCTGTTTTGTTCACGGTGCACAGCTTACGGCTTCATGCCGTCGGAGTATACATATATCAAAATTGCTTACTGCACACAGAAAACGAAGATTTATTTTAAACAACGTGCCACAAGCTTCGTAATCGCAGGCATTACAGCAAATAAACCGGCATGTCAAATTTATTTTGCAATATTTTACAATGGAGTATAGGAAACAACAAAAGATAACAGGGTGTTAACAATTGAAACCTTACCTGAAAAAGGCAATCTTGTGGCTCTTCGCGGCGCTGCTGGTCTTCGTGCTGGCCGATACTGGACGATATTTTTTCTTTCCGGACGTTTCGTCTCTTAAAAAAAACCGCCCGGGCAAAACCGCTTTCATGAAGCACCGGGAAAAGGTCTGGCAGTCAAAAGGCATCAAAAAAAAGATTGCTGTATCGTGGGTGCCGCTTTCGCAGATATCCCCCTATGTGATGAAGGCAGTGATCATCGCCGAGGATGACAAATTCTGGTCGCATGAGGGATTTGATTTCGAGGCCATGCAAAAAGCGATGGAGAAGAACCTCGATCAGAAAAAATTCAAAATGGGGGGCTCCACGATATCGCAGCAACTGGCGAAAAACTTGTATCTGAGCCCCGCCAAGAATCCCGTCCGCAAAGTCAAGGAGGC
>JAAYKU010000265.1 GCA_012522275.1 Smithella sp.
CTACGAGTGCGCTGGAGGACGCGGCGAAATCCGGATCGCTGGAGGTGGCCCGGGGGCTGGCGCACATGGCGAATCTGGCCATTGAAGAGGAAATGAAGATCATTGTTCAGACCGCGCAGCGAAGCCTGGTCATCAAGGGGGCTGAAAAATATCTGGAAGGAATCACGGATGCGCCGGAAATTGAAGAAATGACTGAAGAAATGAAGGATCTGGCCAAAAAGAGCGGCGCCGACTGTGAAGGCATCATTGTAGTGGGGCTCGACGGAAAAGTAATCTCTTCAGACGGCACGCAGATCGACATATCTGAGCGGGATTATTTTCAAAAGGCAAAAATGGGCCAGGTGGTGTCAGGATCCGTCGTGCAGTCCAAAGGCAGCGGCAACCCGGTTATGGCTTTTGCCGCGCCTGTATATTCCAAGCCTGGAGAGATCATCGGGGCGGTGGTCTCCATATTGAATATAAACTTCATTTCCGAAAAAATTTCTTCCACAAAGCTGGGCGCGACCGGCTATGGTTTTGTCATTGATAAAACAGGTCTATGCATTGCTCACCCGAATAAAGATCACATTTTGAAAACCAACCTGGGCCAGGTGGAAGGGATGGAATCTTTTGTGAAGCACATGATAGCCGGTGAGGCGGGCGTTGAGCCCTACGTTTTTCAGGGTGTAAAGAAAGTAGCGGGGTTTGCGCCCGTGCCTTCCGCCGGCTGGAGTATCTGCATTACCCAGGATTACAGTGAATTTATGGCTCCTGCATATCGGCTCATGGTTTTTATTTTGATCTTTGCCGTTATTTTTCTGGTTGTTACCTTGGTGGGTGTGTATTTCATAACACAAAGCATTACACTGCCGATCGGTCGTATTTCCGGTGAACTCGATGATGCTTCCGGGCAGGTTGCGGCTGCTTCGGCGCAGGTGGCCTCTGCCAGCCAGAGCCTGGCGGAGGGAGCCTCTGAACAGGCATCCGCATTAGAAGAGACTTCCTCTTCACTGGAGGAAATAGCCTCGATGACTAAACAAAATGCCGACAATGCGGCACAGGCCAAAGCCCTGATGAGTGAGGTCCGGAAGATAGTAGAAAAAGTCGATGAGCACATGAGCAGCATGGTGGCCTCCATTCAGGAAGTTACCAAATCCAGTGAAGAAACAGGAAAAATCATCAAGACGATCGATGAGATCGCCTTTCAGACGAACCTGCTGGCCCTCAACGCCGCAGTGGAAGCGGCGCGCGCGGGTGAAGCGGGCGCAGGCTTCGCCGTGGTGGCCGATGAGGTGCGTAATCTGGCGATGAGGGCGGCCGAAGCGGCCAAAAGTACATCCGCTCTGATTGAAGATACAATTGTAACGGTGCAAAACAGCAGCGATCTGACTGAAAAAACTCAAGAGGCGTTTAAGGGTAATGTGGAAATCTCCATCAAAATCGGGCAATTAGTCGATGAGATTGCCGCCGCATCTCATGAGCAGGCACAGGGGATCGGTCAGATCGGCAAGGCAATGGCGGAAATGGACAAGGTGGTGCAAAGCACAGCCGCCAGCGCCGAAGAATCGGCCAGCGCCGCGGAGGAGTTAAACGCCCAGGCCACGCAGATGAAGAAAAACGTGGAGCACATGGTAGCCATTATTATTGCTGAGGAAGATTCCGGAACTTCCGCTTCTGTTGCAAGGCAGACCGCGGCCAAACAAAAACCGCCGGTTGCCACGGTCAAAAAAAGCGTGAAAAAAATGCTGCCTGCCGCGCCTGTTGCTTCAAAAAAGGATAAAAAAGACAGGCCGGAAGATGTCATCCCTTTTGACCAGGACGGATTTAGCGACTTCTGATTTGTCATTGAAAAAAGGCGGGGAGGGCCCCTCCCCGCCTAGCCTTTAGCCCATCACCTGAAATATACTTTCTTTTCGCCGGGAAACGGCAAGGGGATGCGGCCCGCAATCTTCCATTATACGCTTGCAGGCCACAATCTTTTTGTCAACCGTCTGTACGCAAGCGTCAATAGTTGGTATTGGCCGCCCGGTTGGCCGCGTCGATTGCCTGATGCGCCAGGTCAATGGAACGTCCCAAAACGTTTTGCGCCTGGTCGGGATTGTGAAAACCCATCGAGTTTTCCGCCGCGATAAAATCCCAGAACCACTGGGCGTGGCGCACCAGCTCACGCGCTTTTTCCAGTCCTTCATTGTTGACTTTGGCGCCTGTGCCCGCCTTGCCGATGACTTCATGAGCCCGTGCGATAGTCAGGCCGGCGATCCGCTGGAGCTGAAAAACGTTGTTTTGTATTATTTTGACGCGCTCCAGAAGCAGGTTTTCATCCTGTGTGTGACAGGTGCGGCATGAGGCCTGGATATGTTTCATGGGGGATGTCACCCAGTGTGACGAGTACTTGCGGCCTCCTTCGCGCATATAGGGCATATGGCAATCCGCACAGGAAACGCCTGATTCGGCGTGCACGCCCTGACTGAAAAGCTCGAAATCGGGATGCTGTGCCTTGAGCATCTTCGCGCGCGAGTCCGGATGCTGCCAGTCCATCACAAAGCCGTGTGGAATTTCTGCGTAATACTCATACATCTGCTGAGGATGGAGGCCTTTTGCCCAGGGAAAAATCACGCGGCTGCCCTGCGGCTCGAAGTAGTATTCGGAGTGGCACTGGGCGCAGACATAGCTGCGCATCTGTTGGCGCGGAGCCTGTGTGACATCAATCCCTCTGTTTTCCATGGCCTCAATAAAAGCCGGGTTTATGACGCGCAGTTTCATCGTCTGCGGGTCATGGCAGTTGGCGCACACGATGGGGTGTGTGATGAGAGGCATCAGTTCGGGCAGGGGCGTGTTGGCATAGCCCCAGCCCATTTTTTTGTAGATGTCACGCAGGTTGGCCGTTTTGCAAGTCATGCAGGAGCCCGCGGTATTCGGTCCGATCCTCCTGGTTTC
>JAAYKU010000266.1 GCA_012522275.1 Smithella sp.
CACTGCGGGCAGACAGACATGGGCGGTTGTTTGAGAAAGTCATGCGCCCTGCGGGTATTGCGTCTTGACCTGGAATGTCTTTTTACTGGATTTGGCATTTTAATTACCCTCTATTAAATCATTGTTTGTTTACTTTAAAATTCCTCAGCGCGGCAAACCGGCTGTCGGCCGCCTGGGTGCGGCAACTGCACGAGTTCGTATTCAGATTCGCGCCGCAGCGCGGGCATAATCCCCTGCACCCTTCGGAGCATACAATTCTCATCGGCGCCATCAAAACGATCTGTTCGCAGACAATCGGCGCCAGATCAATAAAATCTCCACTGTAGCGGCCGGTTTCCAGCTCTGCGGCGGTCAGCTCCACATCCTGATCGGTTTCCGTTTTTGCCGGAACCATTGTATAGGCGAAATCGCCGCCGATGGAAATCGTCGCCGGCTCCAGGCAGCGGCCGCATTCCTGGCCGATTTGCGCGGCCAGTTCGCCCCGTATGTATATAGTGTCACCCGACCTGGTAATAAGACAGCGAATATCCGCCTTGAGCAGTGAAAAATCCGGCAATTCCTCCGTGGAAAAGCGGCTGCGGAACCATTCGCCGTTTTGCGAAAAAACAAGACTCAACCCCTCTTCGGGAAGAATCGTCAGATTAATTTTCAAAGAATCGGACATGGAGCCCCAACTGCCTTACAAAAAATTAAGCCCATCGCATAGAGCCGGGAAGTTAATGATAAAATCAACGTATTGTCAAGAACATTTTGACCGAGCACATCAAATCTACCTTGACAAATACAGCGGTGCAACTCTATAACATCTCAAAAAATAAAGAGATGTACCATGACACCCAAAATCCGTACCCGCTTTGCACCCTCCCCTACCGGCTATCTGCATATCGGAGGCGCCAGAACAGCCCTTTTTAACTGGCTTTTTTCCCGCCATTACGGCGGTGAGTTTGTCCTGAGAATCGAAGACACAGACCAGCAGCGCTCTACCGACGAATCCACGAAAGCCATCCTCGATGCCATGACCTGGATGGGGCTGGCCTGGGATGAAGGGCCTTATTTTCAGGCGCAGCGTGTCGGCATCCATCGCGAAATGGTACAAAAACTCATTGACGAGGGCAAGGCCTATTACTGTACTTGCTCACCCGAAGAGCTGGAAAACAAAAGAAAAACGGCGCTTGCCGAAGGCAGGAAACCGAAGTACGACGGCACCTGCCGCAACAAGGGCCTGAAAAAATCTCCGGGGAGCGTCGTGCGCTTCCGCGGCACGGAAACCGGCGTCACCGTCGTAGAGGACCTGGTCAAGGGCAATATCGTGTTCAACAATGAAGAACTCGACGACCTGATCATCGAGCGCGGCGACGGCTACCCGACCTACAATTTTGCCGTCGTCGTCGATGACGCCATGATGAACATCACCCACGTCATCCGCGGCGACGATCATGTCAACAACACCCCCCGCCAGATTCTGATGTACAAGGCGCTGGGCTTCGACGTACCCAAATTCGCCCACGTCCCGATGATACTGGGCCCGGACAAGGCGCGTCTGAGCAAGAGGCACGGGGCGACATCGGTCATGGCCTACAAAGAAATGGGCTATCTGCCGGAGGCGCTCGTCAATTACCTGGTGCGACTCGGCTGGTCGCACGGTGACCAGGAAATTTTCTCCACCACCGAATTGATCGAACTTTTTGATTTCTCGTCCGTCGGCAAATCACCTTCCGTATTCAACCCGGAAAAGCTGCTGTGGCTCAACGCGCATTATATAAAGGGGGCCGATCCGGCGCGTCTCTTTGAAGAGATGAAAACCCTCTGGCCCCCGGCGGCCGATACAAGCGACGCGGATTTCACGCAAAAAGTAATCAGTGACCTCAAGCCGCGTGTAAAAACACTGGTGGAGCTGGCCGGTTCGGCGGACTTCTATTTTTCCGACCGGATTCAATACGACACGGAGGCGGCCGGTAAATTCCTGGTCCCGGAGATTCTTCCCCTCCTGAAGGAGATGGCCGCCCGGATTCCGGACGTGGATGATTTCAGCAAAGAAGGCCTGGAGGAATTTCTTAAATCCTTCATCGCTCAGCGAGGGATCAAATTCAAAGCAATCGCCCAGCCCCTGCGCGTCGCACTGACCGGAAAAACAGTCAGCCCCGGCATCGACGAAGTCATGGCCACGCTGGGCAAAAACCGGGTGGCGCAAAGAATCGCTGCCGCGGCCGAATACATAGAAACAAACGGGTGAAAAAATGGAAGAGCAAACGGGCTGGATGATCGGATGTCCGTATTCAGCTCGCGGCTGATAGTTGGTGGTTGATAGCGATCCTCTCCACGGGGTGGAGCTTTCTTTCAGGCTAACTTGCTGATCCCAGGGTGATGTTGAAATTAGTCAGAAGCGCTAATCTCGTCCATTCAAACAGTATCAACTTCCGGCGCAAGCCCGTGTAACAGGGTTGATGATTTTCCGCAAACTCGCCACAGATAACATCAGGCACGGCCGCGGGCGCATTTTGGCTTGACAATTTCTCCTTCATTTACTAGGAATGGCGCCGTGGCTTTTCCATCGCGCATAGCGAAAAACCCCGGCGGGGACGACAAAGCACCGGACACCGCCGCATCGTGAGCAGCATCTCAACGGTCCCATCGTCTAGTGGTTAGGACGCCGGCCTCTCACGCCGGTAACCCGGGTTCGAATCCCGGTGGGACTACCAAAATAAAATCAAATTCATACAAATTTTTAAGCCCGGGGGCAAACATGCCGGCCGTGCGGCGTTTGCACCCCGAAGTTTTTTC
>JAAYKU010000267.1 GCA_012522275.1 Smithella sp.
TGGAGGCCACCCCTGAAGAGGGATACACTTTTGCCGGCTGGTCGGGTGACTGTTCCGGCTCCGGACAATGTACGGTTAATGTTTCTAACGAAACGGAAGTTGAGGCGAAATTCAATGCAACATCCGGTGGTGGAACTTCCGGCATTGCTCTTGCGGCAGGTGACGACGGCGGCGGAGGCTGTTTTATTGCCACGGCTGCCTATGGCTCTTATCTTGACCCGCATGTGATGGTATTGCGCCACTTTCGTGACAATGTTCTGCTGATGAATAAACCTGGCCGCGCTTTTGTGGACTTCTACTATGCGCACTCTCCGGCTATTGCTCAAATAATAAGTGAATATGAAGGCTTACGCCTTATGACCAGGATTGCCCTGACACCTGTTGTTTATGCGATGGCCTATCCGATACCGGCCATTGTTTTGCTGTCCAGTATTTTGATGCTGTTGATTGCTATTACAAAAAGAAGAAGGAAAGTATCTAACACGGGGCTTCCCGTCAGTGATAACTACTTTGTCCGCGGCCCCAGAAGCGCTTTCGTGAGGGTAAAATAAGGTAAAGCCAAAGCCCACCGCCAATGTCCCCTTTTGGAAGGGGGCAGTATCGTCATACCGGCGCAGGGCGGTATCCAGAAAATAATGAGTGCCGTACCGCCAAGTGTCCCCCTTCGGAGGGGGCCAAGGGGGAGGATGGGAAACACAAAATAACAAGTCCACCCCCGGCCCGCTGAAGCGGGCCACCCCCGCCAGCGGTGGACAATGTCGTCATACCGGCGGCCTGTATCCAGAAAATAATGAGCGCCGTACCGCCAAGTGTCCCCCTTTGGAGGGGCGCAGGGGGAGGATGGGAAACCCAAAATAACAAAGTCCACCCCCGGCCCGCTGAAGCGGGCCACCCCCGCCGGCGGTGGACACACCATTAAATGTCCCCCAAACATAAAACCCTTGATCTTTTAACCAAAATATTTTAGAAGCACTAACTCGATATCGGGAGTCCCCATCGTCTAGTGGTCTAGGACATCGGCCCTTCAGGTCGAAGGCAGAGGTTCGAATCCTTTTGGGGACGCCATTTTCCATTACGCAAATATATTAGACAGTTGCGGCACATTTAAAAAACCACATGACCCTTTCTACCCCCCCCTGAAAATCATCAGGTTCGAAATTATAAAAATACACCTCTCTTTTTTAATTACAATCTAATTGGCTACAAATTTGCGTCTTATGCAAAGCATTGAACTGAAAAGCACCACCAGAATCCCTGTCCTTGATTTCACCAAGGGCTTTCTTGTGATCACCATGGTGGCTTATCACACTCTGAATTACTTCCTTGACGGCTACCACATACTATATGCCTATATTGGCTATGTTACCCAGGCCTTCATCTTCTACTCCGGATTTGTCAGCGGAACAGTTTATTTCAACAAGCTGATTGCCAATAAAAAACTCGTTTACAAAAGATTGATTGTCAGAGGATGTAAAATAATCCTTTTGTTTTTCGTCCTAAATCTTTTAATACACGCATTATTTCAAAAAAACTTTGGCAATCAGGATTTAGGGCTCCATTTGTTCCTTGATAACATCACCACAGTATTTTTAACTGGCAGTGATAAAATCGCACGGTTCGCAATTCTTTTGCCTATAGGCTATGTGCTGCTGCTTTCCCCCGTACTTATTTCCTTGCATCGATATAAATACTATGCCTTCACAATAATTATCGTTTTCTGGCTCCTGGCAGATGTTATGGATGTAAGAGGGTTTTTTAATCTTAATTGCATTCTCACAGGCATTGCTGGTGTTTTCGGTGGCCTTATTTATAATGATCAATATAAACGCCTGAGTATTAAACCGCTTCGTTTTGCAGCAGTCGCTATTGTCTTGTTTTTTTTAATTGTTTTTATCCCCTTCTATTCAGATCCACGGAGCCATTATATTTCTTACTTTCTCTATATCATCGTCATAGTGTACAACATGCACCTCCTGTGTAGTTTTCTTAACCCCGCCGGACTACTCATCAGGCAAGTCCTTAAATTTGGCCAATATTCTCTTTACCTATATCTGGCACAAATTTTTATTCTTCAGATCATTAAAAAAATACTCGGCTTTAACCTGTCCAGCGTCTCGGTGATACACTTTTTACTGTTTATTTTTGTTACGCTCATTCTGGTCGGACTGTGCTACTTGACCGATTTTCTACGTAACCGTTTTACGCTAATGGATAAAATCTATCGGTTTGTATTTGCTTAACATTTCCGTTTTCCCAAAATATTCCATTTATTACTGAGATCACAAAATTGATACCCTACCCAATTCCGGCAAGCCTTCCACCCCCGGCCCGCTGAAGCAGTCCACCCCCGCCAGCGGTGGACAATATCGTCATACCACCCATAGCATTGGCATTATTTTGTATAACACTTAATATATTTACGTGTATCTTGAATAAAGGTCAAGTTTGCACCTTGTACGCACATAATCAATTTGACATTATATGTGATTACACGTAAAATAGTTACGTGTTTAATAAATAAATGTCAAAAGATAACTGCGATGAAACTGAGACCGTTCTTCCACAACTATCCTGTTTTTACTGTCGAGGACTTTGCCGGTTTTCTGTCTTCTGACGGAACTCATAATGTACGGACCCAGGAATCTCTCCTTGCCTATCATGTGAAAGCAGGAAATATCGTTCGTGTACGTCGCGGGCTCTATGCATCCGTTCCGCCGGGGGCATCTGTGGAATCTTATCCGGTCGATCCTTTTCTCTTGGCCGCCCGAATGGCAAAGGACGCTTGTCTGGCCTACCATACGGCCCTGGAGTTTCATGGGAAGGCCTATTCTGTGTATGAGCGTTTCACGTATCTCAGCGGTAAATCCGTGCCCCTCATAACCTTTCGCACTCATCAATTCAAAGGGGTCAGCCTGCCCAAAGCCCTTGTCCAGAAAAATGCGGTGTCTTTCAATGTGATAAAGGCAGATCGATCAGGGATGGCTATATCCGTGACCGGCTTGGAGAGGACTTTTGTAGATGTTCTTCACCGGCCCGACCTGACTGGAAGCTGGGAAGAAATATGGCGCTCTCTGGAATCCGTCGAGTATTTCGATCTTGAGAAAGTTGTCTCATACGTTGATCTTCTTGGCAACGCTACTACGGCTGCGAAAGTTGGCTTTTTCCTGGAACAGCACCGGGAATCTTTAATGGTCGATGAGGAAGATCTGAAAATGTTCCGCGATCGGCGACCGCGCCGTCCGCATTATATGGAGCGCGGCCGAAGAAAGGCAGGCCGTTTTGTGGCTGCCTGGAACCTTGTTGTTCCAGAAGAGGTTTATTCCAGAGTATGGGAGGAACAATTGTGAAGTTTTCTCCCGAAACGCTTGTTAAACAAGCGGAGGCTACCGGATTTCGGCCGGACATGCTCGAAAAAGTAGGCCTGCTGCTGCAACTGCTCGATGCCATTCGCTCTCACCCTTTTTTGAAAAACAAGTTGGTTCTCAAGGGCGGCACAGCCCTGAACCTTTTCATCTTCGATGTCCCGCGCCTCTCCATCGATATCGATCTCAATTACGTGGGCGCAGAGGGAGGATGAAAAACGAGGAGTCAGGAGACAGGAGGCAGGAGGCAGAAGACAATTTCAAGCCGCTGCTTACAACTTGCAAAACATCCACCCCCGGCCCGTTGAGGCGGGCCACCCCCGCCAGCGGTGGACAAGCAAAGCCATGGTAAAAAAAGTAACAAGCAACGTACCGCCAGTAATGTCCCCCTTTGGAGACTGTGTCGCAATTACTTTTTTGTCATTCCGTGCGGGCGAAGCGCGACTTTGAGCCTGCCCCGTGCCTGACACGGGGGAATCCAGTATTTTCAGCATGTTCTGGATACCGGCCTTCGCCGGTATGACAATGGTGCGGCTTCTTTACGATTACGACACAGTCTCTTGGAGGGGGCGCAGGGGGAGGATGGCATACCCCATTACCACCTGCGCAGGGCATGACTATAAACTTTTCCCAAGAAATGCCGATAATTATTTTAAGAATTGCAAAGAGCACAAGGTGCATTCGCGATAAGGGTATTCGGGCTTGACAGAA
>JAAYKU010000268.1 GCA_012522275.1 Smithella sp.
ATTTTAACTGATTTGATGCAAGAAATTTCTTGCACCGGTGCCGTCCTGAACCGCCGCGGTGGATAGTTCATGAAAATTTTGCTCATGGATTAGAAAAAATGATCATTGGCGTGCAGGATTCAGGTATAAATCAGGTCGCCCGCCCCGTAGTAGCGCGAGCGTCCGCCGCGGGACAATTTGTACGGGTGGGCGGCGATGATGATCCCGCCTTCATCATGTACCACTTCCACGAGTTCAGACGCCGTCTTTTCTTTAGTCATGCTGCGGTTTACGCCGAAGATCAAATATTCCCCTTCGGAGCGTCCCCGGGCGTCTCTGGCGTGAATTTCCTGCCCGTTGATCAAGACAATACCCCTGGCTGAGGCGGCCAGTCGCAGATTTTCGAATTGTTCGTCCGGCCAGCGCATGCCGTGTTCAGTCAGAGCCAGGCCATCCAAACGGGCGGAAACGGCCTGATCGATGATTTCCTCATACTGGATAAATGAACAACCGGAATACCGGCGCGTATGGACATGAAGGTCAAAAATACTCATAGAAAAAAAGTGCCGCAACGAACTGCCGACGATTTGTGGCGGCCGGGTCTCTGGTCTCTTTTTTTACATTCCTGCCGACCTTGTACGCCAGAGACGAAAACGGTATTGTTTAAACGTCATGGCTATATGCTATAATGCCCGGTGCCGTGCGGTGGCGGGCGACCGGGGCAAAAGAGTATCTGCGAGCTTAAAATTTTATCAACCGACTTTGTGCCGTCCATATACGGTATCAGTAGATATCATTGAATAATATGTTTCTGTCAAGCTTTTTGAGGGGATGGGCAGCAGGACACAAAAAAAGAATATGGCTTTTAAAAGGGAAAATTGCTACACTCCACTGATAAAGCTGGCGCAAGCCCAGCGGCATTTCGTTTCTCATCCAAAAACCTTATAAAAAGGGGGTAAAGTTAAATCATTCAACATTAAAGCAACGGCGTTATTGAATTTGAGTCACTTAAATCGTCCTAACTTAACTGAGGAGGAAAATGGAAATGGCTGAAGAAGTAACTTACGCGTCAAAACCCTGGGTGAAGTCTTACGATAAAGGTGTTCCTGAAAAAATTCAGTACGAAGAAATCTGCATGCCTGACATTCTGGACCGGGTGGCGGCCGAACGTCCGGATCGCATGGCTCTGAATTTCCAGGGCTACACCATGAACTACAAGGAGCTCAAAGACATGGTGAATCGCTTCGCCGCCTGCCTTACAGGCATGGGCATAAAGAAAGGCGATGCGGTGGCCATTATTCTGCCCAACATGATTCCATGTGTTGTTGCCTACTACGCCATTCATAAAATCGGCGCCATTGTTGTCTTAAACAACCCGACCTATTCCGACCGCGAGCTGGAGCATCAGCTCAATGATTCGGGTTCCAAAGCTCTCATCACCGTCGATCTGCTGGCCAACCGCATGATCGATTTACGGCCCAAAACAAAAGTGAAACAGATCATCATCACATCCATCGGGGATTATCTACCCTTCCCGGTAAATCTTTTATTCCCGCTGGTGGGAAAGAAAAAAGGGCTGCTCCCCTCCAAGCCGATGAAACAGGCAACCGATGTATATAAATGGAAGGACTGCATCGCCAAAAACCAGCCCAATCCGCCCAAAGTCAAACTGACTTTCGATGACGTCGGCATGTATCAGTACACAGGCGGCACAACCGGCGTTTCCAAGGGCGTCATTCTGACCCATGGAAATATCAGCAAGCAGGTACAGCAACTGCGTGCCTGGTTTCCGAGGTTTATCGGGACATACCACATCAACCTGGGAGCCCTGCCCTTCTTCCACGTTTTCGGCATGTCCTGTGCAATGAACTTTTCCATTTATCAGGGATGGGGAGACCTCCTGATCCCCAAACCCCAGCCTGAACCCCTTCTGGAGGCCATCCGCAAATTCAGACCCAATTTCGGCGCGCTGGTGCCGACCATGTTTATCGGCATGCTCAATCACCCGGACATGAAGAAGACTGATCTGACCAGTTTTAAAGGATTCTTTTCCGGAAGTGCGCCGCTTCCGGTGGAAGTAATTCATGAGTTTGAAAAAACCGCGGGTTCAGTCATATGTGAAGGATATGGCCTGACAGAAACAACACCTGTGACACACACCAACCCCTACGAGGGCGTTCGCAAGATCGGCAGCATCGGCCTGCCCGTCTCCGATACGGAATGCCGCATAGTTGACCTGGAAAAAGGTGAAACAGACATGCCCGTAGGGGAACCGGGTGAACTGATCATCCGCGGCCCGCAGGTCACCAAAGGCTATCTCAACAATCCGGAAGAAACCGCCACTTTGCTCAGAGACGGCTGGTGCTACACGGGAGATATCGCCACGATGGACAAGGACGGATACTTCTATATCGTGGACCGTAAAAAAGACATGATCATCACCGGCGGGTTCAACGTCTATCCGCGAGACGTGGATGAAGCCTACTACGAGCATCCCAAAATACTAGAGGCCTGCGCCATCGGCATCCCCGATCCGAAAAGGGGGGAGAATATCAAACTGTTCATCGTGCTGAAAGAGGGCGAAACAGCTACGGCGGAGGAGCTCATTGAATACGGAAAAACCAAACTGGCGGTTTATAAACTGCCTACCGAAATCGAGTTCCGTACAGACCTGCCCAAGTCCACGGTAGGAAAAGTTCTCCGCAAAGAGCTGCGGGCCGAAGAACTGGCAAAAAGAAAGAAATAATACCGGACATCAGGCAACGAAACAAAATTCCCGCATCCTTTCAAGGATGCGGGAATTTATTTTCTGTTCAGATACTGTAAACCGGGCTTTGCTATTTAACGGAAACAACCGGGCAGGACGACTCCAGAATAATGTACTGCGCATTGGAGCCGAACAGAAGCTTGCCGACTTTCGACTTTTTCTCGATGCCGATGATGATTTCGTCAACCTTCCTGTCGGCGGCAAATTCCACGATATCTTCACCGGGCGTCAGCCCCCGCACCAGGATATGCGTTTCACAGGAGATACCTTCCGCCTCCATGGTTTCTTTCACATAAGCAAGCTGCTTTTCGATTTTATCCAGGCTTACCTGTTCCTTTTCCGAGACCCGCTCCATCGAGCTGGCGACAAAAACAGATGCGTTAAAAGCCTTGGCATGTTTTTTTGCAACGTCCAGGATCTTGCCTGCGATTTCCGACCCTCCCACATAGGCGACTAGTATCTTCATTTTTCTCCCCCGCTTTCTTAAAGTAATCCGAACTTAAATGGTTCAAACTATCCGAGCCGTGTCAGGGCGCGATTATAGGAAAAAGGGTTTTCAATGTCAATCACATTCTGCCGCCCATTGAAGTTAATTGGCTTGACACGCATGATTCGCCTCCATATACTCACGTGTGCAAATAACATATCTTCCGCACCGGAAGGCGACAAGAAACTTAAAGGGCATGCCTTCCCGACATGATTAAAAAAATCAAGGACCTCGGTGTTGTTTGTATGAAAAATAATATCTGCGCTACGGACCGAAACAATCAAGGAAAATCAAATACGAAAAGGTTTCATAAATGGTAGGCGATCTGCCGCAACCTGATCGAAACAGACGGGATGAAATGCCGGGTCTCAACTATAAAATGATCGCCGCCATGGTTGTCGACCTGGACTACCCCAAGAGTGTGAACGACCGCTGGGACACGCGGCGGGTGACCGGCCGGCCGAAGAGGTGCGCGACACGGACACAGTCTCCCGCCGGGAGCTGATACACCCTGCAAAAAGGAGCAAAAACCCATGAACATCGCCGTCTTGAATGGAAGCCCCAAGGGCGATTTGAGCGTCACCCTCCAGTATGTGCGTTACGCGGCGGCGAAATTTCCGCAGCACTCCTTCCGGATCTTCCCCGTCGCCCGGACAATACGTAAAATCGAAAGAGATGAAAGCGCTTTTCAGGAGATCATCGACGCGGTGAAAAACGCAGACGTTGTATTGTGGTCCTTTCCTTTGTATTTCTTTCTGGTCTGTTCGCAATACAAACGATTTATAGAGCTTATTTTTGAAAGGAAACAGCAAGAGGCATTCGCCGGAAAATACACTGTGTGCCTTTCCACATCAGTCCATTTTTTCGATCATACGGCGCACAATTATATGCACGCCGTCTGCGACGATCTGGGAATGAACTTTATCGGGTCATACTCTGCCGCCATGTACGACCTGATGCGCGGCAAAGAAAGAAAGCGCTGGCTGTCGTTTGCCGGCCACTTCCTCGATGTGGTCAACCGCAGGGCGCCCACGCCGCGTGTCTATCCGCCGCTTAAGGCCTCACCGGCCGCCTACAGCCCCGGCAGGACGGCCGTCGATATTGAAGCGCAGGATAAACGGATTTTGATTCTCCAAGACGGGCAAGAACCGTCAGGCAACACAGACGCGATGGTCGCACAGCTGGCCGCCTGCTTCCGCGGCACCGCTGATGTGGCAAGCCTCATGGACCTGGACATCAAAGGCGGCTGCCTGGGCTGCTGCAAGTGCGGTCTGGACAATGTGTGTGACTATCAGGGCAAAGACGGCTTCGTGGATTTTTACGAAAACAGCGTGAAAAAAGCGGACATTGTCGTTTTCGCCGGAGCCATCCACGACCGTTACCTCTCTTCGCGCTGGAAGATGTTTTTCGACCGCTCCTTTTACAACACGCATGTGCCGACACTGGCCGGCAAACAGATCGCCTATCTGATTTCGGGACCTCTGGCACAGATTCCCAATCTGCGCCAAGTTCTCGAGGCGTACGCGGAGTTTCAGGAGGCGAACCTCGCCGGCATCGTCACAGATGAAGAGGACAATTCCACCGAAACGGACGAACTTATGGCCGAACTGGCCCGCAGGCTGGTGCGGCCGGCCGCCGATATTCCGCTGCAGCCGATGACCTTCCTGGGTGTGGGCGGAAGAAAAATATTCCGCGACGAAATCTACGGCATGCTGCGCTTTGTCTTTCAGTCCGATTACCGCTACTACAAAAAGCACGGCTACTTTGATTTCCCGCATAAAAACTTCAAAGTGCGACGGATGAATATGATGATGACAACGCTGACCAAAATTCCGCCCGTCCGCAGAAAGTTTTTGAAGATGCTCAAAGAGCAGATGGTAAAGCCGGTGAAATATATCGCCGAAAACAGGTAGTGCGCCTCCCCCGGCGTGAAGAGGCGGGCGGCTCATCCAAAAAAACGAGACATAAAGAGTCTGCATGAACAAACAAATCAGAATGGTTTTTCTCGATGCGGCAACCGTCGGAGCACCCGACAATCTCGCGGAAATCTCGTCGCTGGGCGATTACACAAGCTACGAAACAACGCGCCCGGAGGAACGGGTCGCCCGTATCCGCGGCCACAATGTGGTCATCACCAACAAGACGGTCATTGACCGCGAAATTATCGATGCGTGCCCGGAGCTGGAGCTGGTCTGCATTACCGCCACCGGTATGAATAACGTAGATCTGAACTATGCCGCCGGGAGAGGAATCTCCGTAAAAAATGTCGCCGGATATTCTACCGAATCAGTCACCCAGTGTACTTTTGCCATGCTGTTTTATCTGATGAACGCGTCTCGCTATTATGATGACTACGTAAAATCCGGACAATACGCCAAAAGCGAAATCTTCACCCACCTGGGCCGCGAGTTCACACAATTGAGCGGCACGCGCTTCGGCGTCATCGGCATGGGTGCCATCGGTAAACGGGTGGCGGCGGTCGCTTCCGCTTTCGGCGCGCAGGTGTACTACAATTCAACTTCGGGAAAAAACCTGAACGTGGAAGGCTATCCGCACCTGCCGCTCGAAGAGCTTCTGGCCTCGTCGGATGTCGTCTCCATACACTGTCCGCTCAACGACCGGACGCACAATCTGCTTTCCGGCGCACGCCTGCGGCTGATGAAGCCGACGGCCTATCTGATCAATATGGGACGAGGCGGAATTGTGGATGAAGCGGCTCTGGCCGGCGCAATCAACGAAAACATGATTGCCGGCGCGGCGCTCGATGTCCTGGAGGCCGAGCCGATGGCGGCGTCAAGCCCCCTGCTGAGCGTCGGCAGACCGGAAAAACTTCTGATCACCCCGCATATCGCCTGGGCAAGCCGCGAGGCGCGCCGCCTGCTCATCACCGGCACGGCTCAAAACATCAAAGGGCATTTCCTCGTTTGACTGAAGGAGGCCTCAGGAAAAAAGCCAGCAGGCTGCCACCGAACAAAAGAGCGGCGGCGATGGTAAGAGCCAGGCGATAGCCGCCTGTCGCATCAAAAAGGAAACCGGCCAGAAGCGGCCCTCCGGCGCTGGCAATCGTCACCACGGGCGTTGTCCAGCCGACAATCCGGGAAAAATTAGTCCTGCCGAAAAACGCGCCCATCATATTGGGCAAAAGCACGATCATACCGCCGAAGCCGATGCCGGCAAGCGACGAATAGGCGTAAACAAAGGCGGCCTCACGTGCATTCATCAAAGACACGACGCCGAGACCCATAATGCACGAAAAAACGACTGCCAGATACCTGCCGTCAAACCTCATTCCCAATACGCCGCTGACCAGCCTGCCCAGAATGCTCATGCCCAGCATCAGGCCCAGGGCCGATGCGGAAACCATCGGTGAGTAGTGCAAATCCTGAAGATAGGCCACCTGATGCGTGATCAGCATATTGTAAACAAACAAAAGCAGCGAAAACAGCACGAGCATAATCCACAAAGCGGGCGACAGCAGCGCGTCGCGCACGCTCCAGTCCACCGCGGTGGAATAAACGCGGCTTTGCGCATCCTCACCGTCGGGCCGCCGCTTCCCGTCGGGCACCTGTCCTTCATCTTCAGGCTTGTTGCGGATAAGCAGGCGGGCCAGCACCACCCCTAAAAGCAGATGCAATCCGGCCAGGCAGATCCAGCTTGAGCGCCAGCCCAGCGAAGAAATCATGAAACTGATCACGGGCGGCATGACAAATCCGCTCGCGCCGCCGGAAGCGAACAAAAACCCCAGGGCCAGTGATCTTTTGCGTATAAACCAGTTATTGATGACCGTAGTTGCACTTAAATATTCGGAAAAGGCCAGCCCCAGGCCCCCCATGATTCCAAAAAAAATGTATATGTGCCAGATTTCGCTGATTCGCGACATGCCCAGAAGGCCCAGGGCCGCGATGAAGTTTCCCGCGACGATATTTTTCCCGGCGCCGAAGCGCGCCACGGTAAACCCGACCAGCGGACCCAGCATCCCCCCAATTGTCAGGAAAAGCGTGTAGGGGCCGGAAAGCATCGAACGGCTCCAGCCGTAGGTTTCACCGATGGAGGTAAAAAAGATACCGAAGGCGTACGTCACATTGCCGCAGATGCTGCCGTAGGCCAGCATGACGCCTGCCAGCACCAGCCAACCTGAAAAATGACCATGACCGGATCCGGATGAAGAATTCATAAGCAAAACAAAGTGCCCGATTTCATTACGGCAGGCTACAAAAATAACCGCCGTCCGTCAATCTACTAAATTAAACCATTGAATACACTGTATTTATTTTGCATTTCCAAAGTGCACGAAAAAAGATAAAATACCCGTGAAAAAAGCGCAAAGTATACAACCATGTAAACAGATTGCCTCAATGTCTTGAAGGAGTTTATCTATGACCGGCCCGGACGTTTTAGTGGTCGTTCCGCACAGCGGCGTTTCCATTCCGCCGGAGATTTCGCTTGAGGACCTCACGGATGATTTCACGGCGCTTTTGAAAAACGTCGACTGGTACACGCAGTGGCTTTATGACTTCCGCGACATTCTCGGCAACCGTCAGCTTGTCTTCCCCTACTGCAGCATTCTTCTGGACGCCAACCGCGATCCGGAAGATGTCGACCAGTGCGTGCCGGTGCAGGATGTTTTCGGCCGCCCGATCTATCATCCGGCCTACGAACCTTCCGCCTCCATGCGCGCCGCCTGGTCGAATAAATATCTCAAGCCGTTTCACCGCAGCATCGAAGAAAACATCATCGCCGGCGCCGGCCTGATCTTTGACGGACATTCCACGATAACCGCCCGCGGCGTGGCCGACAACCAGATCGACCTGATGAATTTTCAACACACACAGCATGACGATAAACCTGTGTACTACTGCCCCGATATAATCGTGGAAACATATGCCGCCGAGCTGCAAAGACGCCTTCCGGATGTCCGGGTGACCATCAATGCCTCGGAATATGTCCATGTTCACGGGCACATCTGCGCGGCTCATTCAGTAAACGCCCTCAAACGCATCGGCGCACGCGCACCGGCATTCATTCAGGAAACCAACGAGCGCCTGTTCAAAAACGATGACGGAACGCCAGATGTTCACCGCATCAACCGCCTGCGGCGCGCTTTTGCCGAATCGCTTGCCGCGGCCCTGCAGTCTTTACACGAGTCGCAGAAAGTCACGATGATCGACCTGCACATCGGCAAGCAGATCTACGACTACGACTGCGGTGTACAGGCTCTTTTGAATGTGATGACCTATTACGGGACGGAGGTGGACCGCGACGAGCTGATGCTGACGCTGGGCACCACTGAAGAAAGCGGCACTCCCCCGCCGGCGATGATCGCCGCCGCCCGGAAATACGGCTTTGAAGTGCAGGCCGGCACACACTGGCCGCTGAGCCGCGTCAAGAAGTTTGTGGAAGCGGGCACGCCTGTCATTGTACTGCTGCAGGCTTGGGCCGAGCGCTATATGACCCTTGACGACTGGCGCCGCGACTGGGACAACGGGCATTACGCCATTGTCATCGGCTTTGCCAAGGATGTGCTGCTGTTCGAGGACCCGGCCACCATCCGTCGCACCTGGCTGCGTGAACGCGAGTTTCTGGCGCGCTGGCATGACATGGATGCAAAAACGGGGGGAAAATACGAACATTTCGGCATGGTGCTTTTAGGCAGGCAGCCCGCCAGGGCATCGCTCGAGCATATGGACTGATATGGATGAAAACCGCGGCCGTCCGGCACCTAAAGGGCGCGGCCGGTAAGCTGTGAAAAATGAGGCTCCATCGCACTGAAATCCACCGCGCCGTGGTGGCGGATATTTTTATGGAAACGTGAAATTCCGTCGGCCACTTCCTGCAGTCGCTCCTTTGCGGTCATAAGACAGATATTCATTGCGTCGAGTCTGGCGACATCCCCGGACAGAAAATCGAAAAAGCCGGCCACCATCGCCTCGAACATACCCGCCGATGTGAGCACCGTGCGCCCCTCGCCGGGCAGGTCGAAAGAAAAATCGCTTAATTTCAGTGCGTAAACCGCACCGGCCATTTCATAGGCGGCGTCGTAAACGCTGTCGTAGGACAGGCCCGCGAGGCTGCCGCATCCGAACAGAATGAGCATCTGCGCGTTCATACGCGCAGGCTTGGGTATCGCCACCTTTTCCAGAAACTCTCCGCCGATGTGCGCCTGCCTGATTTCTCTGGAAATCATGCCGTTGAGTCGCCAGTCGACAAGGCCGCAATACCCCCGCGGAGGGCGCTCATCACTGAAAAAGCCGAGCACCAGGCATTCATGCTCTTTTCGATCCGGCGGGTCAGTGGTCAGGCGCAGCTTCATTTTTTCCGTTGATTTTCATATGAAGGGCATCGAGGATGCCGTTGATGAAGGAACCGGAGTTTTCCGATCCGAATGTTTTGCCCAGATCGACCGCTTCATTGATGGTCACTTTCGGCGGGATATCACCGCAGTAAAGAAACTCGAAAGCGGCCATCCGTAAAATGCTGATATCGACCCTCGACATCCTGCCCAGCGACCAGTTGTCCGAACAGCCGGCAATCAGCGCGTCGAGTTCGTCACGGTGACGCCAGGCGCCTTCCACCAGCATGGCCGCAAATTCCCTGGCCGAGCGGGGCGCCACAAAATTTCCCCAGAAAAGCTCGAGGGCTTTTTCCACATCCAGAGCTACAAAATTCAAACTGTAAAGAACCTGCAGGGCGACTTCGCGCGCCCTTCTCCTGCCATGCATCCGGTGCCTCAAATCCGCCGCCGGTCCTGCCGGCGCCGTGTCACATTAAAATTAAGCGTTCATCTTTTTAAACAGATCGACCATCTCGATGGCCGCCATCGCCGCGTCGGCCCCCTTGTTGCCGGACTTTGTGCCGGCCCGCTCGATGGCCTGCTCGATCGTATCGGTCGTCAAAACGCCGAAGACCACCGGAATGCCGGCTTCCAGCCCCACGCCGGCGATGCCCTTGGACACTTCCGCGCTGACATACTCAAAATGAGGCGTGGCGCCGCGGATCACCGCGCCGAGGCAGATCACCGCGTCGTAGCGCGAGCTTAAGGCCAGTTTTTTGGCCGCCAGCGGCAGTTCAAAAGCGCCCGGAACTTTGAAAATAACGATATCCTTTTCATCCGCGCCGGCCCGGCAAAGCGTATCCACCGCACCCTCGATCAGCCGCCCGCTGATAAAATCGTTGAAACGACTGGCGGCGATCGCAAACTTCATTCCTTTGGCAACAAATTTTCCTTCAATAATTTTTGGCATGATCTCAGCACCATCCTCGTGTGTAGTCAATCCGGGCGGCAGGCCCTTTTCAGCCTTAAAGATCCAAAATATGGCCCATCTTGCGCTTTTTGGTCGTCATGTAGTGTATATTATTTTCGTTGGGCGGAATCTCGATCGGCACTCGTTCGGTCACTTCGATGCCGTAGCCTTCCAGTCCAACGATCTTTTTGGGGTTGTTGGTCAACAGCCGCATCTTGTGCACCCCCAGGTCCGCCAGAATCTGTGCGCCGATGCCGTAGTCGCGTAAATCCGGTTTGAATCCCAGCGCGATGTTGGCCTCCACCGTGTCATGGCCTTCGTCCTGCAGGGCGTATGCTTTAATCTTGTTGACCAGTCCGATGCCCCGTCCCTCCTGACGCATATACACGATCACCCCTTTGTCCTCTTCCTCGATCATCTCCATCGCGCGGTGCAGCTGATCGCCGCAGTCGCACCGGGCGGAAGCGAAAATATCGCCCGTGCAGCATTCAGAATGCACGCGCACCAGCACGCTATCGTCCTTGCCGATTTCGCCCTTGACCAACGCGATGTGCTGCATTTCGTCCACGTCGTTCTCATACACAATGATCTCGAAATCGCCGCCGTAAAGGGTCGGCAGCTTCGCCTGGGCCAC
>JAAYKU010000269.1 GCA_012522275.1 Smithella sp.
CCCGACCGGGATCTGACGTACGCCTGAAAGCTTATCGCTGGATATTTCGGCTTAAAGGCTTTTTACTTTCTCGTTGAACACCTTTTCCAGCTCGATCAGCGCCGCTTTGAGATCGGCCTCTTCGATGGTCGGACCACACCAGAAACGGTAGCCGGCCGGAGCGTCTTTGTAAGAGTTGATGTCGTGGGCGATGTCTTTCTTGCTCAGATCCGAAGCGATGCTTTTGAGAAATTTGCTTTTGGCGTCTGCATCGAGCGCGGCCACTTTAGGATGAATCACAGACAGACATACGGAGGTGTTGGAGCGTGTTTTCGGATCAGCCGCCAGAAATTCAATCCAGTCTGTTTTGGCCACCCAGTCTTCCACTGCCTTCAGATTCGCCTTGCTTCTTTGGATCAGGCCATTAATCCCGATTTTATCGGCCCAATCTAGCGCATCGAGGTAGTCTTCCACACACAGCATCGACGGTGTGTTGATGACGTCGCCTTCAAAAATAGCCTTGTTGATCTTGTCGCCTTTTTTCAGACGGAAAATTTTCGGCATCGGCCACGCAGGTGTATAAGACTCCAGTCGCGCCACCGCGCGCGGGCTCATGATCATCATTCCGTGTGCGGCTTCGCCACCCAGGCATTTCTGCCACGAATATGTCAAAACGTCGATCTTGCTCCAGTCGATCTCATTGGCGAAGGCATAACTTGTGGCATCGCACAAAGACAGGCCTTCACGGTCGGCGGGTATCCAGTCCCAATCCGGTATGCGCACGCCGCTGGTGGTGCCGTTGGAGACAAAAACCACGTCACCTTTCCAGTCCACTTTGGAAAGATCGGGAATTTTGCCATAGTCCGCTTTGATGATGGTCGGGTTGAGTTTGAGCTGTTTGTTGACATCGGTGGCCCAGCCATCGGAGAAGCTTTCCCAGACCAGCACGGTGACAGGTTTGGGGCCCAGAAGCGACCACATCGCGCACTCAAAGGCGCCCGTATCGGAGGCCGGCAGAATGCCCACAAGATAATCTGACGGAATGTTCAAGACTTTACGTGTATCATTTATTGCCTTGACGATTCTTCCTTTACCCAAGACAGAGCGGTGCGAACGTCCTACCGGAGTGTCCCTGAGCACATCAATGCTCCATGCCGGCCTCTTGCTGCAGGGGCCGGAACTGAAATTTGGATTTTGCATAGGTACCATCCTTAAAAAATAAATTTTTCTGAAAATCTGGCGTTTTCATACCAGCATCATTGTCTTTTCTCAAGGAATTTCAAATCTGGCGGCTTCTTGAGCAGCCCATGGCCGGACCGCCAAAAGCAATCAATCTGCCGGGTCGAGACAATAACAATTTTTGACTTAAGTCAATTACAATGTTGAGAATGAGTGTATGATTATAGTACAAATGCTGTTTTGAGCAGGACAATAAAACACCAGTGTCGCAAAGGAGGCCAATATGACTCAAAAAGTTACGCAAATCGATGATTTAACTAAAACGTTCACACTCGTACAGCTTGCCCAGTACCAGGATAATTCAGTGGTAAGCCGGGAAATTATCCGGAAGCCTTCAGGCACCATGACCATTTTTGCCTTCGACCAGGACGAAGGCCTGACGGAGCACACAGCGCCCTTTGACGCTTTGGTGTATATTCTGGAAGGAGAGGCGGAAATCAGTATCGACAAAAAACCTTACGTTGTACAGTCGGGAGAGATGATTATCATGCCGGCGGGAAGACCGCACGCGTTGCGGGCGTTGACAAAGTTTAAAATGCTGCTGACATTGTTCAAATAAAAACAAGGAGGACACTATGAAATTCGAAATCACACCAGCCGTTGACTGGGTGGGAAAAATTGACTGGGAGCTGTTGAAATTTCACGGAGAGGAATATTCCACGCATCGCGGCTCGTCGTACAACTCGTATCTGGTGAAAGACGAAAAGATCGCGCTGATCGATACGGTCTGGCGGCCTTTTGCCAAAGAGTTTGTCGATAATCTGGCCAAAGAAATTGATTTGAACAAAATCGACTACATTATCGCCAACCACGCTGAAATAGACCATTCAGGAGCGCTTCCCGAGCTGATGAGCCGCATTCCCGACAAGCCGATTTACTGCACGGCCAACGGTGTCAAATCCATCAAAGGCCATTTCCACAAGGACTGGAATTTTCAGGTCGTCAAAACGGGCGATAAGCTGTCGCTGGGCAAAAAAGACCTGGTTTTCGTGGAAGCCATGATGCTGCACTGGCCGGATTCGATGATGACCTATCTTACCGGTGATGCGATTTTATTTTCCAATGACGCCTTCGGCCAGCATTTCGCCACCGAGCATATGTACAATGATCTGGTCGTACAGTCGGAGCTCTTCGAGGAGGCCACAAAGTACTACGCCAACATCCTCACGCCCTTTTCGCCGCTGGTCACAAAGAAAATCAATGAAGTGGTGGCGCTTAATCTGCCTTTGAATTTCATCTGCCCCAGCCACGGTGTCATCTGGCGCGACAATCCCCTGCAGATCGTCGAGAAGTATCTGCAATGGGCCGCAGACTATCAGGAAAACCAGATTACGATCATCTATGATACGATGTGGGACGGCACACGTGTACTTGCTGAAAATATCGCCAAAGGAATCAAGCAGGCAGATGAAAAAGTCACTGTGAAGCTCTACAACGTAGCCCGCAAGGACATCAATGATGTCGTGACGGAGGTCTTCAAGTCGAAAGCGATTTTACTGGGCTCGCCTACGATCAACAGGGGCATCCTCAACACAATGGGCGCTTTCATCGACATGGTCACCGGGCTGAGGTTCAAAAACAAAAAGGCTGCTGCTTTCGGCTGCTATGGCTGGAGCGGCGAGAGCGTGAAAGTTCTCTCCGATCGTCTGGCTGCGGCGGGATTTGCCATGGTCAACGACGGCATGAAAGCTCTGTGGCAGCCCGATAATGATGCACTTGCCCAGGCGTTTTCATTCGGGCAGGAATTTGCCCAAAAGGTGAGTGGCCAATAGCTTGCGGCCCGCAAGCTGAAGGGCAAATATCCGGACGAAAGTGACGGGTGATGAGCAGGGCTACAAG
>JAAYKU010000270.1 GCA_012522275.1 Smithella sp.
AATAAATTTTGGACAAGCCTCGGAAAATTTGTCTTTTGCCTTTCCGGCACAGCCTCGCAGGGGCGGTTTGCCGTCATCAGATAGTCGTAGAGAATTTTGCCTTCCCTGAACTCAGGGTTGAGTTTCATGGCGGCGGCCAGATACTCCTCCGCTTTTTCCGTATTGCCCGCTTCGCAATGTGCGCGGCCCATGTTGTAATGCAGGTTTTCGTCATCAGGGGCGGCGATGAGCGCCCTGGAATAGTGTTTGATCGCCTCCTCAAGCGACCCGTCGGCGCGGCACTGTATGCCGAGGTCGTTGTAGTGATGGACTACCGCCTCACGGATGCTTTCATTTTCATCCATAATTTCCTGCGCACGGGGAAGATTGCCCTGATCGATGTTTTCGATGGCCTCGGCGATTTTCTGCCGGAATTCATCCTCCTGCTTTTGTTTTTCCTGATCTATTTCCAGCCGCAGGGCTTCCGCCGCCTCTTCGTCTTTGTGGTATCTCTCGACGATTTCTTCCTCCTGTGCGACGATCATTCCCTTGATAAATTCCAGATTGGTGGCCAGATCAGAATCGCCGAAGGATATATTACCAAAAATATCCTGGAATTTTTTATGGGCGGACAGGTTTCTTAAAAATAAACCGACACCCTGTTCGAATTCATTTTTTTCCCTCTCGGTTTGGGGGATGGCCGGCGCCCTTTCGATCACTTCTTTAAAGCTGATCAGACAGGCCGCGATTTTTCCCTGTTTGAGCTGCATTTCACATTGATGAAATCTGTGAAAAAGTTCTGCGATGGTGGAAATTTTAGCTGCCATTTTATCTCCTTCAGGGCAGGTATATGGAAAAGACGCCGCCGCCCAGCGAGCCGCCGTTGACGATGGAGATGAAGCCTTTTTTGCCTCGGTTGACATGCATATCGGCAACCATCATGGAAAAATACAGGCCCAGTCCCGTGCTGCCTGTTTTGAAGTCGATTTCCCGCCTGAATCCGGGCTGCTTTTCTTCATTGATCAGCATGCCGGGTGGATATCCCGCCCCATCATCTTCGATTTTCAAAACGAAGTATCCGTCTTCCTGCGCGGCGCTGATTCTCACGGTGGCCTTCGCGTAGCGAAAAGCATTGTTGATCACATTATCGACCACACCCTCGATCAGGGAGCGGTCAAACGCCCAGAAAAGATCATCGTCGCTTTGTGTCAGAAGTTTGATGCCGCGTGAGGAAAGTAAAATTTCGTGAGACGCCGCCGCTTCCTCCAGAAGGTCGCTTGCCGCATGATAGTCGATGTTGGCGGCCAGTTGTGATTTTTCCGCTTTGTACAAAGACAAAAGCCGGATGAGACTGTTGTTCAGGCGCTGAATTTCATACTGCAGCATATAGAATTCGGCATGCTTGGCGCAGTTTTGACTGCGGCATCCAGCGATAATGTCCTCCAGGTTGTTGAATAAAATTCCCAGAGAATTTTTGGTGTCATGCAGCGTCATGGCCAGTATGTCGGCAAAGCTCATAGACTGTTTCATACTTGCATCCCCGCGGACAGCTCGCGATACATGGCCATGAGCATCGCATAATCGATATATGACTCATCGATTTTATGCACCCTGTCCAGATAGCTTTTTGCTCTTGTCAGATCCTCTTCACGTGCTCCTTTTTCCTTCATGTCGAGCATCAGTACGTGGGCGGTGTTGGCATTGATGATTTTGTTATCCGGCAGATGGCTCGCCGCTTTTTCGAAGTAGGCGATGGCCTCGGACAGTTTTCCACCGCGGGCCAGTGCGACGCCTTCGTTGTTGAGGCGGATGATTTCGTCGCGTGTGGTTTCAATCAGCTCCTCGCCCTGATCGACCATGTCCATTTCCTTGAAAACAGCGCGTACATCAGCGAGCATTTCTTCGTCGTCATGGTGAGAGCTGACAATCTTCTTAATGATGACGGCGCCCCGGTCCGTATCGCCCGTCATCATGTAGGCCTGTGCCAGCTCCAGCGCCAGTTCCCTGGGGATGTTGTCCGCGAGTTCGGCCGCCGACTTTTCCGCTTCGGTTAAAGCGCGTTTGGCCTCGGCAGTTTTGTTCATCCTGGTATAGACGTAGCTTTCGGCGACGCTCACATGCAGGCGTGTGTCATTGCTGTCCGGGAATTCCTTGAGTGCTTTACCCAGAATTTTCAGCCCTTCCTGCGGGGCTTCGCGATGGACGAGAGCTTTGGCGAGACTCGTGTAATCTTCCGGGCTTTTGAAGCAGGAGTTTTTGCCCTGCTCCAAAGCAGCCTTGAATGAAGATTCAGCGGTCGAGAAATCTTCGTTGCGGTAGGCGAGCCTGCCCAAATGCTTGTGTCTCAAAAGCGCTCTGGGTGAAATTTCGGTCGCTTTCATAAGTATGTTTTGCGCTTCCCGGGGGTCGTTCATTTTGATGAGTGTTTTGGCCAGATAATCATAGGCGGGCATGATTTTGTCGTTCTGGGCGATGATGTTTTCGAATATTTCCCGTGCGTTTTCATAATTGCCCATCATCAGGCAGGCGCGCCCCCTTCCGAGCTGGGCCCAGCCGACATTGCCCCTTTCCAGAATCTTGTCGTAGAATTCGACGGCATCTTTGTAGTCCGCCTTTTTCAGGAGTACTTCGCCTTTGAGCTTCATGATTTCAGACAGATTGCGGGGGTTTTGCGCCATCAGCTCTTCACAGACACGCAAGGCATGGTCAAAGTCGTTGTCGGCAATGGCTGTTTCAATGTTTCTGATATTGAGTTTTCGGGTAGCGATATTTCTGATGCGCTTTTCCAGGACTTCCTTGGCAAAAGGCTTGACCAGATAGGCATCCGGCTGGTACTCCATTGCCCCCATGACCATTTCGTGCGTGTTTTCCGCCGTGATCATGATGAAAATACTGGAATAATTGATGTGCCCCCGGAATTTGCCCTCCTCCAGAACCTGCTGGCCTGATTTGCCCGTGCCGAGATTGTAGTCGCACAGGATAATATCGTACAGACGCACGGCCATTTTGCGGACCGCCTCTTCACCGCTGGCGGCATCGTCGATATACATGATGCCCAGCGACCGCATCATGTTTTTGAGCGTGAGACGAAAATTGAAAAAATCGTCCACTACCAGTACTTTTTTTGTTTTGAGATTGATTTCAGGTTTTTGCGTCTGCTGCACTTTTTATCTCTCAATTTGTTGATAATGTTTCAAAATCAAGACATCCGTACCTGAAAAAATACCCCCCGCGAGGGGGCCACGGGGGGTTGAAGGGAGTTCCAGATGTGCCGTTTTCTTCAACTGGGCCGGAATCGCTGTCTAAATTTATTTCGGCCCCAACCAGAAAACCATTGGATAGACCGCTGCAGTTTTCTTTTTGTTCGATTCCGCCATCCGGAAGGTTCTGACGAACACCCCAGAAGCTCGCTTGTCTTTACAATCGGCACAGTGGGAAAAAATCTTTAATATAATTTTTGAAATCGTCAAATAAGCCGGATTGTGGGTATGTTGCGGAAATAAAAAGGTTTTTGTCTGTGGTTTTCCCCTTGCGGGCATCCGGGAAATGTGGTTAAAAAAACGGCGGCAAATTTCAAGGAAAATGATATTTCAAGGGGACGGATGTTTCTCAAAAAATACACCATAAGATGGCCGATCGTCATTTTGACCGCCCTGCTCGTCGCGGTGCTTTTCTTCTGGGAAACCAGTCACCTGAAGATCGAAACAGACATTCTCAAATCCATGCCGCATGCCGATCCGGTGCTGGATTCGGCGCGCCGCGTCATCAGCCATCTGCCGATTCAGGATAGGGTTTTTATTGACGTCGAGCAAATATCCGGCGATCCGGTGGACCTGGCGCGGGCGGCGTCGCTTGTTGAAGAAAAGCTGCGGGCAAGCGGTTTATTCACGAAAGTCGGCATGAGCCTCGACGCCCAAATTTTTCCTGAACTGGTCGGGCACGTAGCGGGCAGCCTGCCTGTGCTTTTTGACGAAAATGCTTTAGAGCAAAAAATCCGGCCGCTTATCGATCCTGACAAAATCCGCGACGCGATGGAGCAAAACAGGCAAAGCCTGTTTGAATTAGGCGGCATCGGGCGCGCGGAAATGATGGCTTTCGACCCGCTGGGCTTTTCCGGTGTGATTCTGGAGCAAATGTCTTCATTGCTTCCGGCAAATGAAGCCAGATTTTATCAGGGACAGCTAATTTCCGCCGACGGGCGCCATGCGCTCGTCATCGCGCGCATTTCTGGCTCCGGGACGGACACTAAACGTGCTGCGCACATCGATCAGCTTGTACAGGAATGCCGCCGTGAGCTGGAAAACAACAAAGACTTTCGGGGGCAGTACCTTCTCACGCCGGTCGGCGCCTACCGCGCCGCGCTAGATAACGAAATCACAGCCAAAAGGGATGTACGGCTGGCCATTATCCTGACCGTGCTGGGCATCGCCCTGCTTCTGATTATGGCATTTCCCCGGCCGCTCATCGGCCTTCTGGCTTTGCTGCCCTCTTCGGTGGGGGCCATTGCCGCCTTGTTTGTCTGCTCTTTTTTGTTTGAATCCATGTCGATGCTGGCGGTGGGCTTTGGCGGGGCGATTATGGCCTTTACCGTCGATCTGGGGATAACCTATCTGCTGTTTCTGGATCAGCCCCATGTCACCAGCGGCTCAAAGGTTGCAGGCGAGGTGCGTACGGCGGAAATGACGGCGGCGCTGACGACCGCGGGTGCGTTTTTGCTCCTTTTGATCAGCGACTTTAAAATACTGGCACAGATCGGTGTTTTTGCCGCGCTGGGCATCACCTTCGCCCTGCTGTTTGTGCAGATTGTCTTTCCGCGTATTTTCCCGGCCATGCCACCCGCCGGCCGGACCGGCAACCGTTTTTTGCTGGCGGCCGTCAACCGGGCTGCCGCACCCGCGCGCTGGAAAATCATCGCCGCTTTGGCATTTGCCGCGGCAATGCTGTTTTTCGCCAAACCGGTTTTCAAAATTGATCTGCAGGCCATGAATTCCATAGGCCCCGAGACGATTGCCGCCGAGCAGAAAATGCAGAAGATCTGGGGGGACATCTCCGGCAGATGCTATCTTCTGCTTCAGGCGCCGG
>JAAYKU010000271.1 GCA_012522275.1 Smithella sp.
TCCAGGGGTATATCTGGCAGGGGCTGACGGTGCTGATTTTCGGCGCGGTGGTCATCAGCAGCGTGGACAACTTGCTCAGGCCGGTGCTTCTGGGCAAGGATATCAAAATGCATTCTCTGTTGATTTTTCTGTCCACGCTGGGGGGACTGTCACTTTTCGGCGTCAGTGGCTTCGTGCTCGGGCCGGTCATCGCGGCCTTGTTTCTGGCTGCCTGGAAATTGTTCTTCGAAATTAACCGGCGGCAGGAGACGCAAACACGCACTACACAGGGATAAAGCTGTTTACCTTCCTGCCACTGGAAGAAATTGCTGCAGCCGCGAATTGATTTTGTTATCGGCTCAAACAGGGAATATGGATAAGCACGCAGACAAGACGACTTTGGGAGATGAACATCATTCCCGGGCTCGTAACCATTTTTACACACGGAAGGACAATTTACACTGCGGCGGTTTTTTGCCCGAATGGTTTTCCTATCTGATCAACTGCGGCAGGAAGGTGGCGATCTGCGGAAAAATCAGCAGCAGGGCAGCCAGTGCAATCATTGCGTAGAGCATGTGCAGGGCGCCGCTGAAAATGAGATGAAGCGGCACGTCGCGGGCAACTCCGGCAACCACATAGGCATTAATGCCGACAGGCGGCGTGATGACGCCCATTTCCGCGATGACCACGATGACGACACCGAACCAGATGGGATCAAACCCCATGGCCAGGACTACCGGATAAATAATGGGTATGGTCAGCATGATCATAGCGAGCGAATCCATCAGGCATCCAAGAAACAAATAGATAATGATGATGAAGCCCATGATGATCATCGGGTGAAACTGCAGACCGGCGACGAAAGAGCCTATATTGGCCGGTATTTGCGTTACGGCCAGAAAATGGCCGAAAACCGTGGCGCCTGCCACGACCACAAAAATCATGCAGGAGATGCGCGTGGTGTCGTACAGCGCCCTGACAAATCCCTGCCATGTCAGGCGACGGCCCGCCAGAGCGATTACGATCGTGCCGGCGGCGCCGATGCCCGCCGCTTCCGTGGGGGTGAAAAATCCGGCGAACAAGCCTCCCATTACCAGCACAAACAGGATCAGTGTTTCGATGATGCCGGAAAGAGATTTGATTTTTTCTCCCCATGTGCTGCGCGGGGCGCGCGGTCCGATTTCGGGACGAAAGCGCGTCCAGGTCAGAATGGAAATGACAAAAAATAAAGACAGCAAAATGCCGGGGATGACGCCCGCCATGAAAAGCTCGCCGATGGACTGCTCCGTCATGATGCCGTAAATGATAAATATGGTGCTCGGCGGGATGAGAATGCCCAGGCTGCCGCCGGCTGCGACGACACCGGTGGCAAGTGCCGGGTCATATTTGAATTTCTTCATTTCCGGCAAAGCCACAGAGGCCATCGTGGCGGCTGTAGCACTGGTGGAGCCGCTGACGGCGGAAAAGCCGGCGCAGGCGCCGATAGTGGCGATGGCAAGCCCGCCGGGCAGGTGGCCGAAAAATTTATGGGCGGAGTTGAAAAGTCTGCCACTGATGCCGGAGTGGAAAGCAATCTGCCCCATAAGAACGAACAGGGGGACGACGGTCAAGTTGTACGAGCTGAATGTCGCGTAGAAGTCCCGTATGATCAGATTGGATGCGGCACTCCAGGAAATGATGATGCCGAAGCCTAGATACCCGACCAGAGCCATGACAAACCCTACGGGCATCCTCAAAAACATGAGGATAATCAAAACGGCAAAGCCGGCAAGGCCTGTCACGGTGGGGCTCATGCGTCAAGGACCCTTCTCAGGGATTTGATGAAATCGGCGATTAACAGAAGGCACAAAAGAGTACAGCC
Organism: Smithella sp.; assembly: GCA_012522275.1. GTDB lineage: Bacteria > Desulfobacterota > Syntrophia > Syntrophales > Smithellaceae > UBA8904. The sequence continues at coordinate 1,841 of JAAYKU010000271.1, forward strand.
CAGGGCGATGCCGAAAATAAAAGGATAAGAGGGCATCTGAAGAGTCGGGGATACCTCGCCGCTGTTTTTGATGTCCAACGCGTAAAGAAAAGCCTGATAGCCTATCACGCAAAATAAAACCGCGCTTGCCAGGTTACAAAAGGCGTCAATCGCCAGCCGGGTGCGCAAGGGGAGTTTTTCCACGAGAATTTCCACGGCAATGTGCCCTTTTTCCATGGAAGTGAATGCCAGGGCGAAGGATACGACAAGGGCTCCCAGAAAACCGACCAGTTCGTAAGTGCCGGGGATAGGTCTGCCGAACAGGCGCAAAATGACGTCCGCCGTGGAAAGAAGCATCATGGCGACCACGGCGGCGCAGGCAAGAACATTAAAGGCCTTGCCCGCGCGCGCCAGGTGTTTTGTCAGACTCAACATGAATATTTAGTTTTATTTCCCCGCTTTCGAGTACAGCTTGATTAAAGCGCGGATTTCATCCACCGCCTTTTTTCCCGGGATTTTTTTGCCTTCCATGGTTTTTACATATTCATCAACCACCGGCTCAATGGCTTTTTCCCATTTGGCAGCCTCTGCCGGCGTCAGCTTGATGACTTTATTGCCCAGGTCGGCGATAAATTTGTAGCCTTCGTCGTCCGCGTCATCCCAGGCTTTGCCCGCCACGGCAATCCATTCCCTGCTGACATCCTCAAAAACCTTCTGCACGTCTTTGGGCAGCTTTTCCCATTTCTGTTTGTTCATGACTACAAACATGGCGGTTGTGTAGCCGATGCCGGAGCAATCGATCGTGTATTTGACCACCTGGCCCTGCTTCCACCCTTTCAGCGTTTCCACCGGCGCGAAAGTACCCTGCACCACGCCTTTCTGGAGGGCCTCGTAGGTATCGCCCTGGGGCATGGCCACGGAAACCGCGCCTAAACTTTTCACGATTTTTGAGCTCAGGCCGGTGGAGCGTATTTTCATGCCCTGCAGATCGGCCAGTGTGCTGACCGGCTTTTGTGTGTGCAGCAGTCCGGGGCCGTGTGCGTGTATATAAAGCAGTTTGACGTCATTGAGTTCCGGTGGATTCATGGTTTTTGCAAAATCGTTGGCGACCTTTGTGGCGATCATGCCCGTGGGGTAGCCCATCGGAAGGTCCAGCGCCTCGATAAGCGGGAAGCGGCCGGGCGTGTAAGCAAAGCACGACATGCCGATATCGGAAATTCCTTTTACAACGCCGTCGTACACTTGAGGTGCGGGGGTCAGCGAGCCGCCGGAGAAAATGTTGATTTTAACCTTTCCGCCGGTACGCTTTTCAATTTCCTTGGCCCAGGACTCGCCGGCCTTGGCCTGTGCATGGGTGGCCGGGAAGAAAATGCTGTAAGTCAGTGTGGTTTGCGCCAGCACGCCTGAACTGAAAACAAACAGGACAAGCAACGCGGCAAATGATGACGCTGTGACAAAAAAAGTTGATTTTTTCATTGGATCCAATCCTCCCCTTTTTATACGAGATTAAATACACTGCCGTTGATAACTTTTGTAAATTTTTAACTGCTGCTGCGGAGTAAGCCTGCTTACCTTATAGCTTCGGCAAGCAGGCATCGATACATATAGATGCAATAAGGTGGGAATTTATTTGTGGAAATATTTGGCATAGCAACGCCCGTAATATTTTAACGTTGGTGACCGGTTAATGCCCGACGGTATTATGTGATTTGCCCGATCGTGTCAAGATGAATTTATTTTTCGGTACTGTTTTCCCGGGTGTCTTTTTTCATCCGGTCCAGTTCTTCACGATAGCGCGACGCCTCGGCTTTGGCCGTTTCTATTTCTTCTCTGGCTTTTTCCAGCTCCTCATCCTGAAGCTGCCTTGCCTGCCTGATTTGATCCTGCATTTCGTCAAATCCGACATAAATGGCCAACACGCCGCCCAAAAGCATGAAAACCGGTACCGCCCCCTGAAGAAGGCCTATAAATTCACTCCACCAGACAATCAGACCAATCAGGCCTAAAACAGAGAAAATTGCACCTCCTGCCAACAGGGGCATGACCGCTACCTCCGGTTATCTTGATGTCAACCTTACGTCGAGTTGATAAACATTTTTTAACATGATTTCCAGAGTCAGGCAAGACGGAAATAAAGCATCACAAAGATAAAATATTGCTTGCTTTAATAAGATTCATCATTTAATTAAAACAGTTTCGTAAATAAGGTGGTACAAAGATTATGCTAGAACCGAAGTTTGATAAATCCGGCGGCCTGGTGCCCGCTATCGTGCAGGATGCAGAAACTAAAGATGTACTGATGATGGCCTACATGAACAGGGAATCCTGGGAGGCGACGCTGCTGACGGGGAAGGCCACCTTCTGGAGCCGCTCCAGGCAGAAATTGTGGCTCAAAGGGGAAAGCTCGGGCCATATCCAGATAGTTAAAGACATTTACATCGACTGCGATGACGACACGATTCTGCTGCAGGTGGAACAAATAGGCGGCGCCGCCTGTCACACGGGGCACAGGTCGTGTTTTTTCCGAAAACGTGAAGGAGACGGCTTTGTAATCGCGGGGGAAAAGATTTTTGACCCGGAGGATGTGTATAAATGAATATTCTGAAACTGGGCATTCCCAAGGGAAGCCTGGAAAACTCTACCGTAGAGTTGTTTAAAAAAGCAGGCTGGCGTATTACCTATGACAGCCGAAGCTATTTTCCCGACATTGACGACCCGGAGCTTTCCTGTACACTCGTTCGCGCGCAGGAGATGTCCCGCTACGTCGATGACGGGCATCTCGATTTAGGACTCACCGGCATTGACTGGATCATGGAAAACGATTCTGACGTGGTTGCGGTTCAGGATCTGGTTTATTCCAAAGTCTCCACCCGTCAGGCGCGCTGGGTGCTGGTCGTGCGCGACGACTCGCCGGTGCGCTCTATCGAGGACATGGAAGGCAAGCGCATCTCCACCGAGCTGGTGGCCTTTACCAAAAGGTATTTCGCCGAAAAAAACATCAATGTTCAAGTGGAATTTTCCTGGGGGGCGACAGAGGCGAAAGTTGTGGACGGCCTGGTGGACGCGGTTGTGGAAGTGACAGAGACAGGCTCCACCATCCGCGCCAACAAACTGCGCATCGTTCACGAACTTATGAAAACAAATACGCGGCTCATCGCCAACAAAGATGCGTGGAAGGATCCCTGGAAACGAACAAAGATCGAACAAATCCGAACGCTTTTAACCGGGTCGCTCCTGGCGATGGGCAAAGTCGGGCTTAAACTCAATGTCTCGCGCGAAAACCTCGAACGCGTCATGAAGCTCCTGCCCGCTTTGAAGGCTCCTACCATTTCCAGTCTCTACTCCGAAGAATGGTTCGCCATTGAAACAGTGGTCGATACGGGTGTGGTCCGCGACATCATTCCGCAACTTCTCGGGGCGGGCGCACAGGGTATTATCGAATACCCGCTCAATAAAGTCATTTGAACAGGGAGGGCGTATATGGCCAGAAAAGCGAAAGTGGCCCGCAAGACAACGGAAACGGACATTACTCTGGAGATTGACCTTGACCGGTCCGCGACAGGCAGGATAGATACGACCATACCTTTTTTAAACCACATGCTGGAGCTCTTTGCCCGTCACGGCCGGTTTGAGCTGACAGTTGCAGGAACGGGTGATACACAAATAGACGACCACCATCTGGTGGAAGACCTGGGGATATGTCTGGGAAAGGCGCTCGGCCAGGCGTTGGGCGACAAAAAGGGCATCAGCAGATACGGCTCTGCGTCCGTGCCGATGGACGAGAGTCTTTGCCGCGTCGATATCGATCTTTCGGGGCGGCCCTATCTCGTTTACAACGTAAAACATGAGGGGCACAAAATCGGTGATTTCGAACCGACGCTGGTCAGGGAATTTTTCAAGGCCTTCACTGACCACAGCGGCGTCACAATGCATATAAATCTCGAGTACGGCGGCAACAGCCATCACATCATCGAAGCTGTTTTTAAGGCTTTTGCCCGGGCGCTGAGGAAGGCGGTAAACATTAACCCGGAAATTTCAGGTGTCCTGTCCACCAAAGGAACACTCTGACAGAAGCGACAGGGGAGGGGAAATGCCCTATATTTATCGTTTCGGCAAAATTGTCTGCGCGATATTGATTTTGTGCCTGGTGGTTATCCCCTCCGGCGCCGCCTCGGAGGAGAATGCAAAGTCCGCGGCTGTGATAAAAACGCGCCTGGCGGTTATTCCGTTTATGGCTGTGGAGCCGGATAATGCTTCTTCAACCACCGTGCGCTGCCCGCTGTGCGGCAACGTTAATTCCGGCGGACCTGTCGCCGAGGGAGCTCAGATAAATCTGGAAGAAATATTTACGGATAAATTGATGGGTTTGAAAAATCTGGAAATAATCTCTCCGGAAAGAGCGGCGGGCGCCTATAGACGGATTTCCTCCGCTTCTCTCAAAGAACCGATGCTCAAGGTGGTGTGCAAAGCCGGCAGGGAGCTCGGCGCGGATGTCGTTGCCGCCGGCTTTGTTTACCGCTGGCGCGAGAGGGTAGGCTACAGCTATTCGGCAAAAACTCCCGCCTCTGTGTCTTTTGAGATTCACCTGATTTCCGTCAGGGACGAAAGCATCCTGTGGCGCGGTGTTTTTGATAGAACGCAAAAGTCGCTGATGGAAGATCTTTTTCAGGTGTCTTCTTTTTTCAAAGGCGGCGCCAAATGGGTGACCGCACGCGAACTGGCCAGACTGGGCGTTGAAGAGATATTTGATACCTTTCCCGGTTTTGATCATTGAACGGAGGTGCACAAATCGTTTCCGTATGACGATTACAAAAGCCGAAGCGCGTTTTCAGGGTTGCCGGGCGACTCACCGCATTTTAAAATAATTATTCCACGGAGTTTTTAAGTTGATCATTATTCCCGCTGTTGACATAAAAAACGGCCAGTGTGTCCGCCTGGCGCAGGGCGATTTCGGGCGAGTTACAATCTATTCGGAGAATCCCCCGGAGATGGCCCGCCTCTGGGCCGAAAAGGGAGCAGAAAGAATTCATATTGTGGACCTGGACGGTTCAGTGGCAGGTCTGCCGCAAAACGCGCAGGTAATTGTGGATATCGCCGGGACGGTGGATGTTCCCATTGAAGTGGGAGGGGGCATCCGCAACATGGAAACCATTGATTATTATCTCGACAATGGCGTGGCTAACGTGATTCTGGGAACGGCTGCCGTTCTGGATGGAGAGTTTGTCCGGCGGGCGGCAAAAAAACACCCGGGAAAAATCATCCTGGGTATCGATGCCCTGGCGGGAGCGGTAGCGGTTCAGGGATGGACTCAAAAGACCGGCCAAAACGCGGTTGATTTGGCCCGACAGTTTCAGGATTGTGAAATTATGGCCATTGTCTATACGGATATCCAGCGCGACGGCATGGAAACGGGAGTCAACGTAGAACAGACAAGACAGCTGGCCCGGGCCGTGTCTGTACCGGTTATTGCGTCCGGCGGCGTGGCGACGCTTGCGGACATAGACGCTCTTCTGGCCGTCAGGGACTGTTCTTTTTACGGGGTGATTATCGGGCGAGCCCTGTACACAGGAGCGATCTCGCTCGAGGACGCAATCGCGAAAGCAGGCGCAGCATCATAGAGTCAGGAGGGAGATATGCCGGATTGTATCTTTTGTAAAATTGTCAAAGGGGAAATCCCCTGTGCGAAAGTTTATGAAGACGACGCCGTGCTGGCTTTCGACGATATTCAGCCGATGGCGCCGGTGCATGTCGTGATCGTCCCCAAAATGCACATCCCCACCCTCATGGATGTGGAAGCGAATCAGTCGGGAGTGATCGCGCAAATGGTGCAGGCCGCGCAAAATGTAGCTCAAATCAAACAGATTGCCGCAAGAGGGTTTCGTACGGTAATCAACTGCAACTCCGACGGAGGGCAGGTGGTGTTTCATCTGCACATGCATCTGCTGGGTGGCAGGAAACTGGAAGATCAGCTCGGATAAGAGGTGTAAAATGGATTTGAATGCCAGAATTGAACAACAGATGGTGACGGCGGCAAAAGCCAGGGATAAAGCGAGGCTCTCCACGCTCCGGATGCTGAAAACCGCCTTGCATAATAAAGAAATTGACCTGATGCGGCAGCTCAACGAAGCGGAAACGATGCAGATTCTGTCACAAATGGTAAAACAGAGAAAAGACTCCATTGAGCAGTTCGCCAAAGGGGGAAGGCAGGATCTGGTGGACAAGGAACAGGAAGAGCTTGGGATTCTCCAGGAATTCATGCCCGCCCAGATGTCGGATGATGAGGTGGAGACGCTCATCAAAGAACTGATTGCCGAAACAGGCGCGGTTTCGGTAAAGGACATGGGCAAGGTGATGAAAGTGCTGATGCCGAAAATCGCCGGCAGGGCGGACGGAAAGTCGGCCGGTGAAAAAGTGAAAGAGCTTCTGTCTCAATAAGCGTGCGTCAGCTTGGATATAATTAAAAAACCGCTGAAGGGCAAGGCAATCATTCGTGCGTTTTGATGACAGCAAGATTGAAGAAATTAAAAGCAGAGTGGATATTGTCGAACTCGCCAACGAGTACCTGACTTTAAAAAAAGCAGGCAGAAATTATCTGGGGCTGTGCCCTTTTCACCAGGAAAAAACCCCGTCTTTTACCGTCAATCGTGAAAAGCAGATTTTTTACTGTTTCGGCTGCGGCGAAGGGGGCAATGCCATAACGCTGCTGATGAAAATCGCCGGCATGAGTTTTCCCGAAGCGATTCGTCATCTGGCGGGAAAAACAGGTGTTACCCTGCCGGTCCGGGCTTTTGGCAGAGCGGGCGGCGAAAAGGACGAGCAGCGCGACGCGATTGTCGGGATAAACTTGAGTGCGGCGCAGTGGTTTGCCAGAAACCTTTCGTCGCCGGAGGGCAAAAGCGCACGGGAATATCTGCAGAAACGCTCTTTGACGGAAGAGACGGCCAGGCAGTTCAGACTCGGGTACGCGCTGGACAGATGGCGGTCGCTTGCGGATTATCTGGAAGGAGGCGCTCTTTCCTTGAAATTGGCCGAGCAGGCGGGGCTGGTGGTAGCCGGAAGAGACGATGGTTTTTACGACCGGTTTCGCGGCCGTTTGATTTTTCCCATCGAGAATGTTTTCGGAGAGATCATCGCTTTCGGCGGCAGGATTATCGGAGAAGGTGAACCGAAATATCTCAACTCGCCGGAATCAGCCGTCTATACCAAAGGGAAAAATTTATACGGCCTGAACAAGGCCAGGGAGTCGATCCGTGAGGAAGGTTTTTGTCTGATTGTCGAGGGATACTTCGACGTGATAACCCTGTGGAATGCGGGCATCCACAACGTGGTGGCCACGCTCGGCACGGCCCTGACCAGAGACCACCTCGACCTTTTACGCCGCTATACGCAGGATGTAGTAGCCCTGTTCGACCCGGACGAAGCCGGACGCAGGGCGCTCGACAGGTCACTGGAGCTGATTTTGGGGGCCAACATGCGCGCCCGGGCGCTTGTGCTGCCTGATGAGGCTGATCCGGATGATTTTATCAGAAAACACGGCGCGGAAAAACTGACAGAGCTTATTGCGGCCGCACCGGCAATCAGTGATTATTATATAGACAATGTTCTGGGAGACGGAAAAACTTTTGAGGAGAATCGAGACCTGCTGAAGACATCAATGGAATTTCTGTCGAAAATCGGCGACGGCCTGGAAAGAAATCTCTTTATCAAGCGGATCTCCGAGAAGCTGGGGATAGACCAGGCTTTGTTGAAAAAAGAGGTTCACCGTAAAACCGCGCGCGCCAAGCCGGTTCAGAGTATGCCCGTCAAGTCTGCACAAGCTCAAAGGAGTCCTCTTGAAGTAAATCTGATCCGCCTGATGCTGGAATACCCGCAAAACACACTGCTTGTGGAGGAGGAAAGAATCCTCGATTATTTTCTGGATGAGTCTTTGAAGGTTTTGTGTGAAAAAATGATTCAGACTTATAAACTGCTTGGTTTTATAGATATTAATGTTGTTTTACCCACGGACTCCGATAAGCCCCTCAAAGACATGATTTACAAATTAAGTATTCAGGCCCCTCCGACCGATGAAAATGTGGTGGAGCGAAATTTTGTGGATAATATCCAGCGTATCAAAGAAAAGTGGTACAGGGAAGAAAAACGCGCGCTTCAGCGCCAGTTGAGGCAGGCCCAGGAAGCCGGTGATGAGGCACTGATCCGGGAGTTGACTTTCCGGAAACAGGATTTAATACGTGAAGAGAAACAATTGCAGTAAACGATAAAAAAATTGGGGGATGCCAGATGGCCAAAGAAATTCAGTCTGATGAATTCAAAAAATTACTTTCACTGGGGGCGCAAAAAGGGTTTTTAACCTATGACGATGTCAACGACCTGCTGCCGCCCGATGTTAATTCGTCGGATCAGATAGACGACATCATTATGCTGTTCGGCGAAAAGAACATCGACATTATCGATACGGAACAGGGCGAAAAACTGGTAGTGAAAAAACCGGCGGAGGACAGCCTGTCGACCAAATTTTCCGAAACGCTTACCCTTGCTCCCGCTGCGGGTAAAACAGGTGACCCGGTTAAAATGTACCTGCGGGAAATGGGCCTGGTATCGCTTTTGAGCCGGGAGGGAGAGGTCGAGATTGCCAAAAAAATTGAAGAGGGCGCCCGCGAAACAATGTGGGCTATTTTCAGTTTGCCTTTTTCCATTGCGGAAGTCATCAGTATCGGAGAAAAGTTGGAGGCGGATGAAATCCGCATTAAAAGCATTGTGGACAACATAGAAGATGAAGAAGGAATCATAGAGGATGACGAGCATAAAGACCGTGTGCTCAAGCTGATCGCCAGGGTCCGGATGTTCAACGACCGCAATGATGTGCTTCGTGAAAAACTAAAATCAAAAACCATGCGTCCCAAGCAGCGGGAAACCATGACGGCGGAACTGGCCAAAAACTCCAAAAACATCATCACTTTATGCCGTAAAATCCGCTTCAACAAAAAGCAGACGCACCGCTTTGTTACACAACTGCGCTTCCTGGCCGATGAAATAGAAAAATCAGAACGGGTGGTCAATCAGTATAAGAAAGAGTCGGGTATGACGATCACCCAGATGGAGAAGGCCTGGTCCAGGATGAGAAAATCAAGCCAGGAGGAAAAGAAGGTCGCCAAGGAAGCAAAAGTCTCGGTGGAATGGCTCCACCGCAGCAAGCAGGCCGTTAACGAGGCGCAAAAGCGCATCCGGCGTATTAGCAAAGAAGTCGGGATCCCTACGGCCACCATAAAGGCGGTAGTTGAATCCATTGAGGAAGGCGAGACCAAGGCTGAACTGGCTAAAAGAAAACTGGTGGAAGCAAATTTGCGCCTTGTTGTCAGCATTGCCAAAAAATACACCAACCGCGGCTTGCAGTTTTTGGATCTGATTCAGGAGGGCAATATCGGCCTGATGAAAGCGGTCGATAAATTCGAATACCAGCGCGGCTATAAATTTTCGACTTATGCGACATGGTGGATCCGGCAGGCCATTACGCGTGCCATTGCCGATCAGGCTCGTACCATCCGGATTCCTGTGCATATGATCGAAACCATCAATAAACTGATTCGCACTTCCCGCTACCTTGTTCAGGAATTGGGGCGCGAACCTACCCCGGAGGAGATAGCCGACAAGATGGAGTTTCCTCTGGAAAAAGTGCGCAAAGTTTTAAAAATCGCCAAGGAGCCTATTTCCCTGGAAACGCCCATAGGCGAGGAGGAGGATAGCCATCTGGGTGATTTTATCGAAGACAAAAAGATCATGTCTCCGTCGGAGGCCACCATCAGCATGGACCTGGCCGATCAGACGCGTAAAATTCTCTCCACGCTTACGCCGCGGGAAGAGAAGGTCTTACGGATGAGATTTGGTATCAGCGACCGCATGGTGGTCGCCGGGCTTGAAGAGGGGCTGCTTGTGGATCAGGAGCAGCCGGATGAGCAAGAGCACCAGATGATTGAAGATGAGCAGCCCGTGAAAACAAGTCATTCAGCCCGCAAACGTGCTGCAAAATAGGTTGACAACGGGTTTAAATGAGTATATTTCAACGAGTCTCGATGCCGGTTCGATCCGCACATATTCCGGATTGATGGGCAACTGTGTTGCCGCGCTCCATAAAAGGAGTATCAGTTGAAAGCCGCAAACAGGATAATGGGCGGGCCTATAGCTCAGTTGGTAGAGCCACCGGCTCATAACCGGTAGGTCCCTGGTTCGATCCCAGGTGGGCCCACCAGATTCCGCGATGACGAAAGATGATTATGAAAAGTATTTGTTTATTAACAGCAAGGAGTTGTTGCGATACTGCAGGCGGCCCGATTGCCGTGTCTGAGCACAACGGATTGTCATGTCACGGCACGCAGATTGAAACACAAGATAGTGTTTTTTTGAAAATGCACCTTTAAAAGGTGCATTTTTTTTAGTTGTGCGCCCGGCAGGGCGCACAGACTTGGTGGTGCAAGTCCACTACTCACCCGGCAAGGGGAAGAGTTAGCCGAACGGCAAGGGTGTCGCGGGCAACTGCGAATCTGGAGGAAGCCGAAGGCAAA
>JAAYKU010000272.1 GCA_012522275.1 Smithella sp.
CTTGTCATGGCGCTTAAGATCATAAACATGACGCTCTGGCCCGAGCGGCGGTTGGCTGATGCGGCACGGCTGGTGTAGAGACGGTCTTTCAAAACGTCCAGATAAAGGGCGCTTAAATCCACCGCGCAGTAATTGTGCAGTGTGAAAAAAACGATGTGGAACTGGTATTTTTCATAAGCCTCGGTGACGCGCGTGATCACTTCCTGCAGGCGGTGTAGCGCCCAGCGGTCCATCTCCGGCATGTCATCATAGGCGACGGTGTCTTCATCCGGTTGGAAGTCATAGAGGTTTCCCAAAATGAAGCGGCTGGTGTTGCGTATGCGCCGATAGGCCTCGGTCAGGCGTTTGAGAATTTCCTCGGAAATGCGGATGTCCTCGGTGTAGTCTTCCGAGGCCACCCACAGGCGCAGGATTTCCGCACCATACTTTTTGATGGCTTCCTGGGCTTCAATGACGTTGCCGACGGACTTGGACATTTTCTTTCCCTCGCCGTCCACGACAAAGCCGTGCGTGAGTACTGTTTTGTAGGGGGCGCGGCCGCGTGTGCCGACGGATTCCAGAAGTGACGAGTGGAACCAGCCGCGGTGCTGGTCGGAGCCTTCCAGATACATGTCGCAAGGCGAGCCCAACTCCGGACGCTTCTCCAGAACCGCCGCGTGACTCACGCCCGAGTCAAACCAGACATCGAGAATATTTGTTTCCTTGATGAACTCCGTCGAGCGGCAGTGAGGGCAGGTCGTGTTGGCAGGCAGCAGTTCGGCGGGCTCCTTTTCAAACCAGACATCCGCCCCTCCCTGTTCGACAAGCCCGAGGAGGTGGTCGAGTATTTCTTGGGTCAGCACTTCATTTTTGCATTTGGCGCAATAGAAGATGGTGAGCGGCACACCCCAGAGGCGCTGGCGGGAAATGCACCAGTCCGGACGGTTTTCCACCATGCCGTAGATGCGCTCGCGTCCCCAGGCGGGAATCCAGAGCACTTCATCATTGATGGCATGAAGGGCTTTTTTACGTAGGTCGTTTTTTTCCATCGAGATGAACCACTGTTCGGTGGAGCGGAAAATGATCGGTTTTTTGCAGCGCCAGCAGTGCGGATAGGAATGCTGCATGGGCGCATGCCCCAGAAGCGCGCCCACTTCGTCAAGTTTGCTGATGACATGGTCATTGGCGTCGAAAACGAACTGGCCGGCGAAGTGCTCGACCTCCTCGGTGAATTTTCCCGCGTCATCGACCGGCGCGTAGTTGTCCAGGCCGTACTCCAGGCCTATTTCATAGTCTTCCTGACCGTGTCCCGGGGCGATGTGCACCGCACCTGTGCCCGCCTCCAGCGTGACAAAAGGCGCCAGAATCAGAACACTGTGACGGTTTACCAGAGGATGCAGGCATTTTTGTCCCTCGAGCACCTCTCCTGTAAACTCGTCGAGAATTTCATAAGAGGCGTCGCGCTTTCCGAAAGCGTCCAGACAGTAATCGAGCATGTCTTTGGCGACAATCAGCACCTCGCCGTCGAGCTTCACGGCCGTGTAAATGAAATCGTCTTTTACCGCAATGGCCAGGTTGGCCGGTATGGTCCACGGAGTGGTCGTCCAGATGACCATGCTGACTTTTTCTCCCGCGAGCTTCGGGAGAATCTGACTGATGTCGGAGTCAAAGGCGAATTTTACGTAAATAGAAGGAGTGTGATGGTCCGCGTATTCCACTTCCGCCTCGGCAAGAGCCGTTTTGCAAGACGCACACCAGTAAACAGGCTTCTTGCCCTTGTAAACGCTCCCGTTTAGGTAGAGCCGGCCGAACTCGGCCACGGTGGTGGCTTCATACGGATAGGCCATGGTCAGGTAAGGATTGTCCCATTCACCGAAAACGCCCAGGCGCTTGAACTGTGTGCGCTGGATATCGACGTATTTTTCGGCGTAGGCACGGCAGGCGCGCCTCTTTTCTACCTGCGACATGGGCTGCTTTTGGCCGCCCAGCTCTTTATCCACCTGGTGCTCGATGGGCAGCCCGTGGCAGTCCCAGCCGGGCACGTAAACGCCGTCATGACCGGTCATGTTTTTGGCCTTGATGACGAAATCCTTGATGATTTTGTTGAGCGCCGTACCCAGATGAATGTTGCCGTTGGCATAAGGAGGGCCGTCATGCAGGATAAAGGGTTTTCTGCCTTTGGCCTCAACTCTGATTTTTTTATAAATGTCCATTTCTTCCCAACGCTGCAGCATCTCCGGTTCGCGCCGGGCAAGGTCGGCTTTCATTGGAAAGCCGGTCTGGGGAAGGTTTAAAGTTTCTTTGTAGTCCATTTTATTTCATTGCTCCTGTATCTGAAAAAATAGCGGCCGGGCCGCTTTGAAAAATTAAGCGCAATGGCGCTTGCAACTGTTTCCCGCAAGGGCTGCTCTTTTTTGTCGGCGGCTGTCAACTATCACATAAATATATGAGTTTCAAGCACGACTCTTGCCCGATGATGCCGAAAGTGTGTTGGGGAAATGGTGGTTGCGCGGGCTAAAATATTTTGTTAGCTTTTTGCCGTGTTTCGTTTCCCCGTCAACGGGGATGCCAAATTCGTCACGGAGATGAAATGAAGCTGAAGTTGGTTTGCACGGCCTTTTTTGCGGCTATGGTACTGCTGATGCCGCAGGCGGTTTTTCCGCAGGATCCCTCCGACGCCTCCGATTGTGTGGTGAAAACTGCCCGTGGGCTGGTCAACTGGTCGGCCGGTTATGTCGAGGCAGTCGGCATCGCCGCGATTCCCGAGCAAAACATGAAGAGAATCAGCGCCCGGCCGGCTGCACTGCATAACGCCACGGTTGCGGCCGGACGAAATCTGCTGGAGCTGACCAAAAATATAGCGGTGGATTCCGTAACGACTGTCAGGGCGCTTACGGCAGAAAATGACATAGTCAACGTGCAGATTGAAGGCCTGATGAAGAAGGCGGTAACAGTTGATCGTCTTTACCTGTCTGACGGCACGGTGGAAGTCAAACTGAGGCTTCCCCTTTACGGAGAGCTTTCGCAAATTGTCACGCCTTCGGGTATTGAAAAAAGAATAACCGCTCTTTTAACGCCACGGGCAGCCCCGGTTGCCGCCTTGGCGTCAGAAACCGTGACGCCCGGCGCAGATGCCTGGAAAGCTGACGAGCCCGCCACCGGCCTGATCATTGACGCGCGCGGACTTGGGTTTCGCCCCGCCATCTGGCCTCATCTTTACGATGAAAGCGGCGCGGAAATTTACGGTTTCAACGCCAGGGGGTATGTGTGTGCAGACGATCGGGGGATAAGCGGCTATGCCCGCGAGGCTATCGTGTCAAAAAGCAATGAACGGGCGGGCGCAAAGCCTTTGATCATCAAAGCGCTCGGCACTGCCGCACAGGGCAGATCGGACCTGATTATCAGCAATGCCGATGCGGCGCGGGTGCTTGCACTGGAGGCGAAAGACTCTTTCTTGCAGCATTGCCGTGTCGTGATTGTTATGGAATGAAACAAAGCCGGAAGCGGAAAGCGAGCAGCCGCAGTCACTTTTGTGTGATGGCCGCGGCTTTTTCGTGAATATCTGCAGGAAGGGCAAGGTATAAATTGACAAAAAGAATCACTGTTTTGTCGCAGGAGACAGCCAATCAGATTGCCGCCGGTGAGGTGGTGGAAAGGCCCGCTTCCATCGTCAAAGAGATGGTGGAAAATGCCATTGACGCGGGGGCAACGGATATTCGCGTAGAACTCGAGGGCGGAGGCTGCAGGTCCATCACGGTCACCGACAATGGTTCGGGAATCGAACGCGACGATGTGGCGCTGGTTTTTGAACGGCATGCGACAAGTAAAATATCCCGCATGGAAGACATCTATACTACCGGATCGTTCGGTTTTCGGGGTGAGGCAATGCCGAGTATCGCGTCCGTCGCCAAAGTGGAAATGCTTACCCGGCGCGCGGATGACCTGGAGGGAACAAAGGCCGTCGTGCAGGCGGGGTTTACCGAGGGGATAACGCCCGCGGGAACGCCTGCCGGCACGCAGATACGGGTGACGGATATTTTTGCCAATGTGCCCGCGCGCCGGAAATTTCTCAAAACGGAGGCGACCGAACAAGGCGCCTGCCTCGATGCGGTGACCCGCATCGCGCTGGCTCGCCCTGAGGTGCGCTTTACGGTGACGGCGGACGGGCGGGAGGTATTTGCAGCACCTGCTGCAAAAGATATCGAGCAGCGCGTCGGCATGGTTATGGGCAGCGATTTCCGTGATCATAGTCTTGCCGTTTACGGCGGGAAGGGAAACGCCTCGCTCAGGGGGTTTATATCAACGCCGTCTCTCACCAGGTCCAATTCCAGGGGAATTTATCTGTTTGTGAATTCGCGTTTTATCCGCGATAGCAGTATCACGCATGCTCTTTTGAGCGCCTATCGGCAGGTTATCGAGCCGCGCCGTTATCCCGCGGCGGTGCTGTTTGTGGATCTGCCGGGTGATGAAGTGGACATCAATGTCCACCCGGCGAAACTGGAAGTGCGCTTCAAAAACCCGCAGGAAATTTACAGTCTGATTTCCAAAACGGCAGCGCAGGGTCTTGCCGGCGCGTCCCTGCCCGGCACGCCCGCTGACTCGTTTGCCTATCGCCTGGAGCCGCGTGAAACGGCATCCGCCTCGTCCGGATACTGGCGTCCCAAAGAGCGACCCTCGCGTGAAAGTGTGCCTCACGGACTTTATTCGTTGCAAAATTTAGAGCGGGCCGTCAACTCAGATGTCTTACCGCATGTGTCGGAAAGGCAGCAGCCGTCATTTACAGCGGATAGGGAGGATATTTCCCGACAGGAGGCAAGCTTCGGTGGTTTGGCGTATCTGGGGCAGTTTGCCGGCACCTATCTCGTTTTCGGAGGGTCGGACGGACTGGTGATGATCGATCAGCATGCGGCCCATGAAAGGATAATTCTGGAGCGCCTCAAGGCTTCCGGCGCACAGCAGACGGCCAGCCAGCCTCTGCTGGTACCGGAGGTTGTCACCGTCACACCCGGACAGGTCGCCCTTCTGGAGGAGGCCCTGCCGCTGCTGGACGGGCTGGGGCTGGAGCTCGAAATCTTCGGCCGGGACGCGGTGGCGCTCAAAGCCATGCCCGCCTGTCTGCCGCACATACCGGCGCGCGAAATTGTATCCGACCTGGCCGATCAGCTTCAGGATGGTAATTTATCCCGGTCTCTGAGAGAGCGCAAAGAAAAGATACTGGCCTCGCTTGCGTGCCGCGCGGCCGTCAAGGCGCGATCCGCTCTTTCACCGGAGGAGGTCGCCGCCTTGTGCCGTGATCTTGAGGCGACGCCTTTCAATACGACCTGTCCGCACGGGCGCCCGGTCAGTGTGCGATTTTCCCTTTCAGAAATTAAAAGAATGTTTAAGCGGAAATAGCATGGCCAAAATCAAACTGGTTGTCATCTGCTCAGCTACCGCGACGGGAAAGACGCGCCTGGCCATCGACCTGGCCCGCGCCGCGGGCGGCGAGATTGTCAACGCGGATTCGCTGCAGGTTTACCGCTATCTGGATATAGGAACGGCAAAGCCTTCGCCTACCGAAAGGGAAGCGGCCAGACACCATCTGATCGATGTCGTCGATCCGGACGAGGAGTTCAACGCAGCCCTTTATGCCGGGCAGGCGGGCAGGGTCATCGAAGAGCTGGCCGCGGCAGGCAGACGGATATTTGTCGTTGGAGGCACAGGGCTGTATATCCGCGCGCTTTTACACGGGATACTGGCCACACCGCCTGTGGATCAGAAAATCCGTAACTACTACAAAGAGCTTCGCGATAGTCGCGGAAGAGAATATCTCTTTGAACTGCTCAAAAAGAAAGACCCGCTGGCCGCCTCGCAAATCAACCCCAACGATTGGGTCCGCGTCATCCGTGCGCTCGAAGTGCTCGAGCAGTCGGGGCAGTCCATTGTCGTGCTGCAGCGCGGTCATGCGTTTGCCGACTCAACTTACGATGTGTGCAAAATCGGCCTGCACCTGGAGCGTGTCGAGCTGAAAAGAAGAATAACCGTCAGAACCGGACAAATGGCTCAGGCGGGCCTGGTCGATGAAGTGCGTGGGATTCTGGCGCGAGGCTATGATGAAAATCTCAAGCCTCTGCAATCGGTGGGCTATAAGCAGGTGGTCTCGTTTATCCGCGGAAGATACGGCTGGGAGCAGACATTAGATATGATTAACCGCGCGACCTGGCAGTATGCAAAAAGGCAGATGACCTGGTTTTCAGCCGATGACGCCATCTTTTGGTTCGGGCAGGATGAACAGGAGAAAATCAAAAATAAAATAGAGGCATTTTATACAGACCGTTAGTGTGAGGAGCATTTTTTTTAAGACTAGGCGACGCCGGCGCACGCTGTGCACACCCAATATTGACTTGACTTAAAAAAGCACAAACGCTAATGAAGATAGGCATTTTCAATGACAGGGGATGGATTTGCAATCGCGGAATCCACCCGGATGGGATGAATGGCAAAGCATATATCTGGTCGTGACAAGACCTGTAAAGTCTTGGCTCTTTTGACTCTGTCCTGGTTTGTTTTATCTCTGGCAGGCTGTGAAACGGCGCTTCTGATGCCTTTGATTCAGCTTGATTCCACTGATAACCTGACCTACACGGGAATGAAACTCGTCGATCAGGCAAAATACAGAGAGGCAGGCAGAGCTTTTGAGATGGCGCTGCAGGCGGACTGCAAAAACTCGCAGGCGCTCACCGGCAGGGGGCTGGTCAAAGCCTACACTTCCGATTTTAAAGGTGCGAAAGACGACCTTGAGCAGGCCCGTGCGGAAGCCATGACGGACGCAGAGAGGCTTTCGAATCATATCGCCATGATCCGCTACTACACGCAAAGCAGGCTCGATGCCGACTGGCTGGCAAAAAGCCTGGCCGAGTTTGAACATGCACTGGCAATCGACGCGGAAAATGCAAGCGTCTTTTATTTCATGGGGCTGGCCCACAGGCAGGCCTGTTCGTTTGATGAGGCGGACGCTATGTTTGCCCGGGTATTGTCTTTGCAGTCCGATTATCTTGCCGAGGCAAGTGCCCAGAGCGCTTTTTTGCACAAAGTGCGGCAGGCGATGCCGGTCACAGACGCGGGCCGGCGGATTGCCCTGGCCGAAAGCATTACCCGTGCCGATACGGCGGTCCTGCTGATGAGAGAGCTGAAAATAGACGATCTATACGAACGAAGGGCGCAGGGGGTCTCGCGGGCAAGCTCTCATCAGACCTCTTCCACAGATAAAACCGCGGGGGATATCGCCAATAACCCGTGGAAAAGAGATATCGAGGGTATTTTGAAGATCGGCGTCCGGGGGCTGGAAGCTGATCCGGAAGGAAATTTCGTTCCCGGAACATTTCTGACCAGGGCTAAATTTGCCGTGATCCTTGAAGACATCATGGTCACGGTTACGGGGGACAAAACGCTCGTCAGGCGATTTGCGGGTTTCCGGTCTCCTTTTCCGGATGTCACAAATTCCTCGCCATATTTCAACGCGGCCATGGTGGCCACAACACGCGGACTGATGTCCGTCAGAAGCGAGACAACAAAAGAATTCGCCCTGCATAAGACGGTGGCCGGCATCGAGGCGCTTTTGAGCATCAGGACGCTCAAAGACAAGTGGAATTATCAGTGAACGCACTGTCTGAAAGTATGCGGCGGATGGTTTCAAACCATGCGCCGGCACCGATCGGTCATGCGGGCGGTATGGTCAAAAAGGGCGAAAGCCCTTTTGTGTATTTGTAGAGGGGAGATAATTATTACATGCTGACAAAAGAACTGGAAAAAGCGTTTGAACCGGCCGCGGCCGAAAAAAGATTGTATGATTACTGGGTGAAAAACAATTATTTTCACGCTCAGGACAAAAGTGACGCTCCGGCGTTTTCCATCGTCATCCCGCCGCCGAATGTTACCGGGATGCTGCATATGGGGCACGCACTGAACAACACTCTTCAGGATGTGATCATCCGTTTTAAAAGGATGCAAGGCTGCAATACATTGTGGATGCCGGGCATGGACCATGCGGGCATCGCCACGCAAAACGTGGTAGAGCAGGAATTGAAGAAGGAGGGGATTTCCCGCCATGACCTCGGACGTGAAAAATTTCTGGCCCGCGTCTGGCAGTGGAAGGAAAAATACGGCGGCGTGATTATCAATCAACTCAAGCGTCTGGGCTGCTCGTGTGACTGGGAGCGCGAACGCTTCACGATGGATGAGGGCCTGTCGCAGGCCGTTCGGGAAGTGTTTGTCCGCCTCTACAACGAAGGGATGATCTATCAGGGCGACTATATCGTCAACTGGTGTCCGCGCTGCCACACAGCCATTTCCGATCTGGAAGTGGAATTCAAACAGGACCAGAGCTTTTTGTGGAACATTCGTTACCCCTATGCCGACGGTGACGGGGAGATTGTTGTCGCCACCACCCGCCCGGAGACGATGCTGGGCGATACTGCCGTGGCCGTCCACCCCGAAGACCCGCGCTATAAAGACAAGATCGGCAAGATGGTGATCCTGCCGCTGATGAATAAAAAAATCCCCGTCATCGCCGACGATTACGTGACGATGGATTTCGGCTCCGGCGCCGTGAAGATCACCCCCGGCTCCGATCCGAACGACTTTGCCATGGCCCGGAGACATAATCTGGAGATCATCTCGATCATGGACGGCCACGGCATTATTAACGAGCACGGAGGCAGCTATAAGGGACAGGAGCGCTACGAGGCCAGGCGCAATGTCGTAGCCGACCTGGAAAAAGAAGGCTATCTGGTCGGCATCGAGCCTTATGGTCACAATGTCGGGCAGTGCTACCGCTGCAAAACCGATATTGAACCGATGGTGTCCAAGCAGTGGTTTGTCAAAATCAAGCCCCTGGCCAAACAGGCGATGAATGCCGTTACGAAGAAGAAAACAAGGATAGTGCCCGCCACCTGGGAGGCCACATATTTTGACTGGATGACCAACATCCGTGACTGGTGCATCTCCAGACAACTGTGGTGGGGGCATCGCATTCCCGTATGGTACTGCGACGGCTGCGGCAAGGTGATTGTTGCCACAATTGATCCGGATGTCTGTCCCGATTGCGGCGGCGCTTCGCTCCGGCAGGACGAGGATGTCCTCGATACCTGGTTCAGTTCTTCACTGTGGCCTTTTTCCACTTTAGGCTGGCCCAAAAGAACGAAGGCCCTGAAAACTTTTTACCCCACGTCGCTGCTGATCACCGGTTTTGACATTCTCTTTTTCTGGGTGGCCCGCATGATGATGATGGGCATTTACGTGATGAAGGACGTGCCTTTTCATGATGTGTATCTTCACGCGCTGGTGCGTGATGAAAAGGGCGAGAAAATGAGCAAGTCCAAAGGAAACATCATCGACCCGATCCTGATGATTGATCAGTACGGCACGGACGCCTTCCGTTTCACGCTGGCCGCCTATACCGCTCAGGGGCGCGATGTGCGCATGTCGCCGGAGCGCATCGAGGGATACAAGTTTTTCGTCAATAAAATATGGAATGCCGCCAAACTGACGCTGGGCAGCCTGGCCGACTTTGACCCTGAGGCCCCTTGTGACGCGCCTGATTCACTGCCGGAAAAGTGGATCAAGGCCAGGCTCAATAAGGCTATTACAGATGTGATTGCCGCGTTGGACGAGTATCGCTTCAACGACGCCACCGCCGCGATTTATCATTTTATCTGGCATGAATACTGCGACTGGTATCTGGAGGTCAGCAAACCGGCTCTTTACGGCAAGGTCGGGCCGGAGCAAAAGAGCGTGACGCAAAGAACCATGAAGGAAGTGTTCGGTATCATGCTGCAATTGCTGCATCCTTTTATGCCTTTTGTGACGGAAGAGCTCTGGCAGGCCCTGCACCTGCACAACAGCGACGAAAATTCGATTATGGTCAGTGCCTTTCCGACAGCTCAGGCGGCATGGGATGATCAGGCCGCCGTGGAAGAGATGGAAATGCTCATGGAGATTATCACCTCCGTGCGCAATATTCGCGGTGAGATGCGTATTTCGCCTTCACAAAAACTCAAAGTTTTGATTTCCGTAGCCGATGAGCAGGGGAAAAAGGCGATCGAGGCCGGCTGTGACTACATAGTCAATCTGGCCAACCTCGAATCGCTGGCGGTTGACGTCAATCTGGCCGAACCGGAAGGGGTGGCCACAGGCGTTGTCGGCCCGACGAGAATCTACGTCCCTCTGGCCGGCATTGTCGATATCGCAAGTGAAAAAGCCAGACTGGAAAAGGAGTTGGCCAAAGTCGACAAGGACCTCGAGCACAGCTCGCGTAAACTGGCCAACCATGATTTTCTGGAAAAGGCGGCGCCGGAGGTCATTGCGAAAGAAGAGGGCAAGTTGAAAAGTTTTCAGGAAAAATTTGCGGCCCTGGAAACAGCTCTCAAGAAAATTTCAGGCATCAGTTTGTAGGGGAGGTTTTTTCCCCGGCAGGCCCCCGGGAGCGTCTCGGGTATGCCGGGTGAAGCAGTTCGCGCGGTTTTTATACATCCGCAGCGAGGCCATTGAAGATGAATACACAAATTAAAAAAATCATTGCAGCCGCCCTGGCCGAAGATATCGGCGCAGGGGACATTACGACACAAGCCACGGTCGGACCCAAAAAGATGGGCAAGGCGGTAGCTGTGGCCAGGCAGGATTTCGTCGTTGCAGGACTGGATGTCTTCGAGGCGGTCTTTAAATCCGTCAATAAAAAAATCAAAGTAAAAAAACTGATTGCCGACGGACAGCGCGCGAAAAAAAACGACGTTGTGGCCGAAGTGGAGGGCCGTCTTTGCGCAATTTTGCAGGCGGAGCGCACAGCGCTCAATTTTTTTCAGCGTATGTGCGGCATCGCCACGCAGACGGCCAGATATGTCCAGGCCGTGCGGGGCACCGGCGCAAAAATTCTCGACACGCGCAAAACCGCGCCCGGGCTGCGTATTGTGGACAAAATGGCCGTCAGGCTCGGCGGAGGCATGAATCATCGTTTCGGTCTGTTTGATGCGGTGATGATCAAGGACAATCACATCGAAGCGGCAGGCGGCATCACCGCCGCGGTAGAAGCGCAGAGAAAATATTTAAAAAAGAAGATGAAAATCGAAGTGGAAACAAAAAATCTCGGCGAAGTGAAAGAAGCGCTCGCCTGCAATACGGACATCATCATGCTCGACAACATGAGCAACGCCGCCATGAAGAAAGCCGTCGCGCTGATAGGGGGGCGGGCGCTCACCGAAGCTTCGGGCAATGTCAATTTGAAGCGAGTCGCCTCCATCGCGAAAACCGGTGTTGATTATATATCCATCGGCGAGCTTACCCACTCCGTACGGGCCGCGAATATTTCACTTTTGGTGAAGTAATGCAGGCCCTGTAAATCTGTACAGGTTTGTTTATAAAAAACAAAATCAGAAACATAAGCAGTTTCGATGGCCGGCCGGGAAAAATGAAGCCTCGCAGCGGACATGAGGCAGGAAGCGGGTGGTGCATATAAAGCTGAATCACTTAAGGCAAAATCTTGCCGGCAGGCTTATCGGGCACAGGATTTATTATTTGCAGCAGACGGGCTCGACAAACGATGACGCATTTCGTCTGGGGAGCCAGGGCGAACCGGAGGGAACGGTTGTCATTGCCGGCACGCAAACGGCGGGTAAAGGAAGAATGAGCCGCGCCTGGCATTCCCCGCCGCAAGCCAATATCTACACCTCCATTATTTTACGCCCCGGGTTTGATGTGCGGCGGGCCCCGCAGATCTCCATCGCCGCGGGCGTGGCCGTCGCTGAAACGCTTGAACAATATTGCCCGGATAAAGTTCAGTTGAAATGGCCCAATGACGTGCTCATTGCCGGCAGAAAAATCTGCGGTATTCTTTCTCAGGTTAAAATGTCTGCCGACGCCATAGATTTTGTCGTGGCGGGCATCGGCGTCAATGTGAATATGGACAAAGAGCAATTTCCGGCGGATATCCATGAGACGGCCACTTCTTTATCAATTGAGGCAAGCCGCCGGATACCTCGTACGGATTTAATAATTCGCCTGTATGAAAATATGTCAAAATGGTATAGGGAGCTTCTCGCAGAAGGCTTCGGCGCGGTCAGAGACAAATGGCTAAGCCTCTCTCCGATGATCGGTCTGCCGGTGGCGGTCAGGTTTCACGATGAAACGATAACCGGTACGGCAGCCGGGCTCGGCGATGACGGGTCTTTAGCCGTTGTGACCGGCGATAATAAAACAACGATGGTTTCCGCAGGGGATGCGACCATATTAAAAAAGGTTGAAGATTATGCTTCTGGTCATTGACGTGGGCAATACCAATACGGTCCTGGGTTTGTTCGATGAGGGGCGTCTGCTGTATGATTGGCGCATCCGGACGGTTATCGGACACACGGTTGACGAGTACGGAGTGCTGATTTACAATCTGTACCATTCGAGCCGGATGAAAGACAAAGAAATGAAGTCGGTGACGGACATCATCATTTCCTGTGTTGTGCCGCCGATGCTCAATATCCTGGAGACTGTCTGCGTCAAGTATTTCAACGTCACTCCCCTTATTGTCGGCCCGGAAATCAAAACAGGGATGCCGGTGTTTTACGATAACCCCAGGGAAATCGGCGCCGACCGGATCGTCAACGCGGTGGCGGCTTATAACAAGTATCGGCGCGAGTGCATCATTGTCGATTTCGGCACGGCGACGACGTTTGATTATGTCTCGCCGCAGGGCGAATATATGGGAGGGTGCATTGCCCCCGGTATTGTCATTTCCAGCGAGGCGCTGTTTGCGCGCGCGTCGAAACTGCCGCGTGTGGAATTCAGCAAGCCGGCGACCGTCATCACGAAGGACACGGTAAGCGCGATGCAGGCGGGTATTGTGTTCGGCTATGCCGGGCTGGTGGACGGCATCGTAAACCGGATGAAGCAGGAAGTGGACGCCGAGCCCGTGGTCATTGCCACCGGCGGACTGGCGCGGGTTTTAGCCCCGGAGACAAAAACAATTGAAAAAATCGAGGAAATGCTCACACTTGAAGGCCTGCGCATCATTTATGAGCTCAACAGTCAATAATTCATGCTGAATGTCGGTTTAACGGGCGGTATTGCCTGCGGAAAGACTACTGTCGCGCAAATGTTCGGGCGTCTGGGCGGCATACTGATTGATTTTGATAAACTGGCCCACGAAGTGCAAAAGCCGAATATGTCCGCCTGGCAGGATATTGTCGCTTGTTTCGGGAAAGAAGTTTTACGTCCGGACGGGACAATCGACCGTGTCAGGCTTGGGGCGGTTGTGTTCAACGATCCGGAAAAACTGCAAAAGCTCAATTCCATTGTGCACCCCCGGGTTTTTGAGCAGTGGCATTTGCAACTGGAAAGCATCAGAGAACAAAATCCCCGTGCGATTGTCTTTGCGGACGTTCCCCTGCTTTTTGAATGTGCCATGCAAAATCTTTTCGATCTGACGATTCTCGTCGTGATAGAGCCTGACGAGCAGATCGAGCGCCTTATGACGAGAAGCTCGCTTACAAACCGCGAGGCGAAAATGCGCCTGGCAAGCCAGATGCCGATACATGATAAAATACCGCTGGCGGATATCGTTATCGACAATCGCAATACGGTGGAAGAAACACAAAAGCGGGTCGAGGAGGTCTGGCAAAAGCTGCTGGAAAAGGAAAAAAACATGAAAACGGGGCGGTGATCATGCAGCACCCGTTTAAAACCCGGGTGAAAAACCCGGTTAAAAACTATGAGGACCGGAGGAAAAAACAATGATTGAAAAGAATGTCATCACTGATTTCAGCCAGAAAGTATTTGAGCCGGTGATCGCACAAGGATGCTACATTCACCCGCTGGCGGCGGTAATCGGGAATGTTATTCTGGGCCGCAATGTCATGGTGGCGCCGACCGCGTGCGTGCGCGGCGATGAGGGGCAGCCGCTTTATGTCGGCAATGATTCCAATGTGCAAGACGGGGTGATCATCCACGCGCTGGAAACAGAAATGGACGGCAAGCCGATAGAAAAAAACCGGGTTGAGGTGGACGGCAGGCAATACGCCGTTTATGTGGGCGATCGTGTGTCGCTGGCGCATCAGGTGCAGATTCATGGCCCTGCCGTTGTATTGGACGATTCTTTTGTGGGTATGAAGACGCTGGTTTTCAAATCACATGTCGGCAGGAATTGCGTCGTCGAGCCGGGGGTTATTCTGATGGGCGTCAAAGTCGCTGACGGGCGCTATGTTCCGGTCGGGTCGGTCATAAAAACTCAGGAAGAAGCCGATATGCTTCCTGTGATTACCAACGACTATGTCTTTAAAGATCTGAATAAAGGTGTTGTGCATGTCAACAAGGCGCTGGCCAAAGGATATCTTGAGGCCGCTACCTGAGTGGAACGATTTTGGGGAGAATCTCAGCCGATTGTGTCAGTAAATGCACAATCGGCTGTTTAAAATCTGTATATGCTGGCAAAAATTAAACCTTCACAACAAAAACCGCCCCTGCGCTATTGTCTGTCCTGCGGCAAGACGGACAATATGCGTAACCGTCGCTACTGTTCTTTGAAGTGTCGCCAGCATCTGCGTCAGAAACTCACCACCCGCACGGGATTGCTGGAAGCGCTCAATGTGCGCCACGCCACGTTTTATTTTACCCCGGAGATGATTGTACTGGACATTATCGTGCGCGATATTAGGGAAGTGTTTCGCTACAGAGCCTTGCGCACCAATGGAAGCAGACCGGCGGATGACTTCGGAAAAATGGCCAACAGTCTCGGAGAGGCCTGGTGGGAGGAGACGGCGCGCACGGGGAAAAAATACATGGCGTCGCGTAGGCTTTTACAGATGGCGGAAAAACATGAGGGGGAGAGCCTTAGCCTTGTCCGCCCGCGTTTAATCAGAACACCCGCAGTGCGCGCCGAGAGCCTGCGCTGCCTGGGCATCAGCAAGGCCGAACTAGGCTCAAAGCAACTGGGGAGGCTGATCAGGGACGCCTACCGCAGGCAGGCAAAAATTCACCACCCGGATGCAGGGGGCCAGCCTACAACCTTCAGGAATATTCACGATGCCTATAAGGATCTTTTGAAATGGG
This sequence comes from Smithella sp., assembly GCA_012522275.1. Lineage (GTDB taxonomy): Bacteria > Desulfobacterota > Syntrophia > Syntrophales > Smithellaceae > UBA8904. Next base: position 15,046 of record JAAYKU010000272.1, read on the forward strand.
CCGATAACCCGACGTTCATCCGCCGTCGTGGGTTTCCGGACAAGTGGTACTATGACGGCACTGCTCAGAAATGGACTCAGCCGACACCCAGGAAACGCTGATCGGACTTGAAATCGTGTAAACGCCGGTTAAATTCCCGAGATCACTATTTTTTGTCAAGAGATTGGTTGTTTTTATTGTTCCCGGCGTTTTTGAGATCTGAAGGTGTGTTCAGATTCCGGAAAAGCAGCCCGCGCGCATCAAAGGGGCGAATCTGGTTCTCCGTTACCGAAAGTACGCGCGCATCTTTGTAAAATCCCGTAATTTTGAGCTTGTCCATCTCCAGTCGCTTTTTGAGGACAGGCAGACAGTTTCGCGAATAAACGGCGCAAAGCGGCTGATATCCTTCTGCCGTTTCCGGGACGATCACATCATGGCGTCCGGACAGATGTCGCAGATGCAGGATAAAGTCGGCACTCAGATAAGGCAGATCGCATGCGCTGACAAAAATATACGGGTTTTGCGCATAAAACAGGCCGGTGAAAATTCCCCCGAGCGGCCCTTTTTCCTTGTAAATATCCGTGACCAGCGTGACATCGTTAAACTCGAGATAAGCGCCTGGTTCATTGGTTACAATAATAATTTCGTTAAATATCTGACGATAGACAGCCAGCGTTTGGTCAATCAGGCGGATCCCGTCAATTTCCAGAAATGCCTTATTGGCGCCCATTCGTGAATTTTTCCCGCCGGATAAAATTATTCCGGATATGTGCGGCAAGCCATCCTTGCTTCGAAGATCGTTTGTCATTTTAAATCTCAAAATATTTGATGACTTTATACTATTTCAAAACAATGATCGGTGTCCACATTTTTTTATTGACACTTGAAATGCAAGTCTATAAAAGCGCAAAATCGTGTTTTTTACTAATTTTTGAAGGGGGTTGTATGGGTTCTGAACAAAAAGTTTTTGGGATGCCCGCCAAAGGCGGGAGATGGTTGTTTGTTGTGCTGGGGCTGATCATGAATGTCTGCTTGGGCGCCGTGTATGCGTACAGCATTTTCCTGGGGCCGGTCAGGAAGGAATTTCCTGACATTTCTGCGTTTCAGGCTAATCTGCCTTTTATGGTTTTTCTTGCTTTTTTTGCCATACTGATGTTTTTCGGCGGCAGGGTGATGGAGAGACTGGGACCGCGGAAACTGGGCATTATCGGCGGCATTATTGTCGGCCTCGGGTGGTTTCTGTCGGCTTACGCACCCAATATCTGGGTGTTGATCATTACCTACGGTGTGATTGCCGGCTCCGGCGTCGGTCTTGTTTACGGCTGTCCGGTGGCGATGGGGGCAAAGTGGTTCCCCGACAAAAAAGGACTCGCTGTTGGATTGATGCTGGCCGGTTTCGGTGGATCTGCCCTTATTACCGGAAAAATAGCCAATGTGCTGATCCCGGCACAGGGGCTCTTTGCGACGTTTATGTATTTCGGTATCGCCTTCGGCGTGATTTTGATCGTTTTGAGCCTTCCTTTTCGCTTTCCGGCGGCAAACTGGACGCCGGCAGGCTGGAAGCCGGCGGCCGGCAGCGTCGCCGCTGTTGATTTCGCACCTGGCGAAATGGTGAAAACGAGAACTTTCTGGGGTCTATTTTTGTGTTTTATCATCGGCGCTGTGGCCGGTTTGATGGCGATTGGCATCTCTAAGCCAGTGGGCAATGAAATTATCAAAATATCCGGCGAAACCGCCGCGACATTGGTCGGTGTATTTGCTGTCTTCAACGCGGTGGGGCGCCCCCTGTTCGGTTTTCTGACGGACAAAATTACACCTCGCAATGCCGCAGTCATCAACCTTTTGATTATTCTGGTCGTGTCCGTGATCATGATTGTGGCCAAAGAAGGGGATACGGGCCTCTACACCGCGAGCTTCATCGGTTTCTGGTTATGCCTCGGCGGCTGGCTGGCGATCGCACCGACGGCGACAGTCACATTTTTCGGGATGATAAATTACGCTCGCAACTACGGTGTCGTCTTTTTTGCCTATGGTGTCGGCGCGATTGTCGGCGGCATCATTTCCGGTCAAGCCAAAGACGTGCTCGGAACATACACCTACGCGTTTTACCCGACGGCCGCACTGGCGCTGATAGGTCTTGTTTTGGCAATTTTTCTTTTGAAGACACCGAAAAGGTGCGATAAGGCAATCAGGTTTAAAAATTTAAAGCGGGCACGAGGCCCGCTTTTTTTATCGTGCGCCCGGCAGGGCGCACAGACTTGGTGGTGCAAGTCCACTACTCACCCGGCAAGGGGAAGAGTTAGCCGAACGGCAAGGGTGTCGCGGGCAACTGCGAATCTGGAGGAAGCCGAAGGCAAAG
>JAAYKU010000036.1 GCA_012522275.1 Smithella sp.
CATCTGGCAAAATATGTCTATGGCAACATCGCCCTGCGCGTCATGGCCGATTTCGACCTGCTGGTCAGATCAGAGGATATCAGCCCGGCCTGTGGCGTTTTAATCAATCATGGCTACCGGGCCCCGTTGGACGGGCTGGGCATCTCAGAGATGCACGCGCCGCCTTTCAGAAACGAAAACCACGACAAGATCGAACTCCATTTTAACATTGCCGATGCGGAGCTTGGCAAACGATTTGACATTGAAGAATTCTGGCAGCGCGCCGAGCCGCTGGCCGTGGGAGATGCCGCCGCCTTTGTTTTGGCCCCGGAGGATAACATGCTGCACATTTGCATCCACTCCTCCATCGGCCATTGCTTCGATAACGCCATGCGGGCGCTTCTGGACATACGGCAGATTGTTGAACACTACGGCACGGCCCTGGACTGGGACCGGCTCATCCATACCGCCCGTCAACTGCGTGTGACCAATGCCCTGTACTTCATGCTCGTCTCGGCGCGCAACCTGCTGGGGCTTGTCCTGGATGATAAAACGCTGGCCGCGCTTCGTCCTGCCGATGAGGAAATGATACCACGCGCTGAGGCACTCATGTTTTCCAGGCGGGGCGAAATGAACATACATATCTCGCGGCTGTTCGGCGAAAAGAAACTAAGCGCCAAACTGCGGCATTTTTTCCGCCGCCTGCTGCCCGCAAAAGAAACCATGACCTACGCGGGCGGCGCCGCACATACCCCTTTTTTTTACACGAAGGCTTACTCGAGACGAATAAAATATCTTGTGACGAGCTATGGTTGGAAAGTTCTGCGTTCCACCTTCAAAGACAAAACCCTGACCACCCAGATACAACAGACAAACGAAAAAAACGCGGTGCGCGACTGGCTGGCATCATGAGGGAGAAAGGCGTTGTTCATGCTTCGACACGCTCGGTACGAACGGTCAATAAAGCGCGCAGCGCACCCTTCTTGTTTCCCCTGCCGGCGTGGGACAACATCGTCATACCGGCGCAGGCCGGTATCCAGTATTATCAAGTGCTTTGGGGATTCCGGGTCAAGCCCGGAATGACTGGCGGAGGTATTTTTCAGAGGTCTCATGAGCTAAGAGCTCTTAACCATACCCCATCAACATATAAAGGACTTTTATGAAAACAAAACAACCCTCTCTTCCGACAATGAAAAGCACAAAAAACAAAGACAAAACAAAAAAGAAACCCGTTGCGCCTGCCGGCGACACACTGAAATCTGTTGGCCATCAGACGGGGCCGCACGCACAAAGCTCTCCCACACGGGCACAGTGGCTGCGGCTCTACCGGGCGGCGGATGCCTTTTACAAGCTTGCCCCCTGGGAGTGGATGGACGATGACCGGATTTTCGGTGTGCAATGCCCGGAGACTGGCAAAATCCACTATTGCTGTGTTCTTGGAGCTATGAAAGAAGTGTTCGCTCTGATTGCCTATGAAGGAACCGAAGGACTGGAGGGCTACCTGAAAATGTTGTCCGGTGAAGTTACCATCGGACCAATGATTTCAGAATACCAGCTATGCCTGGAAGCGTCTTTCAATGATCGCACCTATCTTGCCCCCCGGGATCTGGCGGTCATTCGCGACCTCGGGCTCAAATACCGCGGCCGCAACGCCTGGCCTCTTTTTCGCCACCACATGCCGGGTTTCTTTCCGTGGCATCTATCGGCAGTTCAGGCGGGCACTTTGGCCACCTGCCTCGAACAGGCAATTGATGTTCTTCCCCGATGCGCCGAAAACCGACAACTTCTGACCGAGCCGGACACGGCGCGCCACTTCGTGCGAGTTTTGGAAGCATCGTCCGATGGGGAAGCTAAATGGCTCGACAAAATGCTGGCCCCGGCACCGCTCAAACAAAAAGCGCCGGAGGATATACCCATAAACGAGATCGCGATAGCCCGGCTTCGCCGCAGCCCTAAAAAGAAATCAGGCGATTGGGAGATCGGATACGCCTACGCCCCTACCTGCATCCAGGAGCATCGTGACGAACGCCCCTACATGGCGCGTATGCTGGTCCTTGTCGATGTTCAAAGCGGTTTTGTGCTTTCCATGGGATTGGAGGCGCCAGAAGAACACCTTAAGGAATTTCGTGAAACTCTCATTTCCTGCCTGGAAGAGGCCCAGCAATGGCCGCAACGCTTCCTGGTCAATCACGAAAATGCCACGACGCTGGCCACCCCCATTGCAAAGGCCCTGGGCATCACCCTGAAGCAGGTGGACGAACTGCCCACCTTTAACATGATCTACGAGGATATGATGGAATCGATGCACAGATAATCAAAACCGGGATATAGCAAGAAAAAGCCTTATTGCGGCAAAACCCACCAGAAAAGCAACCTCTTCACCCAAGAAAACACTGCCATTAAGCGCCAGGGACAGGTCACCCGCCAATGCTTTACTGGACCCTTCTGAGCAGAACATCAACAAGGGATGACGAACAGGATGAAATACTTGATGAATAAAAATATATAGCGATACGCCGCCAAACGGCAAAAAGAAAACACTGATACACAATCTATCCATATTCAAGTCGGTGTTCATTCAGCAGATGGACTTATGACGGAAGAAATGCTATTATATACTTAACAATTTGAGTCAGTGATAATGAGGGACAAGAACCGTAAAATAATCCCAAAGAAAGTGAAAGAAAAATGAGAAACATCGTTACTCAAGGCAGGGTAAAGGGCGCAAATATCATTGAAGTACAAACAGATATATTGAGCTCCCTAATCAACCAGGAAGTGACTGTCATAATCAGAAAAAAGGAAAAATCTTTACATATTCAAGAATTAATTGACGATATGATGACCGGTCGCAACATGGGCTATAGGCGTATCCGGAGAGATGAAATTTATCGCACCTGATCATGCAAGTATTTCTTGACACCAATATTCTTGTCTATGCTTACGACACTTCAGATGATGCCAAACATAAGGCTGCAGTGGATCTAATTGCCCGCCTTCTATCTGAGGAAAATGTTGTAATCAGCACACAGGTATTAAACGAATTTGTCGTTGTAATTACAGGAAAAGTTAATCGTCCGCTCTCTATCGATGACGCTGCCGCAATCCTCAATAAATTCAATGATAACTTTGCAATCCATTTAACAGGGCTGCCCGATATTGCAAAGGCATTCTCCCTTATTAAGAAATTCAAGCTAAGCTATTGGGATGCCTTGATCATAGCCGCAGCCACGAACAGCCACTGTTCTATTTTATATACCGAAGATTTACAGGATGGGCTTGAAATTAATAAAACTTTACGCATCATAAATCCCTTTAAATAAGCAATACAGCTTTTAGTATCTGTCATAAGGTCTTTGAATTTCATGAAAATATTCATGAGGTTGTCAATAATGTCCCAAACTCGGAGAAGCAATTAATTGTCAATCCTTTTTCTGCTACAGAAGAAACCTTTGGCGACGATTTTCAATGAAGCGACACGGAAACATCCATTGAGCTGGACTTTGCCGTTTTGAAACTCAAGCACACGATAAAGAAAAAATGAAATCCCGAATGTTGCCTGACACCCAGCGACAATGTAGCAAGAGCTTTGCCAAACCCTGCCCAACCGGCAATGCCGTCATACCAGCGAAGGCCGGTATCCAGTACTATCAAGTGCTTCCTGGATTCCGAGTCAAGCCCGGAATGACTGGCGGAGGTATTATTTAAAGCTCTCCTTCCAAAGAGGGATTCAATCTAAAGGTCGTTAATTTTTTCTGGTTCTCATCCTGAATCATAACCAACTAACGCCGACCCCCATCCGCGCTAATTGAAACTTTGACTTTCAATTTGACATCATCTGGTTTATTTGCTAATAATTCAACATGTTAGAAAGAACACTATCAAATAAAATAATATTACTTGCTCAACAATTTCCTGTTGTCACAGTCACGGGTCCCCGACCGATCCGCAAAACATTCGGTCGAAATGACAAAAATGGCGGTTTTTCAAAGCTCTCACTCTGAGATGCATCATGCAGATAATTTTCATTGACATTGTCATATTTCAAGCGCATTATCTGTCTCCAGAGGACATATTATGTGCCCAAATCACAACAGCCACCTTAAAACATTAGGACCCCAATCCGTGCGCCTGGTCTCCACTCTCTATGAAGAAAACAAACCCGTTTTCCGTCTGGAGGATGTCAGGAGGATTCTGAACCTTCAAGAACTCCCCGCCAGCAGCTTCGTGAGACAGCTTGTGAACAGAGGCGTGGCTA
>JAAYKU010000273.1 GCA_012522275.1 Smithella sp.
GTGTTGAGGGCGATGGCCAGAGCCGTCGATTACAATCTCCTGATCCGCAACGACCTCAAAGGCGAAGTCAGCGTCGATTTCCGTGGCGTTCCCTGGGACCAGGCCTTTACCGGACTGCTCAAGACGCACGGCCTGGCCTATGTCTGGGAAGGCAATATTATCCGCGTGATGACCAGCGATGACATCGAGCAGGAGCTCAAGCAGAAAGTAAAACTGCGCGACATACAGTGGGTTGAGCCCCTCATGGACCCGGTTGTCATTAAAATAGATTATGCCGACCCCAGGAAGCTGGAAAAAACACTGCAGGGGTTTCTGACAAAAGACAAGGACGGCAAAACGCGCGGGTCGGTCGTTTTCGACGAACACAGTAACGCGCTGGTGATTTTTGCCAACGCACAGGACCTGGAGCAGATGATTTCGATAATAGAAAAACTCGACAAACCGACGCCGCAGATACTGATCAAAGCCAACATCGTGGAGACCACGAAAACAGTCGCCCGTGACCTGGGCGTCATGTGGGGAGGGATGTATAAAGGGCACATTCGGGGCAATGACAGTTTTTATGTGACGCCGGGCGGATCGGCCGGCACGGGAGATCCGATGAGCGGCGCATATACGCCCATACAGCAAACAGGTATCGGCGCGCAGGGTTTCGCGCAGCACTTCCCCATTTCCGGCATTGCCAATGCCATGGGTGCTGGGTCGCTGGGGCTTCTTTTTGGAAAAATCGGAGGCAGCCTGCTTGAAATGCAGCTTCAGGCTCTCCAGCAGGACAACAAGCTCAACATATTGTCGAGTCCCTCGATCACCACGCTGGACAATCAGAAAGCCTACACGGAAAACGGCGAGCGGGTGCCTTACACAACCATTGAATCCAGCGGTATCGGAACACAGCCCACGACCACGACAAAATTCGAGGATGTCGTTTTACGTCTGGAAATAACACCTCATGTGATCGACGGCAAAAACCTGAAGATGACTATTTCGGTAAAAAAAGACGAAGTTGACATGTCCCGCAAATCACAGCTGGGTGATCCCTATATCATCAAGAAAAAAACGGAAACCGTCCTCATTGTCGAAAACGGGGAAACGATCGTGATTTCAGGGCTGACCAAGCAGCGTTTCCGCGATGGTGATGCGGGCTGGCCTCTGTTTAAAGACATCCCCGTTTTGGGTTATCTTTTCAAGGCGGACAGCAAGGCCGAGGACATGGAAGAAGTGCTGATTTTCATCACCCCGCACATTTTGCCCACCATCGGGCTGGATGATCAAACGTCGGCGGCGATCCATACCCCCGCCGCCGGCACGTCAAACAATTAAGAGGCACAGGTGGAGTATTTCAACCTTCTGGAATTCAATAAAGAGCCTTTTTCCAACTCGCCGGAACCGGAATTTCTTTTTCTGTCTCCGCAGCACAACTCCTGTCTGCAGCGTCTGGAGCTGGCCGTCAGGCTCAGACGCGGCCTCAACATCGTCATCGGCGCGGTGGGTACGGGAAAAACAACTCTGTGCCGCAGGCTGATCCAGCAACTGGCCGGGCCTGTCGCCGATGACACACCTCCTGTGGAAACTTTCCTGCTGCTGGATCCGGCGGTGGCCGGAAGGGCCGCCTTCGTGCGCACCGTGGCCATGGTGCTGGGAGTCGGCGCTCTGCAAGACGGCGAAGACGAATGGCAGATAAAGGAAAAAATAAAAAACTTTCTTTTTGAAAAGGGGGTCCGGGAAGAAAAAAACATTGTTCTGATTATCGATGAAGGACAGAAAATACCGGACGATTGCCTCGAAATTCTCAGAGAGTTTTTAAATTACGAAACCAACAGCTTCAAACTCTTGCAGATTGTCATTTTCGCCCAGCCGGAGTTTTCCAAAAATCTTGCCGCGCGGACAAACCTTCTCGACAGAGTCAATCATATTCATTATCTCAGGCCTCTTTCCTTTTTCCAGACAAAGGCCATGGTCGAACATCGCATATCCGTGGCCTCGATGGACCCGTCTCGGCCCCCGCTTTTCACCCTTGCCGGAATGATGGCGGTTTATTTGAGCACACACGGCTATCCCCGCAGGATTGTCTCCCTTTGCCACCAGACGCTGCTGATGATGATCATCCGTGGTAAAAACAAAGCCGGCTGGTTTCTGGTGAGGGGCTCCGTGAATAAAATGCGTACAAAAACCGCCCGTCTCGGCTGGGCCGCATTGGGGATACTGCTTGTCGCCTCCGCCGCCGGAGCTGTCTTTTACCTCAAGGACAAAACGGATGCGCGCATACCCGTTGTTTCGCATCTGCAACCGGCGGGCATAGACATGAGCCTCCGTGAAAGCCGGGCGCAAAAAAGTGGTTTTCGTGTGCCTTTCACAAAAAACGACCTGCAGGCTCAAGAGGCCTTTCCCGAGTTTCTGGGTACGATGGAAATTAAAAAAGGGATGACCGTGATGGGGATTCTTGAATGGGCCTATGGAGAGAACAAGCCGGAAATCCGCAGGCAGTTCCAGGCGGCCAACCCGCAGATCACCAATCTCGATCAAATCCGCGAAGGCGACATGATCAGACTGCCGGCGATACCGGCGCGTGTGCGCCCGTTCAAAAAAGAAATGATTCTGGTCGTTGTGGAAAGCGGCCAGGACTTGAACCGCCTGTATCACGCCGGAGTGAATGCCGCCGGACGCGACGGCGATCAACCCTTGATATTTTTACCCTATTGGAACAAGCGCCACGGCAGATGCTTCGCGCTGGTCCTGGACAAACGCTTTACAACGCTGCAAGAGGCGCAAAGCGCCCTTAGGCTTCTCGCCGAAGGCCGCGCCGCCACGGCGCGCGTGGTGTCTGAATGGGACGCGGACACGGTTTTTTTCAACAGCAGGATTACACAGCAACGTGATTTTAACACGAGGGACCGATGAAGATAAAAAAACGCCTGGGCGAAATGCTCATAGATGAAGGCCTGATCTCACACGAGCGTCTGACGCAGGCTCTCGAGGAGCAGAAAAAAGCCGGCCTGAAGCTGGGGCAGTTTCTGACACGCATGGGTATTGTCAGCGAAAGCCAGATCATTGACCTGTTGAGCAGACAGTTGAAAATCTCCAGATACCATCCGGACGAATATCCGCTGGAAATAGATCTGGCCGACCATTTCACCATCGAGGTCGCCCAGAAGCACCAGATCTCCCCTTTGAAGAAAAAGGGGCGGCTGCTGACCATCGCCATGGTTGACCCACTGGACATCAACGCGCTCGATTACATCGAGGTGCTCACCAATTCGGAAGTCGAGCCGGTCGTCTGCTCCGAGCGCGGGCTCAATCAGCTCATCAGCTCCTTGTACGGAACGCAGTCCGGCCTGGGCAGCATCATGGAAAACATGGAAATAAAAACCCAGGAGGAGGGGCAGCAGGAGGCACAGCCGGACAAGGAAGAAATACAAGTGGCCTCGCTGCAGGATATGGCGGGCGAGGCGCCGGTGGTGCGCCTGGCCAATTCCATTTTCGCGCAGGCCATCCGCGACGGGGCCAGTGACGTCCACATCAGCCCCCAGCAAAACTCCGTGCAGCTTCGCTTCCGCATAGACGGAAAGCTCATGGATGTACCCTCTCCGCCTAAATCTCTTTTCCTGCCCATCATCGCCCGCATGAAAATCCTTTCCAATATGGACATCACCATTTCCCGGATACCGCAGGATGGCCGTTTTACGCTCAAACTGGATAAAAAAGAAA
>JAAYKU010000274.1 GCA_012522275.1 Smithella sp.
CCGGCCTCACGGCAGGCGATTCCGGCGAGCTCTTCGGCGCGCGCAAGAGCCTCTTCCATGACGGGACGCTGTGCGGCGTCAATACCGATGCGCGATACCCAGGACAGGCGGTCGATGCGGTTTTCTTTTTGAGCGGCGCCGGGAAGAGCTTCTTTGCCGCCCAGGTTCAAAAGGCCCAGTTCGGCCAGTTGTTTATGTCCGACGGCTGCGGGTGCGCCGGTGAGCGGACAGGCGGCCGAGCGGTTTTTCGGAAAGGCGATGACATCGCGGATCGACTGTGTCCCGAGGATCATCGACACCACGCGGTCCATTCCCAGCGCGAGCCCTCCGTGCGGCGGCGCCCCGTAATCGAAGGCTTTGAGGAAGAAGCCGAATTTTTCCCGCATGTCGTCTTCGGTAAGCCCCAGCGCCGTGAAAATCTTGCGCTGAAGTTCGCGGTTGTTGATGCGGATGCTCCCGCCGCCCAGCTCCTCGCCGTTCATCACCAGGTCATAGGCACGCGAGCGTAACGCGAGAAGCTCTTCCATGTTTTTCGGGTCGAAATCAGTGCGGTCCGGTGCGGTGAAGGGGTGATGGCTGGAGGTGATACCCCCGTCGTCCGTCGGTTCAAAAAGTGGAAATTCGATGATCCAGACCGGATAAAATGTGTTTTCGGGAATCAGCCCCAGACGGGCCGCCAGGTGCAGGCGAAGCTGCCCCAGCGCAGAGGTGACCGTAGCGTAGGACGGGTCGGCAACCATGATGAGTACGTCGCCGTCTTTCACCTCGAAACGCTTTTGAAGCTCGGCCAGTTCCGCCTCGCTGAAAAACTGGACAATGTTTGACTCCAGCCTGCCTCCCACGGCGCGCATCCACGTCATGCCCTTGGCGCCGAAAGAAGGGGCGATTTCTTTGGCGTATTCGTTTTGCAAAACGTTTTTGCTCAAAGCTTCCGACTGCCCCCTGACATTGATGCCCTTGATGCAGCCGCCGCGCTTGAGAATCTGGCGGAAAATCGAGTAATTCGTGTCCGCGAAAATATCCGTCACGTCCACAAAGCGCAGGCCGAAGCGCAGATCCGGCCGGTCCGAGCCGGTCGTGTCCATTGCCTCGGCATAGCTCATGCGAGGGAAAGGACGAGGAAGTGAAATGCCGCCTGTGGCAAACATCCGCACAGTCAGCTCTTCGATAAGCGTGTAGAGAAACTCTTCGTCGATGAAGGACGCCTCCAGGTCCAGCTGAGTGAACTCCGGCTGGCGGTTGGGGCGCAGATCTTCGTCGCGGAAGCAGCGGGCCAGCTGAAAATAGCGCTCCATGCCGCCGATCATCAGAAGCTGTTTGAAAAGCTGCGGCGATTGCGGCAGAGCGTAGAAGTTGCCCGGATGAACGCGGCTGGGCACTAGGTAGTCGCGCGCTCCTTCGGGAGTGCTCATCGTCAGGACAGGCGTTTCCACCTCGACAAATCCCTGCTCGTCGAGGAATTGGCGCACACACTGGAAAATCTTATGACGCAAAAGCAGATTGTGGTGCATGGCGGGGCGGCGGATGTCGAGGTAGCGGTACTGGAGGCGCAGCTCTTCAGAAACGCTTTCCGAGGCGCTTTTCTCCGCACCCGCTACCATGGCTTTTTCGGATATCGTAAAAGGCGGCGGTTCGGATTCGGACAAAACAGAAAGAGAGCTGACGATAACCTCGATCCTGCCTGTTTCGATATGGGGATTTTCCGTTCCTTCCAGCCTTTGTCTTACTTCACCTTCGACATTGATACAATATTCGGCCCTTAAAGAGGCGGCTGCTTCAGTCACGTCACGAGGGGTGGTTTCCGGATTAAATACGATCTGCACAATACCGCTGCGATCGCGCAGGTGAACAAAAATCAGGCCGCCGTGGTCGCGGTAGGCATCCACCCATCCGCAAAGCTGCACTTTCCGGCCGACATGCCGATGGGTCAGGTCGCCGCAAAATATTCGCCCGGAATAATTCATGAAATTTCATTCCTTTCAGTTTAAGCGCCGGATTTTAAGATGGTCCGGCTATGAAACAGCAGCGCGGAGCGTATCAAAACTGTCTGATTCTTTCAAGATTTTAAAGGCGGCGGACTGTAAAAATATCGGCCGGCTCCAGCCGGTCCGTGCCTGGAGGGAAGATTTTTCCCGGGCGGAAGGGGAGGCGGTGAACGCAGGCGTAAACGTTCACCGCCATTTTATCATTTTAATCCGATGACCAAAGCGATCAGTGCCACTACAAATACTAAAACTGTCACGATGATCCCTATCAGGCACAAGATGCCGATGAATTTCCAGAGAGATTTCTGATGGGAAAGCGCCGCTTCCATGTCCGGCGCCTGCTTTGCCTTAAGGAACCGGCCTACCGCCGAGGAGTATTTGTACAGGTAAACCGTAGGAATCAGGTAAAGCACGGCCATGATTATGTATATGACGCCCATGATGGACACCATCAGGGGGGTGCCCAGATTTTTAAAAAACCCGGCGGCAGCAAGCATGGCAAGCCCGATAGCGGCCATCAACGCCACGCTCACAAAACCGAGAACAGAGATAAACAATGTCCAGGGCTTTGTGGCGCCAAGCGCATTTATCATGTTGCCCGTTACGATGACCCGGTCCGACTCAAGCTGAGTGACGACGTTATCCTGCTGAATCTGCTCGTGATCCATGGAAAATCCTCCCTCTTTTTTATTATTCAATTTTTTAAGCGTGAACGGCAAAAAGGGGTTTTTGCCGTGCCGAGTATAGAAAGGGAGAGTTTATCTGTCAAGAAAAATACATAAGCAGACATCGAATGAGTCGTCTTAATTTATACCTGGTTAAAAGGTGGGAAGTGGGGTGGGAATTCATTTCTCGTAAACAAAAAGCGCTCAGGAAAAGCTCCTGAGTGTTTGTTTTTATTGGCGGGCAATGTGAGATTCGAACTCACGGCCTTTGGCTTCGGAGGCCAACGCTCTATCCAGCTGAGCTAATTGCCCGGGGTGCTTCTACACTATCCGGCCGCAATCATCAACGGTAAAATTATGCCATGGTCGCGTTTCAGTCGGATGCGACACTGTTGGGTCTTTTCCGGGGAAGTCTGCTTTGCGTTTATTTCTTTTTCGCGGTGTGATCCTTGCCCGTGTAGTAATTGATCCACGAAGATGACTGGTAAAGATCCCAGTTGCAGGGGGGGATGGCTTCTTTTCCTAAAAGCGCCTGCTGTCTGTATTTGCCCAGGCGGGCGTAGGCCCGAACAAAAACGCACTTGCGCTTTTCGGGATATACCTCGCACCAGCCGCGGAAACTTCCGCCGCAGGCTCCGTTACGCTGGTTTTTGGGACATTGAGACATCGGACACAGATACGCCAGATCGACAAGCGCGCAATCCCCACAGTCGCGGCAGTCAAAAAGTGCGACTTTGGCCAGATGCTCCAACTTGTGGAAGAGACCCTCCGCCTTTGATCCTTCGATCTTTTCACTGAGCTTTTTCATGACGGGGTA
>JAAYKU010000037.1 GCA_012522275.1 Smithella sp.
GGCATACCCCATTACCACCTGCGCAGGGCATGACTATAAACTTTTCCCAAGAAATGCCGATAATTATTTTAAGAATTGCAAAGAGCACAAGGTGCATTCGCGATAAGGGTATTCGGGCTTGACAGAAAAACATATTTATCTTACAAAAGAGCCATCTTAGGAGGAAGTGGTATTCCTTAAATATCAGCTTCCCCCCTCCATTTGTAAACTGAAAATGAACCATAGGAAGAAGAAGGGATTTTAACCATGGCAAGAAAGATGATATCTATTCGTTTTAGTATGTCTTTACCCGCCGTTGTCACCAAAAAAGAAAAATGGTACTTAGCGGAATGTTCTATTTTAGATATATCTTCGCAGGGTTCAACAGAAGATGAAGCTAAAAAACAATTGTCTGAGGCGATTGCCGTATTCTTAATCTCCTGTCATGAAAGAGGTACATTAGACACAGTATTGAAGAATTGTGGCTTTACGCCCGATCTTTCGGGTATAAAAAATTATGATAAAGCCAACGACCTTGAAGATTATGTTAATGTTGGCCTGCCATTTGTTATTGACATGGGAACTTCTCACAAATGCCACGCATAACACCTATCCATTGGAAGGTTCTCGAATGTATTTTCTTAAAAGATGGATTTGTGTTTGAAAGGCAAGTAGGGTCGCATAGGTCTTACTCAAAACTTGGCGTATCGCGCCCCATAGTCATCCCAACATATACTGAAATAGATGAAAATATAATAAAATCAAACATGAGAACGGCCAATATGACAAGAGAAAAATATTTCACCTTATTAAAGTCATGTAAATAATTCCCAGTCCTCCACATTTTATATCAATTCAGGACGCGCAACACTTCATCATCCATCATTTCCTTTTTTGGCCCCGGCTTGCGTTTTTGTCAGAAAAAAATTTCACGCCACCGCTTAATGTACCCCTTTGGAGGGGGCCGAGGGGGAGGATGGAAAGCCAAGAGAACAAGTCCACCCCCGGCCCGCGAGGCGGGCCACCCCCGCCAGCGGTGGACAAGATGGATGCGCTTTCGCGCTTTTTATCAAAGTGTTTTTTTACCCCCGCCAGCGGTGGACAGTATCGTCATCACTCGGCAAGCGGCTGGAGGTCATAAATATCGACTTTATCTTTGAGAATCGTCAGAATTTTATCTTTCACATCGTGATGAATCATCAGACAAACACCGCAGTCCGAGCTTATATGCTTGGGGACCGGAATCAGCTTGTGCGGAAGATTTTCCCGCTTAAGAATCTTTTCCGCCTTCAGGGCATAGCTGACCGCATTGAACAAAATGACGTCGTATGATTTTTTATCTTTCATGGTGTCAGTAAACGTCCCGCCTGGCTCATGGTTTCCACAATATCGTACATGTTGGAGACAACACCCACCGCATGTTTATCATTTATTTCAAAATAATTCAGGCAGGTGCCGCAAACCAGAATCTGCACGCCTTCGCTCTCTAGTTGTTTCAAATCCTCCAGAACATCGGCCCCCTGCACGGTCAGTTTGACGCCGGTGTTATAGAAGATGATGACACCCGGCTTTTTGGCCTGCCCGGCTACGGTATGGATGAAGGCCTTCATCAGTACTGTGCCCAGATCATCATCGCCCCGTCCCATTTTGTCTTCCGTCACCGCAATGACAAAAGGACCCGATGAAGCCACGCCCGTTTCACAGGAAGCGGCAAAAGGCTGATCTTTATTGAAATCGGCTCCGCGAGTGATGTGAATTTTATGAATGTTTTTGTCTTCGGGTTCTACGGTCAGATCGCAGCCGAACTTGCCGGCCAGACGCTTCACATTTTCCAGCGCGGTTTCGTTATCAACGATGGTTGTCACTCTGGCATTGGCCTCCAGCGCCTGTTTTGTCAGAACGACGGGCTGGGGACAGGAAAGCCCACGGGCATCAATGATTTTAATGTCTGTCATATTATTTTTTTCTCCTGCTTATTTTTCTTATGGCTTCAAGCGCTTTGGCTATTTGTTCCTGTGTGTTGAAATAGCTGAAGCTGAAGCGCACGGTTCCTTGAGGGTATGTGCCGATGGTTTTATGGGCGGATGGCGCGCAATGGAGACCGGAACGCGCCATGATGTTAAAGCGCTCATCGAGTTCCAGAGCAACCTCGGCAGGATCCATTCCGTCGATATTAAAGTAAACGACAGGGGTTCGTTTTTGTGTACCGTTTTGTCCATAGAGTGTAATGCCGGCCAGACCTTTGGCGCCTTCCATAAAGATTTTTAACAACTCTTCTTCTTTCTTTTTAATTTGAGCAATTCCCTCGGATAAGACAAAATCAACGCCCGCCTGCAAGCCGGCTATGCCGACTGTGTTGGGTGTCCCCGCTTCGTAACGGTCGGGCATGAAATCCGGTTGCTCTTCCACTTGCGAGCGGCTCCCCGTCCCGCCAACACAAAGAGGTGCGATTCGTTTTTCCAGACCTTCACGGATATAGAGACCACCTGTTCCCGAAGGGCCGAATAACGATTTGTGACCGGTAAACGCCAGCAGATCAATATTCATTTCTGCAACATCAATGGGAAAACTGCCCGCGGTTTGCGCAGCATCAACGCAAAATACCAGGCCATGCTCCCGCGCAATCCGTCCGATATCGGCAACAGGCATGACCGTGCCGGTAGCGTTGGAAGCATGGGTCATGAATATCGCTTTTGTATTTTTCTGGATAGCGGCGGAAATTTGCGCCGGATCAATCAGGCCTGACTTGTCGCACTGGATTACGGAAACATTTACTCCTTGGGCCTCCATCGCTCGCAGCGGACGCATCACCGAATTGTGTTCCATGCTCGACGTAATGACATGATCTCCCGGTTTTAACAGACCGGAAATCGCGATATTCAGTCCTTCCGTGGCGTTTTTCACCATGACGATCCGCAGAGGGTCGCCTACATTAAACAGTTGCGCGAGTTTTTCTCGTGCATCGTAAATGACGCGCGCCGCATCCACGGACAAGCGATGTCCGGAACGACCGGGATTAGCGCCGATTTTTTTCAGGTATTTTTGCATGGCCGCACTGACTGCCGGCGGTTTCGGCCAGGATGTGGCGGCATTGTCAAAATAAATTATTTTCATAAATCATAAAACTTTAAGTCAAATCCAAACACAAGACTATCTTCTTTTAACATTCAACCGAGATGTCATTGCCGCATCCCGATTCATCGAGACGCGGCAATCTATTGAGATCTTTGAATAACACCTCCTCTAGTCATTCCGGGCTTGACCCGGAATCCAGAAAGCACTTGATAACACTGGATACCGGCCTTCGTCGGTATGACGACATTCCCGGTTACGCAGGGCTCTGCAAAGCCCTCCTATTGTTTTCGGACTTCTAATCTCTATATATCGGGATCTTTGAATAATACCTCCTCTAGTCATTCCGGGCTTGACCCGGAATCCAGAAAGCACTTGATAACACTGGATACCGACCTTCGCCGGTATGACGACATTGCCGGTTACGCAGGGTTGTACAAAGTTCTCCTGTTGTTTTCAGACTTCTAATCTCTATATATCGGGATTCGAAGTGACAACTGGACTCCGGCCTGCGCCGGAATAATATTTGGCAACTTAATATTTTACGCTTAAATCTATTTTTTACTTTTTTGGAACCATTTCCAGAAGCGCTTCCACGCGTGTGCGAATTTGTCCCACATCGCTTTGTGAATAGTCCGTTTCGATTCTCAAAAATGGTTTTTTATGTATTGTTTCAACGTGCGTCTTCACCTTGGATGATTCGATATTATATGAATGACAGGCATGCAACACGACGTCGATGATAACATCCGGCCTGAACTTATTGATGATGATATCCAGCTCCGAAAGCCTCCGGTCATTGGGCGTCATACAAGAACAGGGTACCTCGAGATACCGCCTGGAAACCGACCGGTAGGGATCCGGCGCGCCTTCCTCGAAATGACCCGCATAGGCCTTCATGCCGGTGCAGGAATCCAGATAAACAATCACTCCACCCGCCGCCTCAATAATTTTAAAAATCTTGGTGGCGTCGCCGCCGACCGGGCAACCGGTAACAAGGACACGCGGTGAATCTTTTTCCCCGTGATAAACACCGTCAGCCACCCGTTTTTGTAGTGTGGCCAGCGCAGATTCCAAAATCGGCAGCATATCTTTCGTGGTGGCCACCTGACCGAAATAGGTCAGATCATAAACTTCCTGCCAGGTCAAAGGCATGGACGGAAGAGCCGCGAAATCAAAAACCTGATTAAGCAATTTGTTTCTGAGATTCGCATTTTTAATTTCTTGCTCGACCCGATCGTCCGATATTTTCGTCTTGAATGTTGTCTCTAGAAAACCAGCGAGCTTTCTGATCATCGTCGTCCAGTTGTCCTGGGCTTCCTTCTGGTCCGGAAGCTGCGGCAGATCCATCACATGCGTCGGCTTGATATCCGCGATTAACTCAAACATTTTTTTCTTGCCGTCGCAGGTTGTCTCGGCAATCACGGCTTCGGAAAGTGCATAAAACGGACAGGTATCGGTTTTTATAAAGCCGTAGCTTGACTTGATGAGCGGACAGAGATTGGCCGGAAGAACCTCTTCGCCTGCCGCAATGGTTTTGTCGTCAAAGGCGCACAGGACCGACGGAACCATATCCGCGGCGCGGATCACCTCCATCGGCGCGTAGCCGCAATAAATTCCTACAACATGTTTCCCTTTTTCTCTTTGAGTCTGAAGATACGCCAAACAGCGTTTTGTTGGTGGCTCTCCGGCAAATTCATCATTCACCAGCGGCTCTATCCCTTCTTTCATTCTGCTACCTCCCATAATGTCTTGCGGATTAGCTATATGATCCGCCAGCATATATCCAATAGATAAAAGTTATAATTGCGGCCCGATTATTACTATTATAACAATACTTTCGCCAATACGCCGGTTATGATTATCAGAAGCTTTTGTAGGCCTATGGTATGATTTGCAGCATGAGCCGAAAGGGCGATTGCTGGAATAATGCAGTTAATGAGTTTGAAAAAATTTTGCTGTCGGCAAATGAGGCCTAACTGAGTGATGGTGGATCGTGTCCCCCTTCGGAGGGGGCGCAGGGGGAGGATGGGAAACGAGGAGACAGGAGACAGGAGACAGGAGACAGGAGACAATTTCAAGCCGCTGCTTCCAATTTGCAAAACGTCCACCCCCGGCCCGCGAGGCGGGCCACCCCCGCCAGCGGTGGACAATATCGTCATGCCGGCGAAGGATGGATTCTTTGCCACAATGTTTTGCTTCCTTCAAAAATTGTTTAATTTAGGCGGCCATAGGTCTTCTCTTGATACACGCTTTTTTATTACTTCGGCGGAGACTCCAAACGGTTTACAAATAGTGGGGGCGACTCTTGATAAGACAGCATCAGGATCATTTTCTAAATAATCCGCTAGATGATTCTTCCTGATAATGTCGATGGCTTGTTCGACAGCTATAACTAAATCAGGATGCGGAACCAAGAGCCTGCCCGCAAATTCATTGGCCTGCCATTCGAAATTGCTGTACTCATCTTCAGGTAAGTTAAGAATGAAGTTTTTCCAAGCCACTGGATCAACCAGATCAAGGACTGCTAAAACGTTCTTATGTAAGGCGAAATGGCCCACTTCATGTGCAAATGAAAAGCGCATCCGATTCGCATATTTATCATTCATGTAAAAATCATAATCAACCACGATGGCTGTTAAATCCATTTTAAGAGGTGATATACAATTTTTAGTTGAAAGTTGAAGTGTGGCTCCGTCCGTGGTAATCACCACGGACCCTGATGCCAATCAAAGAAAGGAGCCACACATGAAACTAGACACAAAAAAACGTAAAAAAGCAA
>JAAYKU010000275.1 GCA_012522275.1 Smithella sp.
GATGCACCTTGTAGAGGTCACCCTGGCGGATGATGATGGCGCAATCCTGATCACCGGCAATTTCTGCAAGTTCGTCGGGCGACGCGTCGGCCTTCACCACTGCGTCGATGCAATAGCCGTTTTCCCCATCTTCGTGAAATGAAGATGAAATCTTCAGCAGACCCGCAAATATTTCCGTCAGCGGCCGGTACTTACCGTTGCCGCCGGACAGGGTATGAAAAAAGCCTTCGAAAAAGGCATACATACCCAAGGCCCCGGCATCCACGACACCCGCCTGCTTGAGCTTCGGCAAGGTTTCTCGTGTTTCGCGCACCGCCTGTTCGAGATGAGCCAGTATCTGCCGAGTGCTTTGCAGATCGGCTGAAAATCCCCGTTCAACGATGATTTCCTCAAGCGCGTCAAATAATGAGAGCATGGTTCCCAGACGCGGCCGGCCCAGCGCTTTCCACGCCCTGGCATTGCCTTCCTGCACCAGCGTCTTCAGATCGTGCAGTGTGTCTGTAGTGTAGAAGCCGGAAAAAAACTGCGAAGCGATGTTACCGGAATTGCCGCGCGCCGACAAAAGCAGCTTGCGCACGATTTCGTCTTTGTCACCGCCGGCAAAGCGCAAAGGCGTGAGACTCATGGAAAGATTCCGGCCCGTGTCTCCGTCTGCCACCGGATATACATTGATCTCGTCGAGCAGGTCCGACCATGCCGCCACCCGCTCCACACCTTTGATAAATGCCTGCTGCAACCTTTCATCCATTCTCAACCCCCCAGTGCCGCGCGTATATCGTCCGGAATGCTGTAAAGAGTTTCCTTTTGAGGCATCCGGACCGCCACCTGTTCTGTGCGGCCCCTGGTGCAAACGACTTTTTCGCCGACTTTACGTATTTCAAAGTCAACAATCAGTTTGATATTGGCATCCGCCAGAGTCGCCCTGCAGATTATTTCGTCACGGTGGCCAAGCGCAATGATATGCTTGGTCTGCGTCCTGATAATGGGGAAAATTATTTTCTCCCGGTCATAATAAGAATACAGGTCCACCCCGTAGCGCTGGAAAAGCCCCGCCCGCGCCAGTTCAAAGTAGTTCAGATAATTGCCGTGCCAGACAATCTGCATGGGATCGAGATCGTAAAACGGCACGCTGATTTTTACTTCAAAGCTTTTCTTATCGTCGCTCATTGCCGCTCCGGAAATAATCTGTGTACCTGATCACCAGGCACATTCTTTCAATGTCTTCATCGAGCGGCCGGTCTTGTGTCACATGGTCGCTCACCTGCCGGATATTCTGCACCGTTTTGGCCAGAAGCGGCCGCGACTGGATGTTACGTCGCAGATCGCAGGCCTGAGCCGCCGCCAGCAGATGAATGGCGGCCACTCTCTCCGTGAGTGTGCAGACCCTTTCCGCGTCACGCGCCGCGATGGTGCCCATGCTGACCTTGTCCTGATTATGAGACTCGGTGGAGCGGGAAAAAGATGCGGCCGGCATCGTCTCTTTGAGCGCCTCCGCGGCCAGAGCCGAAGATGCGATCGACATGGCCTTGAAGCCGTGATAAAGTTCACCGGAATTTCCGTTGCCCGCAGCGAGGTCACCGGGCAGCCCGCGGTTAAGGTTGGGATTGACTAAAAGCATGACCTGACGGTCACACATGTCCGCGGCGGAAGCCAGCGCGGCCTTGAGGCCGTCCATGGCAAAAGCGATATGGCCGCCGTAGAAGTTGCCGCCCATCAGCACCTCGCCTGTAGCCGGGTCGAAGATGGGGTTGTCGTTGGACGAGTTGGCTTCAATTTCCACCCACTTTTTGATCCAGACCAGACCATCGTAAAGCACGCCCAGCACCTGCGGCGCGCAGCGCAGCGAATAGGGATCCTGCAGGGTTTCCAGCGCATCATCTTCCAAGAGATTCGCCGCTACCCTGGTCAGCAGAAGCTTTTTGATTTTTTTCGCCGCATAAACCTGCCCGGGAAACGGTTTGGCCTCGGAAATCACCGGGTGATAGTGATGGGCGTTCCCCTTCATGGCGTGCACGGAAAGCGCGGTGGCGTGCAAAACGGCATCGAGAATCCTTTCGGCGCGCTCGACGGCAATCGCCGCGATGCCGGTCATGGTTGTGGTTCCGTTGACCATGGAAAGAGGCTCTTTGGGCTGATACTTGTAGGGTTTGAGCCCCGCTTTTTTGATGGCTTTCGCAGCCGGCATGATCTTTCCTTCATAAAACACATCACGCTCGCCGGCCAGCGTCGCCCCGATATAGGACATCGGCGTGAGATCCCCGGATGCGCCGACGGACCCTTCGCCGGGAACCACAGGCGTGATGCCCGCGTTTAAAAAATCAGCCATTTGTTCAAGCAGGGCCACCGACACGCCGGAATAGCCGCGCGCCAGGCAGATGATGCGCGCCAGTATCGCGGCTCTGGTCTCTTCGATGCCGATGGGATCGCCCGTACCGCAGCCGTGAAAGCGCAAAATGTTGGGCGCGTTTTTGATGACCGCTTTCATGCCGATCCGGTTGCCGCAGGACTTCCCGTAGCCGGTATTGACACCGTAAACAGCAACCCCCTGCTGGATCGACTTCATCAGCGCTTTTTCGGTTCGGGCCATCTTCTTGAGAAACCCGGGCGATTTGCTCACCGCCACCGGCAGGCCGTCCTTGGCGACGGCAACAATGTCTTCATAACGCACAGGGCCGCCGTCGATGAGCAGGGCGGCCCTTTTGCCTGCAGTTTTCATAGAGTGATCTCCTTTTACGGACAAAACGCTCAGGCGCGCACACGCGGCTTGTAGGTACCGTCCGCCTTCTCTTTATCCATCACTTTTTTGAGCATTTTAAACATTTTATAATTGGCCGGCTCTTCCTCGTAGAACCTGTCCCAGCAGTAATAATACATCTGCTGGAGCTTCTCCGGCGTCATCAGCGCGGGCTGGAAAACAACCTTGCCGCAGTTATAGTCATTCCAGTCACGGTTGGAAATGCGACCGGCATTGTTGAGGTCGTCATACGTCTTGGTATGGGGAAACGGCGTCAGGATGGTGAATTCCGCCATGTCCAGTTCTATCTCAAGCAGAAAATCCATCCAGCGTTTGATGTAATCCTCCGTGTGGTAATCCAGCCCCAGCAAAATGCTGCCCTCCACGGCGATGCCATAATCATGATAGCGCTTGATCCGGTCGCGGATATGGTTTGAAGAGTCGAAAATCGTCTGATAGACAAACCACGCGCCCGCCTGCGCCGCCAGGTCCAGCACTTCGTCGTCATCTTCGATCGGGTGAGCGCACCATTTTTTCTTCAGAGGGATCATTTCACGGAAGAGCTGTTTTTCCCATTCTTTGTCCTGGGCCAGTGAATTATCCACAATGAACAGGCGGTTGTTGTCGATTGACGCCAGCTCCTCGACCACCTTGTCGAAAGGCCGTGGACGGAATTTTCGGCCGCCTAAAAACCTGACGGCACACGGATAGCAGTTGAAGCGGCAGCCCCGCGAGGCGTGTACCAGATCGACCATCTGTATGCCGCGATAATTGTACATCTCGCGGTTGAGAATGCTTCTGCGGGCCGTGCCCACCGTCTCGATGGGCGGCATATCGCCCATGAAGTCATACACCTGCTGGAGGCGTCCCGCCTTGAAATCATCAAAGACCCGCCCGAGGCGGCCTTCCGCTTCGCCCAGAAAGACGCTGTCGGCATGGGCCTGACATTCTTGTGCATGGAGCATCGTGGCGATGCCGCCCAAAATAACCTTGATGCCCCGGGCGCGAAACGCGGCGGCAATCTCCCAGCCGCGTCTGAGTTGAGCGGACAGCATTATGGAAATGCCGACAAAATCAGCATCCGCCTCAAAATCGACCGGCTCGACGTTTTCATCGATAAACTTCACCTCCACGTCGGCAGGCAAGGACGCGGCCATGACCACCGGACCGTGCGGCGGCAGGTTAAAGCGCGTCTGCCGGTCCAGTTTTTCCCATTTGGGATAAATCAGTAGAAAATTCATAAATCCTCTTTAATTCTCCATGCCTGTAAAAACGAGGCAGGCGTACGTTCCGCCGAATGATATGCCGGACAGAACCGCATGCTTCATGGCTGTTTTTTTGCTTTCATTCATTACAAAATTAAGCTCCGTCATAGGCCGGGCAAGGCCCACAACCGGCGGGAGGCAATTCTTATCCATAGATAGCGCCAAAGCGCAAGCACGAATTCCGCCCCCGGAAAAGCTCTCGCCTGTCGCGCCCTTGATGGATGTAATCAGGGGATTGCAGCCCTGCTGTAAAAACAGCTCCCCGTAGGCGCGGGCTTCCGTTTCATCAAGCGTCCTGCCTCCGTTGGCCGCTGCCACTACTGCTGAAACATCCGCCGGTTCTATCGCCGCGTTTTGCAAAGCCCGCTTCAAGGTCAGCTTGATGCCGTGAGTTTCCTCCGGCCAGGCCGTGGGAGCCGCAGGAGATGAACCGAGGCCAAAACCGCTTATCTCACAATATATTTTCGCGCCGCGGGCGCGCGCCGCGGCCAGCGACTCAAGACAAATCAGACCACAGCCCTCGCCTGCCACATAGCCGTTGCGCAACAGGTCAAAAGGGCGCGCCCCTTCCGCGCCCCGGTCATCCGGCGAGATCCCGCGAAACCTGGCCA
>JAAYKU010000276.1 GCA_012522275.1 Smithella sp.
ACTACTGCAAGCGCGGGGATTGCCGTCTTCCCGTTTGACGGCGACAATCCGGATGAGCTCATCAAGCATGCGGACATGGCCATGTATGCGGCCAAAAGCAAGGGCAAAAACAGATTCTCCTTCTGCTCGGTAGAGATGAAACAGGAAGTTCTGGAGAACATGGAGCTTACCAACAGTCTGTACCGGGCAATCGAAAGAAATGAATTATTCCTGCAGTATCAACCGCAGGTAAATCCCGACACCCTGGAAATCATCGGACTGGAAGCCCTGTTGCGCTGGAGACATTCGCACCGCGGAATCATACCACCGATGAGATTCATTCCCCTGGCCGAAAAAACGAGCCTTATTCATTCCATCGGCGAGTGGGTGCTTTTGACGGCGTGCCGCCAGAGCATGCTGTGGCAGAATCAGGGGCTGAAGCCCGCAAGGATATCAGTAAACCTTTCCGTACAGCAGTTCTACAATCCGAACATCATAGATATCATCAGCAAAGTGCTGCACGAGACAGGATTAAAACCATGCTATCTGGAGCTGGAAGTGACGGAAAGCCTGGGGGGCCACGATGAGGACTATGTAATCGGCACGATGAACAGCCTCAAGGCCTTGGGGGTGTCACTTTCGATTGATGATTTCGGAACGGATTATTCGTCACTCGGCCGCTTGAAAAACCTGCCGGTGGACCGAATTAAAATCGACATGCAATTCGTCCGGGGGATAGGACAAAACATCAAGGATGAGGGAATTATCAAAATCATCTTGGAGCTGGGACGGACTCTCGGTCTCAAGGTAGTGGCCGAAGGTGTGGAAACCGGGCAGCAACTGGCCTTCCTGAAAGACAATTCATGCACGGAAATCCAAGGATACTACTTCTACAAACCCATGTCCGCCGAAAAGGTGGCACAGGTATTACCAAAGCAATAAAAGGGGCCTCTGATGATCCTTTCGCCGCGGAAAATATTTCTTTCCCCCTTACGTACTCAACTTTCTGGCCATATTGGCCAAACTCAGTTCCCGCACCAGGGCTTTGCTGATTGGCTCCGCAGGGAAATATCGGCGGATAAAATCTATTTCTTCATCCTTCGGCCTCTGGGTCTGCTTTAAATTTGGCGACACTTTCAAATCCCACGGCACTTTCTTTTTTATGGCCTCCACCGCCACCCCTGGATGAACGCTGGACAGAAACATCTCTTTTGTTATCGGATCAAACTCAAAGACCCCCTGGGTACTGATCAGTTTGCTCGGGCCGCTGCCGGGTGTGAAATGAGATGATTTCTCGCGACTGTCGCCACCTTCGAGATAGCCGGGTGAGGTAACATAGGGAAGCTTGTCCACGAACTGCCCGCCGCGCAGGGTCAGAACCGTTCTTTTCGCATAGGAAATAAAGTCCGCAGCGCCGCCTGAACCCGGCAGGCGTACATCAGGATAATCATAGTCGCCGATTACGGTAGTATTGAGGTTACCGTATTTGTCCACTTGGGCTACGCCCAGAAAACAAACATCTACAAAACCACGGTAGGTCATGGTGAAAGTCGAAAACAGATCCGTGGAACAGGAAAATCCTCGAAAGGCCGTACAGTCCGCCACATTCTCCATGGGCATCGTCGGCTGGAAACCGATAATCCCCGACTCCATGATGAGTGTTGCGCTGGGCGCGAACAATGCTTTGGCTAAAGCGCCTGAAATATCGTCATGCCATTATGTCAGACGAAGCCTTTAATGAAGAAAGTTCACTCGGAGAACGCCCCCGACGGGCGTACATTCAAAATGCTTATGCAACGAAGGTGATTGCCAGCCATCCAAAAATCTCTTGCAAGACGGGCAATGTTATTAAGGTACTGGAAGATTAACTGATGTTTCAAAATCTGCCCCATAAATGACCCTTTTACAAAAAACCACACGGTTCTTGCAATGGGGCCGTGTGGTGTTTTCATTGATTAAAAAAATCATCGCCTTCAGATAGACACAAAGGTGCCGGTGTGGGTTTTCAACGTTCCAAAGCCATAAGAGCAAGAAGCGGCTTCCAGCCGCTGCACCACCCTACCGCCGCAATGAGCGCCGCTGCATCTTCTAGCGTTGACGTTCCACGCCTTTCCCACCGGAAGCCTTCGGAATAGATCGAAATATGTTTATGCATATAACTTATCATGTCGCGCTGTCTCTCGAAATCAACAGATTGACCGCTTGACGCATCTTCAAGCAGGTGAATTCTGCAACGAGGTCCGTCTTGAGTGCCATTGCAAATGCCGCAGACCATTTTATCCCAGAATGCTTTCGTCTTTAATGCGAAACGCTTCAGATGGCTTGCGTCATTGCCGCGATTCAGGCGCTCTTCGGGAATGGAAGAATGAACATGCTCCCAGCCCATGTCACAGATCAGGCATGTTCTTTTTTCGCGAAGGCCTGTAAGCCTCCTCGAGTGTTTCATCGGCCCCCATAGATTCATTTGCTTTACGGCAAGACCCAGAATATCTTCATAGAGCATAGCCGGCCCCATCAAAAACGTACGTCTGAAAGAAGTTTCGACCATTAAGGCGAGCCAGGCATGACGTTCGCAAAATCCCCAGGCATCATGCAACCACAAACGCACATCGAGATTCATGATACTGCCTTGCATATAGCACCACAGATAATGAATTTCTCCGCTCGACGGTTGTAAAACGCTTTTCTCAGACTTATCGCCGTCAACTATCCTTGATGGGAAGGTTATTTTATGCATGGTGAAAACCTGAATTCTTTAAATCAACATCGGGCTGTACCATAAAAAAACTTCCACCTCCCCAGGGGAGTAGAAGCTATCAGTTCAGTCCATCTGGACGGTTCAGGCGAACTTCATCGCCTTTCATGTACAAATGTATTTATAGGCCGAAATTGTCAATAGCTATTTCAAGATTCAAAGTCAGTTCACCCGATCGTTTTCGATTCCCGGCTTCTATTGTTTTTTCTTTACCGGCCATCAACACCGTAATCGACACTTTAAACATTGGCCTGCTGGATATGACAGGCGGTTATGCACCGGCTCCGACGCCTTTGAGCGCTTTTTCCAGGCGCTTCATAAATTCAGCACGGGAAATTTCTTGCGCGCCGAAACTTTTCATATGTTTTGTGGTCACCTGGCAGTCAATGAATTCGAAGCCGTTGCGCGCAAGTTCGGTTGCATAAACCACCAGGGCGACTTTGGACGCGTCGCTCTTTTTGGTAAACATCGACTCTCCGAAAAAAGCCCTCCCCATCATCACGCCGTAAAGGCCGCCGGCAAGTTCGTTGCCGTCCCATGACTCGACGGAGTGGGCATAGCCTGCCTTATGCAGTCGGATGTAGGCCCGGATCATTTCCTGTGTAATCCATGTACCCTGCCCATCTTTTCTTTTAACCGTGGCGCAGTTGCGGATCACGTCTTCAAAGGCCTCGTTGACGGTCACGCGAAACCGGCCCTGCCGGATGGTCTGCCGCAGGGTTTTGGAAACTTTAATCTCGTCCGGAACAAGTATCAGGCGCGGGTCGGGCGACCACCAGAGAATAGGGTAGCCCTCTGAATACCAGGGAAAAATTCCCATGGAATAGGCCAGTACGAGCCTTTGCACGCTCAGGTCGCCGCCTGCGGCCAGCAGGCCGCCTTCGCCGGCCATTTCCGGTGAGGGAAA
The DNA here is from genome assembly GCA_012522275.1 of Smithella sp. Taxonomy (GTDB): domain Bacteria; phylum Desulfobacterota; class Syntrophia; order Syntrophales; family Smithellaceae; genus UBA8904. Next base: position 3,642 of record JAAYKU010000276.1, read on the forward strand.
GGCAAGTCTTTTGCTCAATCGGTAAACAGGCATGGCTACACTAAATCCACAGCATTCCCTTACGTTTGTTGCACCGGCAGACGAGTGCCCGGCAAAACATTGTTCCAGTGATGCCGCCTCCGCGGACGTGCGGTTTCATTACGGCGCGACTGACGGCCAAGGCCAATGCAGACAGACAAAACCCCTGCTTTATTGGGTGTAGTCGAATTCGATCTTGCCATCTTTCAGGCGCGCCGTGACGCTGCCGCCCTTTTTCAGCCTTCCGAAAAGCAGCTCCTCGGAAAGTGCATCTTTGATTTCCGTCTGGATAAGCCTCCCGAGCGGCCGGGCCCCGAATTTGTCATCATAGCCCTTCTCGGCCAGCCACTTGCGCACCGCATCGGTGACATTGATTTTCACTTTTTTGGCGCCGAGCTGCCGGCCGAGATCCCCCAAAAACTTGTCCACCACTTTTTTCATAACAGCGGGCCCCAGCGGGTTGAAGGTCACCATCGCATCGAGGCGATTACGAAATTCCGGATTGAAGAGTTTTTTTATCGCTTCCGATCCTTTCGACCTGGCGTCGTCGTCGCGATCGCCGAAGCCGATGGAGGCTCTGTCCATTTCCCTGGCGCCGGCGTTGGTGGTCATAATCAGAATGACATTGCGGAAATCCGCCTTCTTTCCGTTGTTGTCCGTGAGCGTGGAATAGTCCATCACCTGCAGCAGGATGCTGAAAACATCCGGATGGGCCTTTTCGATTTCATCAAGCAGCAGCACCGAGTATGGGTGTTTGCGGATCGCGTCGGTAAGCTGGCCGCCCTGGTCAAAACCGACATAGCCGGGAGGCGCGCCGATGAGCCGCGACACGGTATGTTTCTCCATGTATTCGCTCATGTCGAAACGGACAAATTTCACACCCAGAACGTGCGCCATTTGCCTGGATACCTCGGTTTTACCTACGCCAGTAGGCCCCGCAAAAAGGAATGAGCCGATCGGTCGCTCGGGAGCACCCAGCCCCGCGCGCGATCTTTTGATCGCGGACACAAGCGAATGGATGGCGCTGTCCTGGCCGAAAACGACTTCCTTCAGGCGGGCTTCCAGCTCCTGGAGCTTTTCCGCGTCAGACGAGGAGATGTTGGTCGAAGGGATCCGGGCAATGTGCGAAACAATGGCTCCGATTTCTCTTGCACCGACCACCGGCGTCGCCTTGCCGCGCGCGGTAAGTTTTTTTGTCGCACCCGCCTCGTCAATTACGTCAATGGCCTTGTCCGGCAGGAATTTGTCGTTGATGTATTTGGCGGAAAGCTCCGCCGCGGCCCGGATTGCCCCGTCTGTATATTTAACCGCGTGAAAGTCCTGATAGTAGGGACGCAGTCCCTTGAGGATGTCAATGGTTTCATCGACCGTCGGCTCCTGCAGTTCTATTTTCTGGAAACGCCTCGACAGGGCGCGGTCTTTATCGAAGTTGTTTTTGAATTCCTCATAGGTGGTCGCGCCGATACAGCGCAGCCTGCCGGAGTTGAGCGCCGGCTTCAGTATGTTTGATGCGTCCATTGAGCCGCCGCTGGTCGCTCCCGCACCGACCACTGTGTGGATTTCATCGATGAAAAGGATCACGCCGGGGATCTTTTCCAGTTCTTTGAGCGTGGCTTTGAGCCTGGCTTCGAAATCACCCCGGTATTTCGTGCCGGCCAGCAGCGCACCCATATCGAGCGCGTAAATCTGCGTGTCCGCGATCAGTTCCGGCACCTTCTCCTGATGGATGTGTAAAGCCAGTCCCTCTACCAGAGCGGTCTTGCCCACGCCCGGCTCGCCGACGAACACGATATTGTTTTTCCGGCGCCGGCACAGCACCTGGATGGTGCGCTCAAGCTCCGATGCCCGGCCAACGAGCGGGTCGATCTCCCCGTGCGCCGCCTTTTCGTTTAGGTTGACCGCGTAGAGCTTCAGAGGGTCTTTCGATACGGGCCTTTTCGGCTCCGCAGCCTGGGGCGCCTCTTCCCGCCGGGACTCGTCCTGCGTGAAACTGCCGGCCTCATCCTCATCATAGCCCGCCCCGCCGTGAGATATGTAGTGCAAAACATCGAGGCGCGAGATGCCCTCCTTTTCCAGAAAACTCACGGCGAAGGAATCCGCCTCGCCGTAGAGCGCGGCCAGAAGGTCGCCCGCTTCGACCTGAGCTTTCTCGGCGGAATGAACATGATTGACAGACCGCTGGATAACCCTCTGGAAACCAATGGCGGGCTCGGGACGCGCGTCCTCGCCCGGCGGCAGCACGGGAATGTTTTTAGCAAAAAATGCTTCCAGTTCTTCCCTGATCGCAAGAACGTCGCCGCCGCAGCCGGCAATAATGTCCATGCCTGCCTCGTCATGGACGAGCGCAAACAGTATATGTTCAGCGGTCAGGTACTCATGGCGGCGTCTGGCCGCATCCCGCATGATCGCGTCGAGCACCAGGCTCAATTCTTTGTTGATCATTCTCTCTCCATTGTGCATTGAAGCGGAAATTCCCGGTCCGCCGCCATCGCGTGGACCTGCTCCACCTTTGTTTCAGCGATCTCGCGCGTGTAAACACCGCAAACACCCGCCCCCCTTTTGTGAACATCCAGCATGATCCGTGTCGCCTCCGCCGGGTGTTTGTGAAACACTGTCTCTAAAATGTAAACGACAAAGTCCATCGTGGTGTAGTCGTCGTTGAGCAGAATCACGCGGTAAAGCGAAGGTTCTTTCGTTTCCTGCCGCTCTTTTTCGGCAACATCTTCCTGTGATTTTATTCTTTCTGCGCTCATCGCCTGCCCGCCTTTTTCAGATGCATAAAACATAGGCAAGATGACGATTTATGTCAATAGAAAGGGAGGGGCATTTTCGCCTTCGGGTTGTCCGTCAAACGGGCCTGACGGACAATTTAATTGACAGCCTTCAGGCTTCTCCATATACTGCGCGCCAGATTGCCGGACAGAAATTAAGATATTTCAACGCGCGGCCGCAAAGGGGGCCGCTCTTTCGCGCAGTCCGAATATACGAAATCATAATACAGGCATGTATGATGCAAATATTTCGCTATGAGCTGACCGTCCCCGAAGAGGCGGAAGACCAAAACGGGCATGTCAACAATGTGGAGTACCTGCGCTGGATGCAGGATGCGGCCATGCGCCACTCGGATGAGACGGGCTGCACCGCCGCCACCAACGCGGCCGGCGCCACCTGGGTGATCCGCACACATAAAATAGAGTATCTGAAGCCTGCTTTTGCCGGTGATCGCGTCGCCGTGATAACATGGGTTTCCAATTACCGCCGCGTGCTGTCTTTACGCAAATACCGCATCGTTCGCCCGGCGGATAAAGCGCTTCTGGCAGAGGGAGAAACAGACTGGGTGTTCGTGGACGCGCAGAAAGGCACACTGCGTTCGATCCCCAAAGAAGTGCGCAACACCTTTGAGCTGCTGCCTCAGGAAGAGGAAGTGAATGTCCTGCTAAAATAGGACAGAAGGTATTTTTTATACATTACATAAAGTCTGTAACCGACATCCCCTACCATAAAGAGATCATCGGCCTGACCGGAACCGGTTTATGAAATGATGCTCTTGAGTTTATCAAATCCCGCGTAAGCGAAGTAGCCCGCGAACACAACCAGAAAGACACCGCACACGGCGATAAGGCCCCGGTAAAGCCGGTCGGTAAGAAAGCGCCTGCCTGACGCGACCGCGGCGGCAACCGAGGAATACCAGGCCAGATCAGCCAGGATATGCCCCGTGAAGAAGAAAATCACGCCCCAAACACCGAACTGCCACGAATAGAGAATATAGCCGATGCCGATGGTCGCCCACCAGATTATCCAGTAGGGGTTCGAGACGCTCATGATGATGCCGCTTAAAACCGGATGGCTGAGCCTGCCCTGTCCGGCGGCCGACGAAAGGCTGAGCTTCGGAACATTGCGCAACATCCCGAAAGCCATCCAGAAAAGGATTGCAGACCCGGCTAGAGCACATACGACAAAAACGACCGGTAACTGGAAAAAAGGCGCGAGCCCCAGAAGCAGGATTATGACCAGAAAAAGCTCCAGCAGCGCATGGCCGGCAATCATCAGAGGCCCGGCGGCAAAGCCGCGCTGCGAGCTTTCGCTGATGGTCGCCGTCAGAAGCGGCCCGGGCATCAGCGCGCCGGAAAGGGCGATGACGAAAGATGAAACGAATATGCCCGCCATTGACGTAAACATGGGCACCGTCTAGTTTTTCCTGTGGATAAGACGCGTTTTCTCGATGTCCTTCCCCGGCCGGTAACAGTATTCCTGCAGGATGTCCGACGACATCGGCTCTTGCCAGTTGATGCGGATCAGACAGGGGATCGTCTGCAAAGACTCCAGGCTAGCGGAGATATTTTCCGGGTCAACCGAACAGCGGTTTTTGTAATAGACGACCGTGTAGGGGCCGATTACAACCGTTTTGTGCTGGAACCAGTAAACAACCGCGACAAGCGCCGCCAGCGTCAGAGCGCAAATGACAATCATTCCCGCTTTTGATTTATCTTTTTTCGTCATAAGCCGACCCGCCCCGGAGATTTCCGATTAAATTAATACGTCGTCCGTCAAAAAGCAACGGCTTTTAATCCACACGGATCAGCATGGCGTCTCCCTGGGCGTGACCCGAGCAGATCCCGCAGACACCCCAGCCGCCGCCGCGCCTTTTGAGCTCGTAGCCCAGCGTCATCAGTATGCGCGCGCCGGTGGCGCCGATGGGATGGCCATAGGCCACGGCGCTGCCGTTGACATTGACTTTTTCAAACATCTCCTTGCTGTTCATGCCCAGGATGGAACGGCAGCTCACCAGCGCCACTGCGGCAAAAGCTTCGTTGACCTCGATGAGGTCCATCTGGTCGAGCGTCATATCGTTTTGCTCCAGCACTTTTTTGATCGCCAGCCCCGGCACGGTGGCAATGTCCTTGGTCGGCTGCGACACCTCCGCGTAGTCCACAATGGTGAAAATCGGCTTCAAGCCCAGTTCGTCTGCTTTGGCGCGGCTCATGATCAGGCAGACATCGCCTCCGTCGTTGACACCGGGGGCGTTTCCCGCCGTGACCGAACCGGGTTTGCCGGTAACCGTGCTGGTATGCCCGAAGACAGGCGGCAGTTTGGCCAGGCCCTCCAGCGTTGTGTCCGGCCGCGGTCCTTCGTCTTTGTCCATGACAAATATCTTTTTGCCCTGCCTGACCTCCACGGGAAAGATTTCATCGTCGAGCCTGCCCTCGCTCATTGCTTTGGCTGCATTCATCTGCGAGTTGCAAGCCCAGTCATCCTGCTCCTGTCTGCTGAAGCCGAACTCGTCGGCCACCTCGGAGCCGTGAATCGCCATATGTCTGTTGTAAAAAGCGTCCCACAGCCCGTCATATACCATCGAGTCCACTACGCGGCCGTTGGGCAGAGCCATCTTCGCTCCCCAGCGCATGTCGGGCAGGACAAAAGGGCAGTTGCTCATGCTTTCCTGACCGCCCGCGATGCAGATTTCCGCACGCCCCAGAAGGATCATCTGAAAGGCCAGATCAACAGTTTTAATCCCGGAGGAGCAGACTTTGTTGACGGTGATGGAAGGGACGTGTTCCGGCACACCCGCCAGAATCGTCGCCTGACGACCAGGTATCTGCCCGCAGCCGGCAGGCACCACCTGCCCCATGAAAATGTAATCTACATCAGCCGGCTTCACCTTTCCTTCGGTGCGGCGCAGCACCTCCTTGATGGCCAGTGCTCCCAGATCCATCGCCGAAAAATCCTTCAGAGCGCCGCCGGCGCGTCCGTAGGGAGTCCGGCAGGCTTCCACGCAGACCACTTCGCGAAATTGCTTATGCGGGTTTTTAATCTTGCGTCCCATTGTCGAAAAATCAGGTTTCCTCTGACCAAATTTCGCGATCGGCGCGTCTTTATAAACATCAGATTTTTTCCTGTCCAGCTTCTGCGGCACTTTTGACATATCGTCCCCCTTCGCCTGCCGGACCGGGTGCATCCGGCATGATCTGTTGTTTTCGGCAATGCGCTCTCCTTGCATATCCGGTATTTTTAGTCAACCATTTTGCGGAAGAAGGCGCGCCGCCCGCGGCCGGGCAAGGCATGCGGCATGTGGGCAAAGATACGGAAAAAAAATTGACGAAAAACAATTATTCAGATAGGAAACCGACAACTAAACTGATGATCATCCCCTGAGTCTTCAATGAATGGAAAATTGGCATACAGGATAATATTGCTTGCGCTACTTGTCGGCCTGGTCGCATTCGCCTTTATTCATTTTGACCTGTATCTCTTATTTACAAACAAAAACAGGCTCATCGATCATATCCGCGCATCGCGTTTTGACGTGCTGGCGTTTATCGGCATCCAGATAATCCAGGTAGTGATTGCCTTCATTCCCGGAGAGATCAGCGGCTTTATCGGGGGATATCTGTACGGCCCGGTCTGCGGCACTCTTTATTCCACCATCGGCCTGACACTGGGCTCCTGGATCGCCTTCATGCTGGCCAGGTTTTTCGGCAAGCCTCTTCTTGCAAGGGCGGTCAGAAAAGAAGTCTTCGACAAGTTCAACCATTTCATGGAGCACAAGGGCCTGGTTGTCTCTTTTCTGCTTTTTCTGATACCGGGATTCCCGAAAGACTATTTGTGCTACATCATGGGCGCCAGCCGTATCCCTGTAACAACCTTTATTGTCGTATCGACCATCGGCCGCTTTTTCGGGACGGCCATGCTGTCTATCAGCGGGAACATCGCCTACAGGCAGCAGTATGTACTTCTGGCCATTATCACGGCAGCGGCCCTCATCGTCTCTGTTCTTGCCTGGCTGTATCACGACAAAATTCTTGAAATACTCAAGGGCCGGAAACAATAGAAGCGCTAAGCGCATGACCTTCCGGTTTGACCCGAAACCTTCCACCCGTGACCGCTATGGCCATGAAAATCAAAAAATTTAACCAGGTGACCGAACCCGTCCGGCCGGCACAGTCAGGCACACGGGCATGGAAAATATGGGGCCGCGCGCTGCGTCTGCACTTTGTCCTGCCGAGCATCATTCCCGCTTTTTTAGGTGGCTTGATCGCCGGGGTACACGGATACAACCTGCATCTGCCTCATTTTGCACTCGTCGTCATAGGCGTTGCCCTCAACCATCTGGGGCTCAATCTCGTAGATGACGTTTTAGACTACCGCCATGCGGTGGACCTGAAAAAGGGAGGAGAAAAAAATTTTTTCACCGGCGGCAGCGGCGTCCTGACGGAAGGTCTCGTCAAAGACACACACATGCTTGGCCTGGCCGCAGTTTTTTTTGCCTTGACCGCGCTCATCGGCGTGTATCTGGCCTGTGCCTGCGGTTGGCCTGTTTTCGCTGTCGGAGTCTTCGGCATGGCCTCGTCCATCTTTTACACCGCACCCCCCGTGCGCTTCGGCTATCGCGGGTTCGGCGAAGCGGCCCTGCTTATCAACTTCGGGCCGGTGATCGTGCTGGGGGCGTATTTTGTCCAAGCGGGTACATTCGCCGCCGAGCCGCTGGTCGCGTCGCTGGTGCCCGGATTCATGATGTGGTCGATGATCGTTATCAATGAAATTCCCGACTATGAGGCGGATCGCCGGGGCGGCAAGCTGAATCTGGTTGCGCGCTTCGGCAGGCGCACAGGCGCGGTTTTGTATGCCGCGGGCCTGGCCGCCGCCTATGGCACACTGGTTGTGGCGGCATTGGCCGGCCTTTTACCCCCCCTCGCTCTTTTGGGCCTGGCAAGCCTGCCTTTTGCCTTTAAATCCTTTGTAGTGATGCGCCGTCATCTCAACGACCCTCTCGCCCTGGCGCCTGCCAACCTGGCCATGATCAAGGTCCACTTTGTTACCGGCGCCGGCCTGATTACCGCCTATATTATTGAATTATATCGTTTTTAACCGACCACCCGCCGTCTCTCGACAGTCCGCATCCAGTAGCGCCATGCTTCGGGAGTAAAGAACATTTCCATCCACCATAAACTACGAGTCGCAAGTTGACATGGTTAAATTCGCATTGCCCCGAATCCGTTTTTTTGTTAGCTATTTAAACTTCATGAAAGGAGATGCGTCATGAACAAGGAAAAACATCAGATATCCGTCGGCCGGAAACCGACATTCTTTGAGCGAGCATGCACAAACGTGGTGATCAATCTTTTTGAGAAAATAGAGAAAGGCGGGCTTACCTGCCGATTTCCGGATGGCAGCGAGCGTCATTTCGGCGACAGAAACTCCCAGCTTCAGGCCCGGATGACCATCAACGATCACGGGTTTTTTAAGGAAGCCGTCCTCGGGGGCGACATCGGTCTCGGCGAGGCATACATGAAGGGCGTGTGGGATACGGACGACATCCCCCGGCTGTTTAGTGTTTTAATTAAAAACAGGCAGGCGCTGGCCGACGGGCATCTGGTCACGGCATGGCTGATGCTGCAGAAGGACCGGCTGATGCACGCGCTGCGGGCCAACACAATTATTGGATCGCGCAAAAATATCGGCGAGCACTATGATCTGAACAATGATTTTTTCAAAACATTTCTCGACCCGACCATGCTGTACTCATGCGGCTTTTATCAAACGAAGGACAATACCTGCGAAGAGGCGCAACTGGGCAAGATCCACAGGATTATCGAAAAGGCCGGCATCACCTCATCGGACAATGTTCTGGAAATCGGCTGTGGCTGGGGGGGCTTTGCCCTCGAAGCGGTAAAAACAACCGGCTGCCACATCACGGGCATCACTGTTTCTTCCGAGCAATATGAACTGGCGCGCCAGCGGGTAAAGCAAGCGGGCCTCGATGATAAAATAACCATTCTCTTCCAGGACTACCGCCGCGTCACAGGCCTGTTCGATAAAATCGTATCCATTGAAATGCTCGAAGCTGTCGGCCACCGCTACCTGGGCACATTTTTCAAAACATGCGACCAGTTGCTCAAACCGGCAGGCAGGCTGGTGATTCAGGTCATCACCATTCCCGACCAGAGCTACGAAACTTACCGGCACAAGTCGGATTGGATAAAAAAATACATATTCCCGGGCGGACATCTGCCCTCGGTGACGGCCCTGTCTTCCGCCGTGACAAAAAACACGGGGCTTTTGATGGAGCAGCTCGAAGATATCGGCATTCACTACGCACGGACGCTCAAAGACTGGCGGGAAAAATTTCTGAACAATGTAGATAAAATCAGAGAACTGGGGTTTGACGATGTCTTCCGGCGTAAATGGGTTTATTATCTGGCCACCTGCGAGGCGGGGTTTCGCGAAAGGGCCATCGGAGATATACAGGTGGTCTTCCGCAAGCCGGCGTAGAGAAAAAAAGACAAGGGATACGTCCTTAAAAACACATTCTGCGGGGATTGCGCCCGTAAATGATATATCAATCTGAATGATCACGAAAATTTCTGAAAATCTCTACCGCATTACGCTTCCCATGCCTTTCAGGCTGCGCCACGTTCACGCCTACGCGCTTACGGACGGACCTGACGTCGCTCTGTTCGATACAGGTATGCACATGACGGGAGCTTATGAGCGGCTGGAAAAGGATCTGCAAAGCATCGGGCGGTTGGTCCAGAACGTCACCGACATTTACCTGACCCATGTGCACACCGATCACTGCGGTATGACGGGCATTATCCAGGAGAAGTCAAATGCCCGTCTGTACCTTTCTGAGGCAGCAAACCTGGTTCATGAACATTTTCAACAAGGGGATTCCCTCATCGAACAGGCGGAAAAATTTTACAGCAGGCAAGGAGTGCCCGCCCGTGATGTGACGGCCATCATCGAAGAAATCGAGGATATGCGCTCACGGATTGAGCCTTTTGCAGCGACCGATTTTCTGTACGACGGTGAAGTACGCAGCTTCGGCAGCAGGTTATTTGAGGCGGTTTTTACGCCGGGGCACGCAGACGGCCATGTCTGCTTTTTTTTCCGCGACGAAGGCCTGCTTTTGGCCGGCGATCACATTTTGCCCTACATTCCGCCCAGCCTGAGCCCCAACATCTATGACGAATCATTTCAGCCTCTGGCGAGCTATCTGGAATCACTTGCCGCCATCGAGCGCCTGCCGGTTGCCTCCATCCATCCGGGACATGGCATCTCCTTCGACGGTGCGCAGGAACGCATCGGCGAAATACGCGGGTATCACGCTGCGAAAAAAGAACTTCTGCTGCAGATGATCGACGAAGGACCGAAAACAGCTTTCGGCATCACAGGCGAGATCCTCGGCGCGGGTAGTGTCAAGAATCTTTCGCACTTTTGTTTTAGCAACCCAACAATCCGGTAGTCGGTAAGCCAAACGCTCTGCGAGCCGTCAGAGCTCCCGGAGCGTTTGGCGCTTATGCCATCCCCTCGATG
>JAAYKU010000277.1 GCA_012522275.1 Smithella sp.
ACGCCTCGACAGACACGTCATGGCCCCTGATACAGACGCTGCCCGCCAAATACCCCGCAGCAAACTTCAGGCTGATCAACAAAACGGTGAATGAGGGCAAGGGAGCGGCGGTAAGAGACGGCTTCGCCAAGGTGACGGGTGATATCGTACTCATACAGGATGCCGATCTTGAATATGACCCGGCTGATTATCCGAAGCTGCTGGGGCCTATCCTGGATGACAAGGCTGATGTGGTGTACGGCAGTCGCTTCATCGGCGAGCCTCACCGTGTCATGTATTACTGGCATCAACTGGCCAACAACATACTCACCACTTTATCCAACATGCTGACCGATCTCAACCTGACAGATATGGAAGTGTGCTACAAGGTTCTCACACGCGACGTTGCCGACCGTTTGAAAATTAAAAGCAGGCGTTTCGGCGTGGAACCGGAAATCACGGCTAAAATCGCCCGGATGAAATTAAACGGGAAACGCGTGCGGATATACGAAACCGGCATTTCCTACGACGGCCGGACTTACGAGGAGGGGAAAAAAATCGGCTGGAAAGACGCGGTATCCGCCATCGCCCAGATCATCCGTTTCCGTTTCATGGACTGACAAGCAATGCCTGCACCGATTTTCTCACACTGAAACGACAATATGACAATTCGCCCTAAAATCCTTCTGACAATCTGTCTGATTGCCTGTGTCGCCCCCGTGCTTGCAGTGGAGATGCCCATCGCCATGGATTTCCCCAATCACCTGGCCCGCCTCTGGATTCTGGCCGGCGGGCATCTGTCAGGCCCCCTGGCTTATGTTTATCAGGCGGACTGGACCAACGCTTCCACCAATATTGCCGTGGACGCTCTGGCTGCACTCCTGACTCACCTGCTGCCACTGAGCATCGTTACAAAAATCCTGCTGATCCTTTTGTTTGCCGGCCCCCCGGCAATGGCCGCTGTCTTGCACCGGTTCGTGTTTAAATCATGGCACGCCTGGCAGGTATCCTTTTTCATACTGACCTGGACAACTACATCCGTGGCCGGTTTTATGAGCTTTCAGATCGGCATTGCCGCGGCGCTTGCGGCCGCCGTGATTGATTTGCGCCTGCCGGCATCCGCGCCTGTCATGTTTTTGAGACGCATACTGACAGGAATACTGCTGATGCTCATTCATCCTTTTGCCCTGGCTTTTTTTATAATTCTCGCCTGGGGCCTCGAGATCGGCGAAGAAGGATTCTTGCCCTTCCGGAAAGACCGCCTGCTGCAGATGACCAAATCCACACTCATGCTCGCCGTGGCAGGGGCAATTCCTGTTTTAATCCTCTTTGCGGCAAGCCCCAGCCCGCCCGGAGCTCACGCTTCAACCGGCCCGTTCATCCAGTGGATTATTTCCGCCAAAGACATTTTCAAATCCATCATGTCGCCTTTTATCACCTACCACCGCGGGTTTGATTACATTTTAACCTTTCCCCTTTTGGCCGTATTGCTGTGGTCGGCTCTGTTCGGAAAAATCAGGGTTCATTTCGGCCTGGCCGCTGCCGCGGGAGTTCTGTTGCTGCTTTCGGTTATCGCTCCTTCGTCCGTCGGCGACGCCTTCTGGCTTCAACGCCGCTTCCCCCTGATGGCGTTTTTGACGCTGATGGCGGCCGTCAGACCCGAGCTGGGATGGAAACGGCGCCGTGAATTGGCGATGGCCGCAATATTGCTGACAGCCCTGTGCCTTAGGGCCTTATGGATAACCGGCGTGTGGTGGGAAAGGCAAAAAGACATCCTTTCTTTGTACGAGGCGACACAAAATATTCCCGCCGGCTCATCCGTCCTGCCGGTTTTGCAATTAGCGGAAAACCAGAGAAAGACTCCTGTCGGACGGTTCGTGGTCGGCGCCCCTCATACAAAGCACGAACCTGCCTGCCGTCATCTGCCTTCTTTGCTGGTAATGAAAAGGCAGATATTTATTCCAACCCTGTTTGCCGTTAGCGGCCAGCACGCCTTAAAGGTGCTTCCCCCCTGGAAGGAAATCTCGGTCAGTGCGTCTTCCGTGCCCTGTACGTTTCAATTATCAGCCCCCGATGAGTCCACCTTGCAGGCAGACCCCTATCTGCGTCACTGGCGTTTGCGGTTTGATTATGTGCTGATCTTCAATGCAGATTTAAAGGGCCACCCCAAATTCTCAACTGTTCCGGAAGGCCTCATGCTGGAAAAAGACGCAGGCTACGCGAAGCTGTATCGTGTCATGAAACCGCCTGATAAACAAAAAAAGCGGCTAAATCCTTTCTGATGCTTTTTCCGTGAAATCAGGAATAATGACATGGTTCCCGCCGTCGGGAGCACCA
>JAAYKU010000278.1 GCA_012522275.1 Smithella sp.
ATGAAGCCGCTTTCAGGGCGGGCTTGCGCCGGTTTTGAAATTCATATATTATACGAGGCGCAAAACAATAATTGACGAGTGATTACAAGTACGTGAAACCGCCGGCCGACATAATGTGCGCTCAGGACATAGAGCCTCATATGTTCTATCAGGTTTTTGACATGGTGGATGTCGGCCTGGTGATTCTCGACAGGGACTTGCGTGTGTGCTTTTGGAACCACTGGATGCAGATGCACTCTGATCTTACGCCGGAGAGGATAATCGGTTCCTATGTCTGCGAAGAGTTTCCCAACCTCAAACGCCCGCGCTTCTTAAACAGCTGCAAGGCGGTTTTTACGTTCGGCAACTTCTGTTTTTTTTCTCAAAAACTGCACCGTTATCTGTTTCCCTTCGAGCCGGTGAGCACCTTTGACACTGATTACGAGCATATGCAGCAAAACTGCACAATGGGCCCCCTGCGCAATGACAAAGGAGAGATAACCCATCTGTTTATCTCCGTGCATGATGTGACGGAGACGGTAAAATTCGAGCAGAGGCTCGTGGAGCTCAATATGATCGACGCGCTCACCGGCATCAACAACAGGCGCAGCTTCGAGCTGCACCTCGGGGAGGAGGCGGACCGTCATAAAAGATACGGCCACCCGTTGAGCCTGATCATGTTCGATATTGATCATTTCAAAAACGTCAACGACACCTATGGACACCAGTGCGGCGATTACGTCCTGCAGACAATAGCGGTACTGATCGGGAATTCCATCCGCAGCGAGGATGTGCTGGCGCGCTACGGAGGAGAAGAGTTCTGCTGCATTTTGCCGGAAACGCCTATGGAGGCGGCCCTGATACTGGCGGAGCGTTTTCGCGGCACGATTGCAGATCATTCCTTCTGCTGTCAGCACAATGTCATTGAGCTTACCATCAGCCTGGGGGTGTCGTCGATGGGGGCGGAAACGACGACGGCACAGCAGCTTTTGAAAAAGGCGGATGACGGACTTTATCTGGCTAAAAACAGGGGGCGTAACCGGACCGAGGCCGTTGACTGACCGGTGCGGCTGCATGAAAAACAGAGGATGGTCTGTTCAATATTGCGTCATATAAGCGGGGCGGGTGATGATAAAAAAAATATTGATTGTTGATGATTCTCCTGTATCCATAAAGATCCTCAAAAGCTGCATCCCGAAGGATCGGGGATACGAATTTTTCGACGCGGCCGACGGACGACAGGGCGTCGAGGCCTTCCTGCAGGTGAGGCCGGAGCTGACTTTTATGGACCTGACCATGCCGGTGATGAACGGCTTTGACGCGCTTGAAGAAATCATCGGCATCGATCGGCTGGCTGTTGTCGTGATCGCCACCGCCGACGTTCAGGTAAAGGCCATTGCGCGGGCGCATGATCTGGGTGCTTTTGCCGTGGTGCGCAAACCACCGACAAAAGGAAAAATTGCCGCCGTGATCGACGAGGTCGAAGCGGCGCTCAGGGAGCGCGGGTAATTTTATGGATACCGATGCGCAGAAAATAATGATTACGGCCGAAGAAACAGATATTTTGCAGGAAATCATGAATATCGCCTTCGGCCGCGCAGCCTCCGATCTGGCGGAATACAT
>JAAYKU010000279.1 GCA_012522275.1 Smithella sp.
ATTAATTGCGCAGGATGAATTGCTTCTCGGTTACCTCTGCGGCGAAAAGGCGTTGCTGGATGTGCCGTGAGGAGTGAGTGTCAGAAAAACGAATCAGGCTCCGGCGCAAAGACATTTCCGGATGTTCCTTGAGGGCCTGTATTCAACACCCCATCCTTGTCTTTTATTCCCCCGATCATCAGGCATCAAACGCCGCCAGGCTCTTCCCAGCGCGGATCTTGCGGCTTCGCCAGGCCAAGATAAAAGCGCCCGGGTTTCGGAAGCCGCGCCCTGGACGGCATGGATATATTCGCGGGGAAACGTTTCGTTGAAGAGGGCGTCATAAAGCCCGATCTCTACGAACCGCAGCTAAACCCGGTTTATGCCTCTGTCCTGGCGCATTACCGTGTTGTGGCAGACCCTGCCCGCGTCGCAGACCCTGACCGCAAAGGCAGCGTTGAAAACGCGATCCAGCATACCCAGGACACCGCCCTGAAAGGCCGCCGGTTTGAAAGCATCGAAGAGCAGAATCAATGGCTGATGCACTGGGAGGAGCGCTGGGCCTCCGTGCGGATTCACGGCCGGATGAAACGGCAGGTCCAGGAGATGTTTGAAGAAGAAAAACCGTTTCTTCAGATTCTTCCCCTGAAGAGCTTCTCACAAGGCAATGGGCAGTACTCACGATCATAGTTACGATATTCATTGGGGATGTGTGTATACAAAGCATACGACGTGGCTGTTTTTGTATATATTATAAACAGAAAAATGGATCGCCACAGATTCCTGAAAACAGGTAAAGTATCTGCTGAGCACATCTTTCCTGTCACCGATTGGCCTCTTGCTTCCTGGTTCTTGCCTCTCGCCTCTCGCCTCTCGCCTCTCGCCTTTTTCCCTTTGCCTGCCGGAGGGCAGGACGTGATCAGACGCATTCTTCCAGGGGGACGGTAAAGGCGCGCAGGCCGGCGCGCGGCTGCTGTACTTTCAGGGTTCTCACAAGCTCGAGAATGCGTGGAACTTCCTCGTCAGGCACGGCCATCAGCATGACGTTGTTGGTGCCCGGCCAGTAGTGAGTGCCGAGTTTCGGTTCGCTTTCTTCTCCTTCCCCCGTCATGCCGTGACCTTTGGTGTAGGATGTATAACCCGCTTCCTTGAAGGCGGCCGTGACGCTTTCATCACTGGCCGAGGCATAAATGATATACAGCATCTTCATAGGCGTTCCTCCCCGGCGTACCGGCATATTATGGTTCGGCCGGCAGCGCTTTTTTCTTTTTTCTGTTTTTGAATTTTTCCTGCCAGTCGTCAAAAATATCATAGGCGGACGGCACGACAACAAGCGTCAGCACCAGCGAGGTGAAAAGGCCGCCGATCACCGCAATTCCCATGGGCGCACGCGCCTCCGCCCCCTCGCCCACGCCCAGGGCAATGGGCAGCATGCCGAAAATCATGGCAAAGGTCGTCATGAGGATCGGGCGCATCCGCACGGGGCCTGCCTGCAGGATCGCCTCACGGCGGGGCATTCCCCTGCCTCTTAAAACGTTGGTGTAATCGACCAGCAGGATGGCGTTTTTCTTCACCAGCCCCATCAGCAGGATAAGTCCGATGAAACTGAAAATATTGAGAGTCTTTCCCGTTAAAAACAGGGCGCCGAAAGCCCCGATAAACGAAAGAGGCATGGACAGCAGCACCGTCACGGGATGGATGAAGCTTTCAAACTGCGAAGCCAGAATCATGTAGGCCATAATGATTCCCAGCACCAGCGCGAACATCAGATAGATGAAGGATTCTTCCATGATGTCGGCCACGCCCAGATGCTTGGGCAAGTAATCGGGCGGCAAAACCCTGTCCGAGATGGCATCGAGTTCCGCCGTGGCCTGGCCCAGCGGCTTGCCTTCCAGGGAGGCAAAGATGGTTACGGCCCTTTGCCGGTCGGTGCGGTTGATCACGCTGGGGCCTACGCCCTCCTCCACCTGCACTATGTTGGCCAGCTCCACGAGTTTTCCGTCGCGGGCGCGCACGGTAATGCGCTGCAAACCGTCGATGCTGTCGCGGTCTGCGGGATTGAGTCTCACGCGTATGTCGTAGCGCTTGCCTTTGAGTTCATCCTTGTATCTGGCGATATCGAGCTCGCCGCTGACCAGCAGGTTGACGGCTTCGGCCACCGAGGCCACATCGACGCCCAGATTAGCCGCCCGGTCGCGGTCGATATAAACCTTGAATTCAGGCTTGCCCGCCTCAAGGGAAGTATCCACGTCCGCGATGCCCGGCAGTTTGGCAAATTCATCGGAAATCTGTTTTGCGTATTTTTGTACAGCCGCGAGATCCTGTCCGCGTATGCTATACTGAATCGGCACATTGCGTATTCCACCGCCTACGGCGGAAATGTCTTCCGCCGAAACTTTCAGCCCCGGGATGGTCCGTAATTTTGTTCGCGCCATTTTTTTGAGCTCTTCTTGTGTGTGTTTACGCTGAGATTTAGGTACAAGGTTGATCATGATCAGCGCCCGGTTGGCGTAGCCTCCGTATCCCTGGACATAATAGACGGATTTGACGCCCGGCAAATCCTGCATCATTTGTTCGGTGTTGCCTAAATATTTTTCGACTTGTTCGACAGAGTAATCGATCGGCGCCTCCATGCGCACCATAAAGACGCTCTGGTCTTCCGGAGGGTTGAATTCCTTCCCGATAAAAGTGGTCAGAGCCAGGCTCAGGACAAAGATCACGAAAGCGGAAAAAAGAACTGTCTTGCGGTAGCCTAAAGTGAATTCCAGAACCCGCCGGTAAAATTCTTCAAGCCTTTTATACTGATGCTCCAGAGCGTCGCTCGTTTTTTGCCATATCTTTTTCTTTTTCGGCGCCTGTAGCGCCTGCGTACCGGCCAGGGGGTTGGGTATTGACTTCAGGCCGGGTTTGAGAAAAATTGACGCCATCATCGGTGTCAGCGTGAAGGAAACGAGCAAAGATACAAGTATGGCAAAAACAATCGTCAGGGCGAACTGCAGGAAAAATCTTCCGATAATACCTTTCATGAAGGCCACGGGCAGGAAGATGGCCACAATGGCAAATGTTGTGGCCATCACGGCCAGGCCGATTTCCGAGGTGGCGAAAACAGCCGCCTCACGCGGCGACATGCCCCCCTCCACGTGGCGGAATATGTTTTCGATGACAATAATCGCGTCGTCGATGAGCAGCCCCACCGAAAGAGAAAGGGCGAGCATCGTCATGTTGTTGAAGGTAAAATCAAAGGCATTGATGAGTGCAAACGTGGAAATGACCGAAACGGGCAGGGCCACAGCGCTGATCAGCGTAGTGCGCGCGTTTTTCAAAAAAATGAAAACCGCTAAAATGGCAAAGATACTGCCGATGATGAGATGGAACTGGACCTCGTTGATGGAGCGCACGATAAACAGAGACTGGTCTCCGGCAATATTGATCTGCATTCCGGGCGGCAGTGTTTTGTTGATCTTTGCAACTTCGGCTTTCACACTGTTGGCGACTTCCACCGTGTTCGTGCCGGACTGTTTTTG
>JAAYKU010000038.1 GCA_012522275.1 Smithella sp.
AGGTATAGTAATCCAGATCCGTTATGACAATGTCCTTTTTCATTTTTTCGTAAAGCGGCGTTCCCGGCATCGGCGTGAGCACGGACACGACGGGGACTTCAATTTCACACTCGTCGATAAAGCGCTCCAGGTTTGTAAAATCTTTTTCCGTGTAGTCGGGGGTGGCGATAAAATCCCCCACAATGACAATGCCCAGTTCGTGCAGAATCTCTACGGCCCGTACAATGATGTCCGCCGCGTACTTCTTGTTATAGGCACGCAGGCGCTCGTCGGCCGTATCTTCGAAGCCGACCACCACAGCATAGAGGCCGGCATCTTTCCAGCGTCTGAGCAGATCCGGATGTCTGACAATCGTGTCGGCCCGGACATCGGCAAAATATTTTTTGCTGATACCGGCTTTCAGGATGCTGTCGCACAGTTGCGCTGCCTGATTCGCGTCACCAAAAGTATTGGCGTCCACCAGGCGGATGAAGGGGATATCGCCCAGAAGCAGAATATCACGCACCACCGCGTCAGCACTGTAAGACAGGTACCTTCCTCCGGCCAGCTGCGGAATCGTGCAAAACGAACATTGATGAGTGCAGCCGTAAGCCGTCATGACAAAACCCATTGCCAGTCCCAGCTGCTCCAGATGATACCGGCTGCGGTAGCCGGCAACCAGATCGTAGCGCGGCGCGACCTCTTCCATCAAATCCTCCCGATCAAACAGACGCGCCTTGTATGAAAGGGGACTACCCGGCCGGGTGCGTGCGACGCCCGGAATCGTATCGGTAGAAATTCCCGAAGCCAGGCCCTCGATAAGCCGGGCAAAACTTTTTTTGCCCGGGCCGATGACGATGTAGTCAAACTCGGCCCGATTGAAATAGCCGGGATTGCCGCTTGCGTGATTGCCGCCTGCGACAATGATCGGACGGCGATGCTGTTTGATTTCGGCGGCCAGGCGGATGACTGTATTGGCCTCGCAGGTCATGGCGGTAAAACCGACCACCTCCGGCTCAAACCCGGCAATTACTTCCCCAAGGGCGTCTTCTTCTTCACATTTCCCATCAAAGATCACAACATCATGATCCGACAAAGGACCGGCCAGCACTTCAAGGCTGAACGGTTCGCCCTTAAACAGCTGCCTCAGCGACGTGATACCGTATCTTTCCTCGGGGATGCTGCGGCCGCAGTTGGGTGGATTCACCAGCAGTATTTTCATGCTTTGCTTCTTCGACGTAACCGGAAAATGATTTATTTCACAGGCGCTACAAAAAAGCCCCCCTTTTCAGGGGGGCACTTTTAATGGTGGGTCAGGGCAGAATTGAACTGCCGACACTCGGATTTTCAGTCCGATGCTCTACCGACTGAGCTACCGACCCGTTTTGTCAGTTTAACCTGTCAAAAGGCTGAAAACGTCTATTAAATCCCCCTTCTTTTGTCAAGGTATTTTTTGGACGTCCTCGCCCGCATCACCCACGCCAGAGTGAGCCGGCGGCGTTTTTATTTCCGCCGGCATAAAGTCTGTTGAGGACTGGTCCACACCCGCGGGCGTTTGAGTTCGGTCAACCCCGGCGGGAATGGTAATGCCCGCGCCACCGGCCGGTATATCGCGTACAATCACTACTGTACCGGCAATTTTATCATGCCAGCCCTGCTTCTTTTTGTCGAAACCGATCCAGATATATCCCAGGCAAAAAACAAGACTGGATACCAGATAGCCGACTGTACGTAAAAAGGCGGTTCCGTATGATATGCGCGTCCCCTCCACGGAAATCACCTGCAGCCCCATCACCCTCTTGCCCGGTGTACGCCCGGTCGCCCCGTGAAAACAGGTGAAGTAGGCAATATTCAGTACACTGGAAAACGCCCATACCGACATGGATAATGAAGTCATTTGCGCAGGGTCTGTTATTTTCGACATCAGCGCGCCCCCGTCACTGGAAAGTGCCCCGGTCACATACGAGACGGTGGCGATGATCATGAGAACGGTAAAGATCGCACTGATGATAAACCCGTCGATCATATAGGCGGCAAGGCGCCTCCAGAAACCGGCAAACCGGTAAGTCGTCATTTAGCACCCCTTTCTGATTGCAGGCCGAATATGCCTTTTTCGTATTGGATAATGGCCAGAATCGCCATGGCCGCCGTTTCCACTTTTAAAATCTGCCGCCCCAGGGTTACCGGTATAAAACCGGCCTGGCGGGCTTGGGCCACCTCATCGCGCGACAGGCCCCCTTCGGGTCCTACGACAATAAAGTAGCGCAAGGCGATGTCATAGGCCGGGTCACTTAAAGCGTCTTTGATGGTCTGCCGCTCTTCCTCTTCCCAGAAAATCATTTTCCGGGCGTCAGACTGTGCCCGCAGGAGCATCCCCTCGAAAGACACCACAGGCTCCACTTCAGCCACGCTTGCCGAGCCTGTACAGCGGGATGCTTCCCGGGCAATTTTCTGCCACCGCACGACTCTGGCCGGCGCTTTTTCCCCCGTAAGACGGCTGACTGAACGATCGGCCGTAAAGGGAATGATCACATCCGCACCCAGCTCGGCCACCCCTTTTACAATCAGATCCATCTTGTTTCCCTTCGGGAGCGCCTGGGCCAGTGTGATACTGATATGCTTACTTGTGTGTGGGAGTGCTTTTTCCAGCGCGACACATACGCCGGAGGAAGTGAAGCTTTCAATGCGGGCTTCAAAATCGTGACCGTACCCGTCAAATATTATGACCCGGTCTCCGGGATTGAGGCGTAAAACGGTTTTCAGATAGCGCCGGTTGTCCGCCCCCAGCTCGCAGGAGGAAGCATTTTGCAATGTCCGGGAACTGTAGATACGCGGCAGAGTCAAAGTCAGGTTTTCCCTCAAAGATTTTACACGAAAAATACGTCAGCTTTTACCGTCCGATTGGTTCTTTTTCAGCACGTAACAGACCCATTCTTTTTCGGCCAGTCTCTCCACGCAGTGCAGGGGCTTTTTGATGAAATGCCTTTCCATGGCCGGAATATCCTGTTCAACAATGCCGGAAATTATCAGGTAACCGTCGGGCATCAGTATTTTGATCAGGGACGTCCTGAGTTTCATCAGCAGTTTGGAAGTCAGATTGGCGATAATCAGATTGCGCGGTTCACGGATATGCGCCGCGTCGTCATGGACAATGCGCAGACACTGGTCCACTCCGTTAATAACGGCGTTTTCAGCCGCGATTTCCGTGGCTTTGGGGTCGTTATCCACGCAAATAACATCCTGCGCCCCCATTTTAGCGGCCGTGATGCCCAGAATGCCCGTGCCGCACCCGACATCGAGCACCTTCCATTTTTCAACGGACCTGTCCTTCAAAATGGTATTTTCAATCGCCTCCATGCACATGCGGGTGGAAGCATGCTGGCCTGTGCCGAAGGCCATGCCCGGGTCGATTTCCACGACTATATCGCGGCTCGAGGGCGTATATCTTTCCCAGGTGGGCTTGACTACGATATTTTTGCACACGCGCACCGGCTTGAAATATTTTTTCCACTGCTGCCCCCAGTCCGGGTCGGAAATAATCTCCGTTACGAGCGTCGGTGTGCCGGCCTCGGGGAAAATCTCCTCGAGCCTTGCAAGATACCTGTGCACGGCGGAAATCCGCTTTTCGTTTCCGGCGCCTGATGTGAAAAAAGCCTGAACCACTTCCATATCGCCGGGTTCAGGATGATCGTTTCCGGGCGGCAGAAGCGATTCCGAAAACACACCCTGTGCACCGGCTTCTTCCAGAAAGTTGGTCAGCGCATCGGTGAGTTCCGCAGGCGCGGTAATTTCAATTTTCAGCCACTTTTCCGGAGTTTTCTGGGTCATGTTTGAGCCTTCAATGAGTGGTTTTTAAAATCTTTCTGTTACATATCCTGTTTTCTGTAATAATTCAACGGCCTGTCGTTTTTTTATCCCTTCGGATTATTGACTTTTTTAGAAAACTGCCTTACAATAAATCATCTTTATCTATTGACTCACGATTCTCAACCCAGAATTCTGCAAATTGCATTTTGAAACAGCGCTTGCCGTAGTGTCGTTCAAAAAGAGCCGGAGGTGTTGACTTGTTTTTTATCGCACCCGTCTCGGAAAGGAAAAATGTTCGTAAGATTCATCACCTGTGAGAATTGCGGCCGCAAAGACACGCCGGGAAGCCAGCCCGTTTTCCACAACCCGGAGAGCACGCCTTGTGAAGCAGGTTCATTTGTACAAGTGTCGCGTGCTGCGTGAGACCCCTGATGATTGGGGCAAAGATGAGCGTTTAGCAGGCCTGCGGGATGACGGCAGATGTCCGTTACCGCGATAATGTCATTGACCTTCAACCATTTTTAAAAGGAGGCTTACCATGGACCAGAAACAAATTATGAAACAGGTGCTGGATTTCAATCAGCGGGCTTTCAACAACACCTTTACCGCCTTGTCAACGCTGCAGGATGAAACGGAATCTTTCCTCACCCGCTTTATGGAGAAATCAAACTTTATCACACCTGAAGGCAAGAGAATCGTTCAGCAGTTCACCGATGCATACCGTAAGGGAAGAAATGATTTCAAGGCTTTGGCGGACGAAAACTATCGCAAGGCACATGAGTATTTCGTTCCGGCAGACAAAAAACAGTAGGCTTTCGATCTGAGCCGACCGATGATTAATTGTCCAAAAAGCCGCGGACGGGGAGAGGATAATCAACATCCTGCCTTCCCGTCCGCGCCCGGCTT
Organism: Smithella sp.; assembly: GCA_012522275.1. Lineage (GTDB taxonomy): Bacteria > Desulfobacterota > Syntrophia > Syntrophales > Smithellaceae > UBA8904. The sequence goes on from JAAYKU010000038.1 coordinate 4,693, forward strand.
AAAAATCAAACCGGGCGCGACTTTGAGCCCGCTTGGTGCTTGACACGGGGGAATCCGGTATTTTCAGCGTGTTCTGAATGCCGGTTTTCACCAACATGACGATGTTGACGGCTTCTTCCCAAAGAAACCTATTTACCAGAGTTCGTTGCAGGGTGGGTCAGTTTTGGATTATCACAACCACCATCCGGCTTATACATTCCAATCTCCTAACCTTTATCCTCTTTCCTGAAAAATCCTTCCATGGCAATTTCGGAGATGCTTTTTCGTGACGAAGGAAATTCACGTTCCTGCTGATAATCGGGCAGGTTTTCTTTTTTACCGGGCTTGCCTACGGCAATCATCGCTTCCACGGCGTAGCCTTCCGGCACATGCAGCTCTTTTTGCGCTCTCTCGTAGCTGAAGCCCTGCATGCCATGCACAACCAGTTTTTTCATCGAGCCCTGCAGGGCAAGGCTTGCCCAGGCGGCGCCCGTATCAAAGGAATGTGTGCGGGATGGTCTTCCCGAGTCAAACGTAGTTTTGGAAACGACGACTATCAACACGGCTGCGTTTTTCGCCCAGTTTTGATTTCCCTCGTCCAGGAGAGAGAAGAGTTTTTCCCAGTGGGGCGTATCGCGCCTGGCGTAAATAAACCGCCAGGGCTGGTTATTATTGGACGAGGGTGCCCAGCGGGCGGCCTCCAACAATGTTTTGAGGGTCGTCTCGTCCAGCGCCTCACCGGACATGGCGCGCGGCGACCAGCGGCTGATGAATATTTCGTCCACATCATTTTCCCTTTTTCGAAATTCATAGATGTTCATAGATGACCTCCGTGCCTTGTGTATTTGCCTTATGGGCATTGTCTCACATCAGCGCCCTCAGGGCAAACACTGCCGTCACAGGGACTGAATTCAAATGATTTCTCCAGCTGCCGCACCATCATATCTTTTGAAAATAATGATTTAAAAAATATTGAGACGACGGCTTGACTTTCCGGATTTAAAAATATATAAGGCGCAACTTGCTTGAATTGCAGGTCCGAGACGTCCCCATCGTCTAGAGGCCTAGGACACGGGCCTTTCACGCCTGTAACCGGGGTTCGACTCCCCGTGGGGACGCCAAAATATAAAAGGCAGACCGTCTTAACGGTCTGCCTTTTTTCATTTCACCAAAACATATCTCTGGCCGGTGTTCCGGTCTGTAACGAAGGCTTACGCTGACGCCGAATCCTCATCGGGCGGCCGCTTTTTCTTCCATCTGCCTCTTAATATGCTCCATCGCCAGCTTCCTGGCCGTAGCATTTTTGAAAGGACTTATCGGGGACAGCTGACGCAAAAAAACAATTTCTTCGTCTTTAGGAACCGGAAACGATCCGAGCGGGTCGGCAACTTTCAACTCCCAGGGGATATCGGCACGGACCTCATCGAGGTTAACTCCGGGGAAAAGGGCATCGAGATACATTTCTTTTGTCTGGGGATCAAATTTGAAAATCCCCTTCGGCGTGATCAGTATGTCGGGTCCCGACCCGGGCGTGTAGCGGCCGGATTTATCACGTTCATCGCCCCCTCCCAAATACCCGGGTGAAGTCATGTAGGGCAATTTTTCGACAAATCCCCGGCCTTTCATCGTCAATATGGTTTTTTTGGCGTAGGCATAAAATTCCGGAGCCCCGCCGGCCGCTGTAACACGCTGCGCCTCGGGAGGTATCCCCAGAAAGGACGTATTGATATTACCGTACTTGTCGATCTGGCCGACACCCAGAAAGGCCTTATCAAGGTATCCGGCATACGCAATAGTGGTAAAGACACTGAACAGATCAATGGCATAGCCGTATCCCCGCGTGGCGGTCGCATCGGCAACGTTGGTGGGCAAAGTGCGCGGTTCGAAATCGACTATGCCGGACTCCATCAGCAAAACTGCTTCCGGGGCGTGCGTATTTTTGGCCACCGCTCCGGCGAGAATGGGCATGCCGATGCCCAAAACAACTACATCACCGTTTTTAATCTGCCGGGCCGCGGTAACAATCAGTAACTCTTCTTTCGTGATTTGCTTACTTAACATCGACAAGGTCTCCTTTCTCAACAATCAATTGCTCCAGGCCGGCCATATCCACACCCAAATGTATGGACTTTCCATAGGTATCCCAGCCGGACTCGAAGGCCACTCCATAATTTGCCGGAGCGGAATAGTATGATTTGGCCTGAAAACGGTGCAACGTCTCTACACCAAAGACATCTATGTAATGCTTGATGTAGGACGCGCGATCCGGCAGACCATAGATCCATTCATCAAACATCGAACGAAGCCCCTCTTCAGAGGAAAATGCCCCCTCAATAACCCGCAGCATTACCGTGTCCGGATTTCTATAACCGGGCAGCTCAGAAGGGTGACACCCATAAGGTTCTTCAATCACCGCGCTGACACGGAAGCCCGGCACGATGGTATGATGAGGGCTGGATTTGATGATATCGAAATCGACGAGCTCCTCGCAACTGACAATGATCGTTTTGCTGGCCAGGCAGGCATGTACCGTGGATCCGAGACCTCCCCAGTGCTGGGCGTTTCCGTGCTTGTCCGCCCTTTGCACATGCAAAAGACAAACATCGGGATTGGCGGCCGGGACCACGGGAATTTCCCTTCCCGTAAAGGGACAGCGCACGACGCCGAATTTGTTTTCGCCCATGTAGTCTCTTATCTTAAAAACATCGGAATCCATGATGGCCGGTAAAACGGGCATAAAGGAATAGCCTTGGGCTCCGGCAGCCAGCCGCGCATTATACGTAAAATTACTGTAGTCTTCGACCTGGAGCTTACCGGCCCTCTGGTATCTCTCCACCATACTGCCGGCGCCTCTGCCCCCCCATTTATGCACAAAGGCAGTGCACAATTTTTCCACTCCACCGCTGGCAATCATGAATTCAACATCCGCCGCACCGGATTGGCTGTACCAGGTAAGCCCCTTTCTCCCCTGACGGATGACCTCGAAAATCAGACTAAGCGGGAGAGATTCCGTGTAGTTTCCGGTGATAACGGTATTGCCGTCGTGCACAAAACGGCTGACGGCCTCCTTTGCGGTCATCACCTTGGATGAACCAAAATCATTCATAAATATATCCTCCTTTTTATATTTCGTAATCTCTTAACGTGCCCGTATTAACACCACTTTGCCCTTTCTCAAAATCCTTTTTAAACATGTCTGATTTCTTTGTACTTTTGATAAAGGCAGATACAATTATGTAATCAGTGCTGAGTCGGTAAAAAGTCCGGATGCTGCGTCACGCCGGGGTGCGAGCAAGAGGGTATCGGTCATAAAGAGAGTAACGGCCACATTTGCTCAGTAACCCATTACCAATTACCCGTTTCCCATAACCTGTTTCTCATTTACGCACCTTGCCGACGGAGCTTTTTACGAAGCTGTCTCCACTTGTCATATTTCTACTTTTTCGAAAGAACTATTAATGGCCGTATAAACAACAGGAGGGATTCAAAAGCCTGCTGCAGAAGCGCGTGTTATATTACGAACAGATTGATATTATTCCTCCGGCAATTAAAGAGGCAAATATTCCGCCTTTTTGAATGTCCCCCTTTGGAGGGGGCCAGGGGGAGGAATCACGCAATTTTACAACCTGTTTTCTTCCACCTCCGGCCCGCTAAAGCGGGCCACCTCCGCCAGCGGAGGACATACAGAAAGTATTTATATATTTAATTGCCGGAGTAATAATCGAATCACAATACGGGGAACCGATCATTTTGAAATCTAATGACTCGATATTGTTTTTTGACCTCAAAAGGTAAATGCCGCATCTCGACGATACTCATCTACCGAGTCTGTGGTTGACAAGAAATGCAATGATTTGCTTTTTTTCAGGCAGGCACCTGCGTACAAAGAAAGGACAAACTGTGTTTTACAGTTTGCCCTTTTTCCCAGTACAATGTTCAAGTGCGCCATTTCCCTATTTTTTTGCGGCTTTTTTTTGCGGCGCTGCACCGGCCGGTGCAGCCTTTTTCTTTTTAGGCTCTTTCTCTTCTGCCGCCTCCTTTGTCTTTTTCTTTTTGGGTTCTTTTTTCGCCGCCTCTTTTTCTACCAATTTCTGCTCTTTCGCCTGTTTGAGGGCCTCAATATGAGTCACATTCTTATCGATAGCGGCGATGCGCAGATTCGTTTCTTTTATCTGTGCATTGAGGTTCTTCACCATCGCATCTTTGGCTACTTTCTCTTTAGCCGCCCCGGATTCCTCAAGCTTTTTAATTCTCAATTCCAACTTCTGCTCCAATACGCGGCGCTGCTCCAGCCTGACTTCCCTGCTTTTTGATGCCATTTTATCCTCCCCTGAAATAGAACGTACTTATTTGCATGACCCGGGAAAATAGCAATATTTTCCCGGGAAAGCCATCATTTTTTCGTGTGGGGTATTACGGAGAATCGAGAACTTCCCTGACTTTGGCGGACAAGTCCTCCAGCCTGAACGGTTTAGGCATGAACGCCCGGCAGCCTTGTTCCATCACAGTGCTTATTTTCTCATTATATACATAGCCGCTGGCCAGGATGACCTTGACATACGGATTCATTTGCTTCAGGGCGGCAAAAACGGCGGCGCCGTCTATGACCGGCATGACCATATCCTGAATCACGAGATCGATCTGCTCTTTTTTCTGCTCATAAATGTCAATCGCCTCCCGGCCGCTGAGCGCAATAATCACCTGATAACCCAAAAATTCAAGCATGTCGCGGGCTACGTCGATGATAAACTTTTCATCGTCAACAAGCAGAATCGTCTCCGTGCCGTAAGACAGATTGTCGTCGCGGTCGCCTGTCGGATCGGGCGTTTCCGTGCCGCGCACGGTCTGGGGGGCGGACGGGCCGGCTTCGGCAAGCCGCATCTCTTCAAACATCTTGTAAGAATCCTTATTCCTATTCATCAGACACCATCTCAAAATGAGGCTCCGGGTGGGTATGAACAAACGCCAATGGTTGAAGCATTATGGGCCACCACAGTGTGTGAACACAGACTAACAGATAATTTTTTCGAGCGCAAAGGGATAAGAAACAGGAAACTGAAATCAGCGGTGCTCATTATACTTATCACAAAGCGATAAACTGAAACGGCACTTAAAATCCAGGCAGCTTGCCTATACTTTTATCCGACGCTTGTCAACCAAAATTATGTCCGCAGACAAAATTTGCGAAAGACCACAACAGCCAACTGCAACAACTCCTTTTCCTGACAGCGGATAATCATTTCCTCAGCAGGGCGATCACTTCAATGTGTTGCGTTTGAGGAAACATGTCCAGGGGCTGCAAACTTGCCAAAACGTAGCCTTTCTCTCCCAGGAGGTGGACATCCCGCGCCTGCGTTGCCGGGTTGCAGGAAATATACACAATATCCGGTATGCCCGCCCCGCCCAGAGCCTCAAGGGCCGCGGCAGACAAGCCGGTACGCGGAGGGTCCACAATGATCAGATCGATCGGGTCCTTGCGGTGATCGTGGCTTTTGACGACGCTGCCGAGATCCCCGCAGATAAAATCAGCATTGGAAATCTCGTGGCGTTCGGCATTGGCCCGGGCGCAGGCTATGGATTTTTCGTTGATTTCCACCCCGATCATCCGTCGGCAGGCGGATGCCAGAAGAACCGAAAACAACCCCGCTCCGCAGCAGGCATCCATGACTGTCCCTCTTTCCTTCTGCCGGAGCACAACCCCCGCCTCGTCCACCAGACGGTCCGTCAGATACAAATTGGCCTGGAAAAAACCGTCGCGCGGAACAGAGAACTCTTTCCCCTGCACAAAGCGGGAAATCAGATCATCTGATCGGCCGGAAGGTTGAGACCAGAAAATCAGGTCATCCGGCAGACCAGACCCACCGTCTATGCTTTTGGCCAGCCCTATCTGTTCATTGATGGACTCATCCACAATCTCGCAGCGTCCAATATCTGTAACTTCACCGCCGGAAACATCCATAAAGCCCAGCTTGGCCTCCCCGCCCGTACAAACGGCATGAAGCCTCGCCTTGCCCCGGTAGGCGTAAGCTGCAGGCGAGCCGATCACCTCGCGCACCTCCACGGTCGATACCCCGCCGATTCTGGCAAAAGTTTCCCGGACCTGTGCCTGCTTGATCTTGAGCTGAGATTCGTAATCAATGTGCTGATAAGCGCAGCCGCCGCATTGTCCGTAATAGCGACACACAGGCTGTGTCCTGTGGCGCGACGGCTCGACAATTTCCAGAAGACGGCCGCGGGCATACTTTTTTTTGCGTGCGGTGATTTCGATTTTTGCAATGTCGCCTGGAGCCGTAAACGGAACAAAAACAACCAGACCGCCGGTGCGGGCCACGCCATGGCCGCCGAAAGCAATCGTCTGAATTTCCAAAGTTAATGTCTCTTTCATCGTCATGTACGCCTCTGTTATGACACGCAATATCCTGCATTGAGCTTTTCTTGTCAACCCGCCGGACGCATTTTTCTTTACAACACGGTTTTTAGTTGTTAAATGGGCCGTCAAAGCGCCGGCCGCCGGGGTAGAATTCAACACTCATGCCACGGCAAAGAGCATCGCGGGCGCGGCGCACCGACTTTTCCGGAACGGACAATGAAAACAAAAAGAAACTCCATTTTATGCCCTAACTGCCGTAAGCTGATCAGCCTCGACGAGGAGATCTGCCCCTACTGCGGGCTTGTCCGCCCGGGCATGCACAACACGACGGGTAAAATCCGCAGCCTGCTGTTTATGTTCAACCCGGTGAGCACCATCTTGTATATCAACATCGCCTTTTTCGCGCTTTCTCTGCTTCTGGATCCGGCAGGCATCTTCCGCGCAGGAGGCCCTCTGAGTTTTTTATCCCCGTCTAATCAAAGCCTTTTGCTTCTCGGGGCAAGCGGTACTATACCCGTTTTTCAGCTTCACAGGTACTGGAGCATTGTCTCGGCTTCGTTTCTGCACGGCGGCATACTGCACATCGTTTTCAACATGCTGGCCCTGCATCAGCTTGCCCCCTTTGTACTGCGTGAATTCGGTCTTCACCGCTTCATGAATCTCTACATTCTGTCGGGCATTGCCGGCTTTGCCGTTTCCGTGGCGGCGGGCGTCCCCCTGACCATCGGCGCTTCCGCCTCCGTATGCGGCCTGATCGGCGCGATCATTTATTTCGGAAAGAGCCGCGGCGGGTATTACGGGGAAGCCATTTTCAAGCAGGCCATGGTATGGGTCATCGGCCTGGCCGTCTTCGGTTTCATCTTCAGCGGCATCAACAACTGGGCACACGGCGGCGGCCTGCTTACCGGGGTGCTTATCGCCTACGCCACAGGCTACAATGATCAGAGGCTTGAAAGCGCCTGGAGTAAAATTCTGGCCTATGGCTGCATGCTGTTAACGGCGGTGATTCTGCTGTGGGCCGCGGTGTCTGCAATTTTCTACCGCCTTGCCGTCTGAATATTGACAGACGGGAAGCCTTGTTTTATAAAGCGTCCACATACGTCAACAGGGAGGCAAGTAATGAAAATAAAAACAGCTGTGTTCGCAATTCTGATCGTTGCGCTTTCCGGATGCAACTCCGCCATGGTTATCAACGGCAAGGTCATGGGATTCCACTCCGGCAAGTTTATATACCAGGACGGCTATCTGACCACGCAGTACAAAGCTGATATTGAACCTGTCTGGCAGGCCTGCCTCAAAGCGGTGGCCGACCTGAAAGGCGAAGATATTGAAAAGGAGCGCAAAATCTCCACCGGCGTGATCAAAGCGGTCATCTCCGATGAAAAAGTCAAAATCCGTGTCGAATATATCGACCGTGAGCTGACCTCCGTGGGCGTATTTTCAGGCGTGACGGGAAACAACATGGCCTCGAAAATCATCCAGGATAAGATTGCCGGATACCTGATAAATCCGTGAAACACAGGCAGCCATCTAGTTGCCCGGAGGATATATTATGTACGCAGTCATCATGGCCGGCGGCCGCGGTGCACGCTTCTGGCCGCGCAGCCGAGACAAAAAACCGAAACATCTGCTCGACATCGCTTCAGACAGAACTATCATCCAGGAAACGGTTGACCGCATCAGGCCGCTTATCCCCGCCCGGAACATTGTGATCGTCACGGGCCGTAAACACGCGCGCGAGCTGATGCGGCAGCTGCCGGAGATTCCTGCCGGAAACATTCTCATTGAACCGGAGGGGAGAAACACAGCCGCCTGTATCGGATATGCGGCGGTTTATATTCAAAACAAAACCAAAGACGCGGTGATGGCCGTGCTGCCTTCCGACCACGGTATAGGCAATCCCGCGCTCTACCGGGAAGTCATTGCCGCGGCGGCGGCCGCGGCCCAAAAAGAAAACGCCCTTGTCACCATAGGCCTTAAACCGGACCAGCCGCACACAGGGTTCGGCTACATGGAAGGCGGTCCGGCCGCCGGGCGCACAGCGGGCATGACGCTTTTGCGCGTTAAATCTTTTCGTGAAAAGCCGGGCCTGCGGCAGGCCAGATCATTTCTGGAAAAAGGAAATTTTTTCTGGAACAGCGGCATGTTTGTCTGGAAAGCGTCGGTGATCCTCGGGGAAATCAAAGAATTTATGCCCGCACTGCACGCGGGGCTCGCGGCCATCAAAGCCTCTCTGGGCAAAAAAAATGAAGCTTCGACTATTCGCAGTGTTTACAAAAACCTTTCTTCAATTTCCATTGATTACGGCATCATGGAAAAATCAAAAAAGGTTTTGATGATCCCGGCTGAATTCGGCTGGAGTGACCTCGGAAGCTGGGACACTCTTTGGGAAATCTCCGCCAAAGACGAAAACGGCAACGCCGTCCCCGCATCATCTCAGGCTGTTTTTGAGGACACAAAAAATACGCTTATCTACAGTCCGCAAAAACTGGTCGCGCTTATCGGTATGAAAGATGTGATTGTGGTGGACACAAAAGACGCCCTGCTTATCTGCAAAAAGGGACGCTCGCAGGACGTGAAAAAGATTGTGGACATGCTCGAGTCCGGCGGAAAAACTCATCTGCTGTGATGATCCGCAGGGAATTTCTGCAGATAAACAGGCCTGCCCCTGACGACAAAATTACCCGCGCCCAATGCGCCGGTGATTTCCACGAGATTGGTCTTTTCGTCATCAAAAGCGATCATCAGTATATCCGGCCGCCGTGTCTGATATTTTTTGACACCGTCGATTTTTTTCAGGACAGCCCCTATCCTGCGCTCGGCTCCTCAGGTAAAACAGCCGGGAACCTTCAGCTGAATAATTTTTTCCGCGGCGGCGGCCGTACCCCAAAGCAATGCCGCCGCAAGAAACACCACTACAATAACCATAAGTGTTTTTTTCATCAACGCCCGTCGATCCTCCAACCTTCCCAACCGCCTGCTCTTCCAGTTGCGGGCCGCCCTTTACGCCCGGCGCCGCCATGCTGCAGGGGCAATTTCCATTGACAGACTATATTTTATCTGGAATAAAAAAGCCCGACATTTTTACGGAATTTATGCAATATGCCGATAACTTTATCCCTTCCCCTGATTCTGGCCTCCGCATCGCCCAGGCGTGAAGAGCTTTTAAAAACTGCGGGATTGACCTTCCGTGTTATTCCTGCAAACGTGAACGAGGCTGGCTTTAAAAAGGAAACCCCGCAGGAGCATGTGCGCCGGCTGTCGCGTGAAAAGGCCCGCGCAGTAGCGATTCGGCATCCTGATGCTCTGGTTTTGGGAGCGGACACGATTGTGGTCATCGATGATATGATTCTGGGCAAACCCGAAAGTAAAAAACAGGCGCGGGAAATGTTGCAAAAACTCAGCAACCGCTTTCATACTGTCTTCACCGGCTTCACCCTGTCGAGCACGGACGCGGGAATCTCCAAAACGAAGGTCGCCCGCAGCTGCGTGCGCTTTAAAAAAATGGATCTTGAAGAAATTGACTGGTATATCAACACGAAAGAACCTTACGACAAAGCAGGCGGCTACGCGGCTCAGGGAAAAGGAGCGGCTTTCATCCGCTCGATCAGCGGCTCTTACACCAACGTCATCGGCCTGCCGCTGGCCGGCGTGCTCGACGAGCTCAAGAATTTGAAGGTGCTTCGCTACGGGTAATTGGTGGCCAAGCGACGAGTGACCATGGGGCCGGATGCCGACAAAAGAAGCCTGAATTCAAAAGGCGGGAGACACAGGCAAGACACAGAATGAATTTTTTCACAAACTCGTCACGGGTGAAATAATGTCGACAACAATCGCAGCAAATATCGCCGTCATAAATGAAAGAATCGCGCGTGCCGCGGCGCGGGCGGGCAGCGACCCGGAAAGTATCCGCCTCATGGCGGTGAGCAAGACCGTCGAGCCTGAGCGTATCCGCATGGCTCTGGAGGCGGGTATCACACTGCTGGGTGAAAATTACGTTCAGGAGGCGCGCGAGAAAATACCGTCCATCGGCCGTGCAACCCAATGGCACATGATCGGTCATCTGCAGACGAACAAGGTCAAATACGTCGTCAATCTGTTTGACTGGGTTCATTCCGTGGACCGGGCGGAGCTGGCGCAGGAACTCAACAAAAGAGCCTTGCAAAATGACCGTCGTCTCAATGTCCTGATCGAAGTCAATGTGAGCGGGGAGGCGTCCAAAAGCGGTATCGCGCCGCAACAAGCGACCGGACTGGCCCGTCTGATCTCGACACTGCCCGGCCTGAAACTGCAAGGACTGATGACCATGCCCCCTTATCCGGACAACCCGGAAGACTCGCGCCCTTATTTTGTCGCCCTGAGAAACCTGCGCGACGAAATCAGAAAAGCCGCGATCCCCGGCATATCCATGGACGAACTCTCGATGGGAATGACGGATGATTTCGAAATCGCCATCGAAGAGGGGGCAACCATTGTCCGCGTGGGCCGCGCCATCTTCGGCGAGCGTATAAAAAAGGTCTGATGCTTCCGGAAAAGCCAAGTAAAAACATGACCATCCGGGAAATAATACGGCGCACGACGCAGAGGCTGGAGGCTGCGGGAATCGACTCGGCGCGGCTGGACGCGGAGGTTTTGCTGTCCTTTTTCTTGAACTGTGACCGCACGCAACTGTTTAAAAATTACGAAGAGCAAATGACCCGGGATCAGCTTGGCGCTTTCGATAAGCTGATCGTCCGCCGGCTCAGTTTCGAACCGGTCGCCTACATCACCGGCCGGAAAGAGTTCTGGTCTTTTACGCTGGAGGTGAACCGCGATGTCCTGATCCCCCGCCCGGATACGGAAATTATCGTGGAAGAGGCGATCGGCGTCTGCCGGTCGGCCGGCTGCAGTCGGCCGCAAATTCTGGATATCGGTACGGGAAGCGGCGCCATCGCCCTGGCTCTGGCCCGGGAAATCCCGGACGCCCGCGTCACCGCCACGGATGTTTCGGCCGCCGCGCTGGAGGTGGCAAAAAGCAACGCCCGCACCTTCGGTCTGGAAGACCGTGTCAGTTTCATACTCGGTGATTTGTTCGAAAATGTGTCCGGTACTTTCGACCTGATTACTTCCAATCCGCCCTATATCGGGGCTGCGGAATATGACACCCTCGCGTCCGGCGTGAAAGATTTCGAACCACGTCTCGCGCTTTGGGCCGGTGAAACAGGCCTGGAGTTTTATGAAAAACTGATATATCAGGCGCATGGCCGCCTTCGGGAAAAAGGCTGGCTTTTGCTGGAAATCGGAGCTAAACAACACGAAATGATACACTCACTCATGATGGTGCACAACGATTCCTACAGGGACATTGCCGTTCGCGCCGATTACGCCGGGCTGCCCCGCGTAATCAGAGGAAGGAGAGAATGACAGTTGGATAAAATCGTTATCAGCGGCGGCAGGCCGCTATATGGAGATGTTCAGGTCAGCGGCGCGAAAAACGCGGCCCTGCCGGTTCTGACGGCAGCGCTTCTGACGGAGAAAACCTGCACTTTTTCCAACATTCCCGACCTGGTCGACATCAAAACCATCTACAAGCTTTTAAGGAACATGGGCATGCAGATCGAAGGCGAAGGCACCGTGGAATTGAGCGGTGAGAAGATCACGGACTGCGTCGCCCCCTATGACCTGGTCAAGACCATGCGGGCCTCCATTCTCGTTTTGGGGCCTCTGGTGGCGCGCATGGGGCAGGCCCGCGTGTCACTTCCCGGCGGATGCGCCATCGGCGCGCGTCCTGTCAATCTCCATATCAAGGCCCTTCAGGATATGGGGGCCAGTGTCGAGCTGCACAGCGGATATATAGAGGCCAAAGCGGACAAGCTCAAGGGAGCTGATATTTATTTTGACCTGCCGACGGTGACGGGCACGGAAAATATCATGATGGCTGCTACTTTGGCTGAAGGAACCACTGTTTTACACAACGCGGCGCGCGAGCCGGAAATCGTCAACCTGGCGGATGTCCTCAAGGGAATGGGGGCCAAAATCAGCGGTGCGGGAACCGATGTCATTACCATCACCGGCGTAACGTCGCTCGGTGCGGTGGAAGCCGCCATTATACCCGACCGTATCGAAGCAGGCACGTTTATGATTGCCGCAGGCATGACGCAAGGTGAAATCAATCTTCTGGGATGCGATCCGCAGCACCTCGATGCGCTGATCAACAAATTACGGGATACAGGCATGACCATCACGCCCGTTGAGAAGGGCCTCAAGGTATCGGCCGGCTGCAAAATCCACAGCGTGGATGTGAAAACCCTGCCCTACCCCGGTTTTCCTACTGACCTGCAGGCGCAGATTATGGCCTACATGTCGATTGGCAGCGGTCTTTCCGTAATTGCGGAAACAGTTTTCGAAAACCGTTTCATGCATGTCAGCGAACTGATGCGCATGGGAGCGGATATCGTTATCCAGGGAGGCAGCGCCATTGTGCGCGGCGTCCCGACGCTGTACGGAGCCCAGACAATGGCCACGGATCTGCGCGCCTCCGCCTGTCTGATTCTGGCGGGGCTGGTCGCCCAGGGAACCACGGAGATATCACGTATCTACCATCTGGACCGCGGTTATGAAAGCATCGAGAAAAAATTTTCCGCACTCGGCGCGGACATACGAAGGGTAAAGTGACGAGATGAGAATCATTCGGGCCGATGCACGGGAATTCAGGGAATTTTTCCGAAAACTGCGCGGACGGGGCACAGCGTTTACGCCGGAGCTTCTGGGTCGTGTAGCGCAGATCATCCAGGATGTCCGCCTCAAAGGGGATGAGGCTCTTTTTGATTATACAAAAAAATTCGACGGCTGCGAGGTGAACGCGGCTGCCGTTGAGGCGACAAAGGCGGAAATAAAAGAGGCAGCCTCGACAGTGCCTGCCGCAGACAGGGAGGTTCTCAAACTGGCCGCCCTGCGGATTGAAAAATATCACCGGCATCAGGTCGCGGCCGGCTATATCCTCGATGAAGAAAACGGCGTCGTGCTGGGACAAAAAATTATACCTCTTGAGCGGGCAGGCATTTACGCTCCCGGCGGCAAGGCATCTTATCCCTCCACACTGCTGATGGCGGCCGTCCCGGCCCGCATCGCGGGGGTTAAAGAAATAATTCTTGCCAGTCCCGCCAAAGACGGGCGCCTCAACCCGCTGATTGCCGCCGCCGCACAAATCGCCGGTGTGGATCGCATCTTCAAGATCGGCGGCGCACAGGCTGTGGCGGCAATGGCCTACGGCACGCAAACAGTTCCCCGCGTGGACATCATCGCAGGACCAGGCAACGCCTACGTCGCCGCGGCAAAAAAACTGGTGTTCGGCCAGGTCGCCATCGACATGATCGCCGGCCCCAGCGAGGTGGCGATTATCGCGGATGAATCAGCCGACCCTGCTTTCGCCGCCGCCGATCTGCTGGCGCAGGCCGAGCATGACGAAATGGCGGCCGCCGTTTTATTCACTGCGTCTGCTCAGCTGGCTGCGCGCACGGCGGACGAGGTCAAAAAACAGATGCAGACGCTTGCCAAAAAAAACATCATTGAGGCATCTTTATCTCAGTACGGGGCGATCATCATCACTGACGACATCGGACAGGCCGTGGAGCTGGCCAACCTGTTCGCGCCGGAGCACCTGGAGCTGATGGTGGAAAATCCATCCTTCTGGCTCGAACAGGTGCGCAGCGCCGGCTCGGTATTTTTAGGGTCCTACACTCCCGAAGCACTGGGAGACTACACAGCCGGCGCCAACCATATTTTGCCGACGGAAGGAACGGCGCGGTTTTCATCGCCTCTGGGTGTTTACGACTTTTACAAAAGGATGAGCGTCTTGTCTTTTTCGCAAGACGCCTTCAACCGGCTGTCCGGCCCCACCGGGCGCTTCGCCCGCATGGAAGGGCTCGACGCGCACGCCAATTCCATCCGGGTGCGCTCAGCACGCAGCGAAAACATTTGAGTGGTTTTTAATTTTTCGTCCGGGAGTTGATGGTTTTGATGTCTTCCTGATGTTTTTCCAGAATATTGCGAAGGCTGATATTTTCAATGCCCACGCTGATGGACCCGAGCATGATCGTCAGGACGCGCTCATCATGCTCCGTAAAAATCCCCTCCCCCTCCTTGTTGGCCAGATTCATAACGGCGACAACCTGCTTGTTTTTGTACACCGGCAGGCTGATAAATGAGGGAGAACTGTATTTCGGGTCGTTGGATCTCATGGTCCGCGGGTCATTTTCAATGTTCTGAATGCGCATGGCCTTGCCGCTTTCGATCACGCTTTTCACAAACAGATAGCGTTGCGGCCCTCCGCCTGCGTTCTCTTTCGGGGGGGCCAGCGGCGGCTTTGAGGAAATCAGGCGCAGCCCATCCGGCTCCGCCGTGTCCACCAGAAAAATAGAGCCGTTGCGAACGCCGATCACCTGCATGGCCTTATCCAGAATCAGCGTCAACAGATCATCGGCGGAAATATCGTCGAGGATAATTTCCGATATTTCCCGAAGGGTGTTGAGCTCCATATTGCGTCTTTGGGACTCATGGCTCATGTTTTCGAGTTTCAGGGCGATACTGCTATTTTTTTGATTGAAAATATATACAATGATAACCAGGCAGCATAAAAACAGGACGTATCCCAGCACAGGCACGACAAGCCTTTCCAGCCCCGGGCTTTCCACGGACTGATAAAACATGAAAGCAATGATGACCACAGGAATAACGGCGGCAAAAAAAGACAGGCGATTGAATCGTTTGCTCAGAGCGCTTTTATTCATCAAAACATCCTTCAGAAAAAAATGTTATCAGCCCGGCGGCAATTATCGACTTTGAATGATGTTATTTTAATATAAATTACCCCTTTATTCAAGTGCAATTAAACAGCCCCACCTCGCCGGGCCAAAACTTGAAGAGAATACAGACCCGCCTGGGCAGGCTACGTGGAATTAAGGCGCAACCCCCTTAAGCGGGGATCAGACATAAAACCGTCCCGACTCGATGATCGGTTTGTCCTCATAGTCGATCGCGTGAATGATCTCCTTGTTCATTTCCGCTTTGATCAGCTCGACGACCGGACGCCTTTTATTTTGAAGTCTGGCAAAGCCCATAACGTCGTCCATTAACTGATCAATGTGGCCGGCACCGATTATGATCCGATGCTCCAGGCATTCCTGCGCGGTGACTCTTTTTCCGGTGAGCACCATTTCATCGAGCTTGTATCGCGGGATGGCCTTTTTCATCGCAGTCATCATCCCGGGCAGAAAAGGAATGCCCAGATCGACTTCCGGAAAACAGATGAAACCGCGGTCCGAGCGCATAAAACGGAAATCAAAGTAGCAGCACATGATCGCACCGCCGGCAAAAGCATGACCCGTTATTGCGGCAATTGTGATCATGGGATAAAGGGCGATCCTTCTGAAAAGCGCCATCATGGTTTCGATAAATTTTGCGGCGGTTTCCCGGTCATTTTTCTGCATGATCGGCATCAGCCATTCCAGGTCTATTCCGTTACTGAAAATCTTCTCGTGCGCACTGCGCACCACCAGCACGTTAGCATTCGTGTGCTTTTCCACATGATCAAGCGCTTCCAAAAATTTTGTCAGAAAATCCAGGTTTAAACGGTTTTCCCCCTCGTCCAGCGTGACGATGGCCACGTTGTCTTCCAGCTTGATTTCAACAGGCATGATTATCCTTCTTTCATGTGTTATTTTTACTGCGCGAACGTAGTTTATGCGCCACCGCTACGTCCACCGTTCACTTCTAGCCCCTACTTCAAATATTTTCAATGATATTTTGATCATGGACGCCCCCTGCAGGGTGCATATGAGTGCCATCGTGCTCCCGGAGCAGCCGGCACAACGCACATCCGGCCGGTATCAGTCGTTTTTTCCATTTTCTTTTAAGGTATCAGAGAAAATATCCTGTATGGTGAGGGAGCCGCAAAAAATAATATGCTCTATACAGGCAATCTGGAAAATCACAGATAATCGCCGCGGTTGAATTTGATCGCCTCCACGCTCGAGGCCACCAGCATGCGATTGAGCAGATCTTTGATACCGTCTCCGTCGGGAAGCGCCTCCCAGACTTCGTGAAGCTCACGCACCTTGAGCTCCATCCGGCTGACAACTCCCGCCGTTTCCTTCAAGCTGACAAGCGGGTCTCCCATTTGCTTCTGATACGTCTCCAGCAGCGCAAGAAAACCATCCATTGCGGCAAGTATTTGTTTTCTGTCCGGTACGGCTCCCGCGTCGAAGCGGATGCTGTCGATATTGCTCATGGGGGGGACAACGGCGGGCTTTTGGACGTCAGCCGAGGTCTGCCCTATCTTTTCATTGAGAATTTCCTGAAATCCCCCCGGGGAGGCTTTTTGTTTCTTCTCCTGTCTTACAGGCTGAAGGGTGGACATTTCGCTTGTCGTAATTTTCATAATTTCTTCCTTTATTTAATTTGGTTTGCGCGAGGCGCCTGTAAGGTATATCGACGGGAATTACTTTATCATTAAATACACAACCGGAAAAGACATTGTTCTGCCTTTATTATGACGGAAATCGAGAAACATCACAGGATGTACCGTATGCCGCTATACACTGAAATGACGGTTCAAACTTGATTATTTATCGCTTGCGGACTATAAAGGGAAGCCACAGCAGAATTGAAAAAACGAACGGTGGCATGAATACGCTTTGGCAACAGATAGTTGCGGTCTGGGACAACACTCTTCAATAAATACATTATTGTTTTGAAGAGAGTTGTGAAGCAAAGGCTTTATCAGAAAGGAGCGGGCAATGAAAAGATACGGGGCATTCATTAACGAAGAGAACAAAGTGATTTTAACCAGTGTACGTAACTTTGTGGACAAAGAAATCATGCCGGCCAGGGTCCAGCTCGACGAGAGCCGGGAAGCGTGCGAAGCGGTGATCGACAAACTGGTCAAGATGGGAATGCAACGTTATGGCCTGGCGCCGAAGTACGGCGGCACACAGATCGGATCGGCGGTTGAGTACGTTGCGGTCTGTGAGGAACTCGCCCGCGGGGATAGCGGGATCGCAACCGAAATGACCTGCCCGGAATGGTTGTTCGGTCCCGCGATGCGGGCACGCAACAAGATTGTTCTCGAAAAGATGATGGCGCCTTTCTGCTCCGACAAACGCCATACAGCGTGCTTCGCCCTGACTGAACCGTCGGGCGGTTGCAACGGCGAGGACCCGACTCAGCGCGGCAAGTCCCTGCGAACCACGGCCAGGCTCGACGGCGATGAATGGGTAATCAACGGTTCGAAGCGTTGGCCCGGTGGCGCAGGCATCGCTGATGTTTACGGCATCCTGTGCACAACGGATCCCTCTCTGGGCGAAGAAGGAGTCGCCGTAATTTACGTGCCCAACGGGACCCCCGGCCTGAGCTTCGGAAAGCCGGAAAACAAAATGGGGATGCGCTACAGCGATGTGAACGCGGACGTCTACCTCGATAATGTGCGTGTTCCGAAGGAATACCGCCTGGCCGGACCGGGACAGGACTGGAAACTGTTTCGCGCCGCCCTGTCGTGGGGCAGACTCAGCAGCGCCGGGTTTGCGATTGGAAACGCCCAGGCCGTTTTGGAGATAGTTATTGATTACACGGAGAACCGGTTTTACAAAGGGAAGGCTGTCCGGGAGCATACCCTTCAGGCCGCCATGATCGCGGATATGGCCATCGGGATCGAAAGCGCCCGCGCTTACTATCTGAGTGTCGCCTCGATGTTCGACCGAGGCAAAGAATTCGGTGACCCGGGTGATCCTTTTTTAATGGGCAAGGCGAGCGGAGCCAAAGTTTACGCCTGCGACGTCACAGAGATGGTCTGCAACCGGGCCATGGAATTGATGGGCGCCTACGGTTATGCAAAAGAGTATCACGTCGAAAAATACCTGCGTGACTTCAAGATTATTCAGATATGGGAAGGCGGTGGTCAACTCGGCCGCCTCGAAGCGGCGATGGGCTATTATCCGATTCCCTGATCCATTCCCAAGACAAGCGGCCGCTTTGTGAAAAATTAAATTGCACCTCTTTTTATAATTCCGGGATTGAAAACCGTCTGATGCCGGTTGACCCGGAATTTATTATCAGGAATTGTTTCAGTGTTTTCATGCAGACGGTGCCCGGCTTCCGGTTTTCACCGAGGCAAAAGATTTTTGATGGTTTTTTATACAGCCGTCAGTATTTAAAAATGTAATTTCAAGCCCCGTGACAAACCAAAGTAACTGTTACGTGTCGGATTTTTTACAAACCGGTTCCGGTGATAAAATCGTAATACAATCCAGAACATTCAAGGCTTTTAAGCAAAACATTCTTGAGCAACAATTGAAAAGGTTTAATTAATGTCGAAATATTTTACACAACAGGAATGAATAACAAAGCCGGGACACTGCCCGCAGATTTGATCTTTTCATTATTTTTGTCGGTATTTCATATAATTAAACTCACTCATGATTATTGTTTTGACCCCGGGGACAGTACTTGCTGCTTCGATAGTCGAAAACAAAATTAAGTGAGGTGTATTATGAAAAAATATCCATCAATTCTGCTGGCCTTTTGCGCGCTGATGATGTTCGGCATTGCTTCCAATGCCAACGCTCTGACTATTGATCTGAGCACGCCTACCCTTACTTTCGGTGAACAGACGGCTATGCCCCAGATCGAAGCAATCGTTTTCCCCCTGATGGGCACGGCAACCGAACTGTACAGAGCTACGCCTCCGTCAACAAAAGGATACTCGCTTGCCGGTTCTTATACAACCGTGTTTGCCGGAGACAATGAGACTGCCGTAATATCTTATGATGGAAGTAATTTTGCCGGTGGCACTGCATTTCTTCTGGCCAAAGACGGCAAGGCGAACGATGATCTTGACCACACCCATGCCTGGTATTTTTATAATTTGACCGAGCTGGGCTGGGACGGAAGAGAAACGATTAAACTCGGTGTACCTTGGCCCAAACAGGGAAGCTTTTTACACGTTTCTCTTTATGGAACCTCCACGCCGCCTCCCGCTCATCAGACACCTGAACCCGGCATTTTCGTGCTTCTGGGACTGGGTCTGCTGGGTATCGCAGGCGTCCGCAAACAAAAATATACATAACTGTAAAATATTGAACTTCAGGAAGGGCAGAGTTCATTGAACTGTGTCCTTCCTGATTTATCCGCACCTCACCAATTTTCATTTTTTAAAATAAATCTTTTCACACACAAACCGGATTATTCATGGTGTACGCCCGTATCTGTTGATAAATCCGTGTATATCATGTACGTTAGCCCAAAATGTTGTTTTGCGCACTTTAAAGTGCATGGGCGATCAATTTTGTAATTAACGAAATCTGAATTTAAAACAGGAAAGAATATCATAGATCACCAACAAAAAGAGTGTCTTCGCTGCGGGCGCTGCTGTCTGGCGGATTTTTCAGCGTATGTGACTGAAGATGATATACGGCGCTGGAAGGCGGAAAACCGGGAAGATATTCTGAATATACTGAAAAATGAACAGGGACTCTGGCAGGGCGACCATCTGGTGAATGCTCATCGCGGCACACCGCTGCGCGGATGCCCGTTTTTTTTCTTCGACGCGGGACGCTTCGGCTGCGCCATCCATGAAACAAGACCCACAACCTGCCGCAATTACGAGCCGGGCTCGTCAGAGCTGTGCCCGCAATACGAGAAAGGAAACGTCTCGTAATAGATAAACATGCGGCTTCAGCCCCACTCCTGCTGCAACAGGAGCTCCGCCGGTCAGGCAGGGATTGCCGATAAAAGAGCCGGCAAGATTATACAATGAATAAATATTTTTTACTGCCGGGAATTCTCGTCCAGCCCGCCGCCGAGCGCTTTGTACAAGGAGATGATATTATCCGCCCTGGCCAGGCGCAGCATAATCAGCGCCTGCTGGCCGCCGTAGAATGAACGCTGTGCGTCCAGAACCGAAAGATAGCTGTCGAACCCCTTGTCGTAGCGCAACCGGGCAAGCCGGTACGTTTCCGCCACCGCTTCCACCAGAGCCTCCTGCGCCGCAATCTGAGCATCGATCGTCCCTTTGACCGCCAGATTGTCGGCCACCTCACGGAAAGCGGCCTGGACGGCCTTTTCATACTGGGCGATGGATATTTCCCGTTCCACCTTCGTCACACGGTAGGCAAACCAGGTGCGGGCGTCAAAAACAGGCAAAACAATCTGCGGCGCGAAATTCCATACGCCGGAGCCGCTTTTGAACAGGCCGGAAAGCTCGGCGCTGGCCGTGCCGATCGAGGTGGTCAGGCTGATGCGCGGGAAAAAAGCGGCGCGCGCCGCGCCGATATTGGCGTAAGCCGCCTTGAGACGGTGCTCGGCGGCCAGCACATCGGGCCGCTCAAGCAGAACTTCGGAAGTGATGCCGGCGGAAAATTCACGCGGCGGACTTACGCTGTCCAGGCCGGGCGGCAGCAACTCCTGTTTCACCGGCGAACCGACCAGCAGGTGAAGAGCATTTTCATCCAGCGCCACCTGGCGTGTATAGCGGGCCACGTCGCCGCGCGATGTTTCCATCTGGCTCTGGATGCGGCGCAGATCTATTTCCGAGGCCATGCCGACGTCATAACGTTTGCGGATCAGGCGGTATGATTCCTGTTGGGCCTCCAGCGTGGCCGTAACCAGCTCCAGAGCTTCCCTGTCGGCGGCCAGGGCCAAATAAGCCTGCGCCACATAGGAGATCAGCATGATCTGAAAACCGCGCTTCGCCTCGATCGTCGCCAGATACTCTTCGAGCGCTCTATCCTTGAGGCTCCGGATGCGCCCGAAAAAATCAATCTCCCATGAACTCATACCCAGATTCACGCTGAATTTTTCCGCTGTGTAGGCGCTTCCAGCGGGCGCCAGGTCGGCCGGCACCCGTTCTTTAAACCAGGCGCCTGTAATGTTGAGTACCGGCAGCAGGCTGGCTGTGCTGATCCCATGCATGGCCTTGGTCAGATCCACGTTGAGCGCGGCTATCTTCAGGTCACGGTTATTTTGTAAAGCTTGCGCGATGATTTCACGCAGATGCTCATCAACGATGAAATCCCGCCAGGGAATTTCAGCAGCCTGCGGCGCCCCGGTTTGTGAATCTTTTTCATAGGCAACGCCGGCGGGCCATTGGGGATCCACAGGGGGAACTGGCCTTTCATAGCGCGGCGCCATGGTGCAGGCGGCCAGACAAAGCGCGCAGATGAAAGGCACTATTATCATTTTTTTCATATCATTGAACCTCTGGCAAATATTCGCTTCGCACCGGCCTTTAACTTTGCCGGCGGCCGAATAATCTGTTTTTCAGTCCGGCAAAGAAATTATCCCCACTTCTGTCCGATGGCGACTGCTGCCGTTGCTGTCTGCCGAAAAGCATTTCAACAATCACATAAAACAGAGGCGCGAAAATGACGACCAGAACCGTGGCCGTGACCATGCCCCCCAGCACGCTGGTACCGATGGCGTTTTGCGCGCCCGCACTCGCCCCGGTGGTGAGAGCCAAAGGCAGCACGCCGAAACCGAAGGCCAGCGACGTCATCAGAATCGGTCTGAATCTCAGTCTGGCTCCCTCAATTGTCGCCTCGATGATGCCTGAGCCCTTCTCCAGGCCACTTCTGGCGAACTGCACAATCAAAATGGCGTTTTTGGTGCCCAACCCGAGCGTGGTGAGCAGGCCGATCTGGAAATAGACGTCGTTGGCCAGCCCCCTTGTACTCGAAGCGATAATGCCGCCGATAACCCCCAGGGGGATGACCAGCAGGATGGAAATGGGTACCGTCCAGCTCTCATAAAGAGCCGCCAGGCATAAAAAGATGACAAAAATGGAAAAGGCATACAGCAACGGTGCCTGTGTGCCGGCCATTCTCTCCTGATAGGAAAGCCCGCTCCAGTCGAAACCGAAGCCCGCCGGAAGCTTGCGCACAGCCTCTTCCATCGCCTTCATCGCCTCGCCCGAGCTCTTGCCGGGCGCCGGCTCGCCCCAGATATTGATGGCGGGAAAGCCGTTGAAACGGGTTTTTCGCGGCGCCCCGGATATCCAGCGGCCGGAAGCGAAAGAAGAAAACGGAACCATTTTCTCCTGTGTGTTACGGGCGTATAGTTTTTCAAGGTCTTTAGGCAGCATGCGATAAGGGGCGTCTGCCTGCAGGAAAACTTTTTTGACACGTCCTCCATGCGTGAAGTCATTGACATAGGCGCTGCCGAAAGCGGCCGAGATGGTCCGGTGGATGGAACTTATGGGAACGCCCAGAGCCCCCGCTTTTTCCCAGTCCACATCGATACGGTACTCGGGAACATCGGGCAGACTGTTGGGGCGCACCTTGATTACACGGGGATCGTGCTCCACCATCCCCAGCAGTTGATTCTGGCCTTCCATCAGAGCCTGATGACCGAGATTACCCTGGTCGAGAAGCTGGAAATCAAAACCCGTGGACATGCCCAGCTCCGACACGGGAGGCGGCTGAAAGACATACACGGTCGCGTTGCGGATGCCGGAAAACTCTTTCATGGCTCTTTGTACGATAGCTTTGGCCTTGAGCTGTTTTTTGTCCCGCAGATGCCAGTCTTTCAGCCTGATAAATACCATACCGTTATTTTGTGACCGGCCGGAAAATCCCACACCCGTAACGGTCATTATCGTTTCCACCGCTTCTTTTTCATTTTCGTTAAAATAGCTTTGAATCTGACGAACGGTTTCGCCCGTCTGCTCGAGCGTCGTGCCCGTGGGCATCATCACCTGAGCCAGCAGTATTCCCTGGTCTTCATCCGGCAGATAGGCTGTCGGCATGCGCATGAATAAAAACACCATCAGCGCCAGAACGACAAAAAAAGCGCTCAAATAATGTTTTTTACGAAACAGGGAATGGCCGACCACACCCACGTACCATTCGCGAAACCTGAAGAATGTTTTATTGAACCAGGCAAAGAAAGGGCGCAGGAAAAAAATTGTATTGTCCGCGGGGTCCTGGCCCGGCCTGATCGGTTTGAGTAGTGACGCGCAAAGCACCGGCGTTAAAATCAGCGCCACCAAAACGGACAGAAGCATGGCTGAAATAATCGTTATAGAAAACTGGCGGTAGATGCCGCCGGTGGAGCCGGGGAAAAAGGCCATCGGCCCGAAAACCGCCGAAAGTACAAGTCCGATGCCGATAAGCGCGCTGGTGATCTGCTCCATGGATTTGGCCGTGGCCTCTTTGGGCGGAAGGTTTTCATCGCGCATGATTCTTTCCACGTTTTCCACCACGACTATCGCATCATCCACCAGAAGTCCGATGGCCAGAACCATCGCGAACATGGTGAGCATGTTGATGGTAAAACCGAAAAACCACAACGTGGCGAAGGTGCCCAAAATGACCACCGGCACGGCAATTGTGGGAATGAAAGTAGCACGCAGGCTTCCCAGAAAAAGCCACATGACCAGAAACACCAGTATCACCGCGATCACCAGAGTTTTGACGACCTCGGCAATAGCCACCTTGATGAAAACGGTGGAGTCGTTGGGATAGGTAACTTTCATCCCGGGTGGAAAGAAGCGGCTCATCTCTTCCATTTTGGCCTTTACTGCGTCTGCCGTATCCAAAGCGTTGGCGCCCGGCGCCTGGCGGATGGCAATGCCGGCCGATGCCTTGCCGTCGGCAGCCACACCGATATCATAAATTTCTGTACCCAGTTCGGTGCGACTCACATCCCGCAGGCGGACAATGGAGCCGTCAGGCTTGGTGCGCAGGGGGATGGAACCAAATTCTTCCGGAGTGGAAAGCATGTTCTGAATGACGATAGGTGCATTGAGACGCTGTCCCGGCATTGCCGGCGCACCGCCGAACTGTCCCGCGGAAACTTCCACGTTGTAGGCTCTGAGCGCCGCCAGCACATCTTCCACGGTCAGAAAATAGTCCGTGAGCTTTTCGGGATTGAGCCATACGCGCATGGCGTAGCCGCCGCCAAAAGACTCCACTTCACCGACGCCGGGCACCCGCGCCAGAATCCTTTCCAGGTTGGACTTGGCATAGTCCCTCAGGTCCGTGCCGTCCATCGAACCGTCTTCCGAGATCAAGCCGACGATCATCAGATAGTTGCGTGTGGATTTGCGTACATTGACCCCCTGATCCTGCACCGTATCGGGGAGGTTCGGCATTGCCGCCTGAACCTTGTTTTGCACCTGGGACCAGGCAATATCCGGGTCTGTGCCGGGAGCGAAGGTGAGCTCCAGGCGGGAACCGCCCGCTGAGTCGCTGGAGGCGGACATATATATCATGTTATCCAGGCCGGTCATGTTCTGTTCGATAACCTGGGTGACGCTGTTTTCTACTGTCTCGGATGAAGCGCCGGGATAAGAGGCGAAAATGGCAATGGTCGGAGGCGACATCTGCGGGTACTGGGATATGGGCAGATTGTAAATCGCCAGTATGCCCCCTGACATGATGATAATGGCAATGACCCAGGCGAAAACCGGCCGCTCCAGAAAGAATTTAGATAGCATCAGACACCTTTACTTTTTTGTTCCGGCCGCCGCTTGTGCGCCGCTGTTTATCTTTTGCTCCTGCTGCTTTCTCTCTTCAAAAGGCACGGGGGCAACCTCAATATCGGGCGTCACCCTGAGCATCCCCTCCACAATTATCTTCTCACCGGGGACAAGCCCTGAGCGCACCAGCCAGGCATTGCCGATTTCACGGTCGAGCACAATCTGCTTGAGCTGTGCTTTGTTTTCCGCATCCACGATGAACACATAAGGTTCACCTTTGGGGTTGCGCGAAACTGACTGCTGAGGAATCATGATCGCCCGATCATTGACCCCTTCCTGCAGGATGGCTCGCACGAACATTCCCGGCAGCAGGATTTCCCGTGGATTGGGGAAAACAACACGCAGAATTACTGAACCGGTGGTCGGATCGACAGTGACGTCCCGAAATTGCAGCATGCCTTTGAGCGGGTACACCGTACCGTCGTCAAGCACCAGTTCCACAGTTTTCTGGCCGGCGTTATTGCGGTTGAGTTCACCCGACTGAAAAAGACGGCGCAGACGCTGAATATCAGCGGTGGATTGAGTGACATCCACATACATCGGGTCCAGCTGCTGAATGGTCGCCAGCGCCGCAGGCTGATGGGCGGTAACCAGGGCGCCCACCGTAACACCTGACTTGCCGATGCGTCCGGAAATCGGGGCGGTGATCGTCGTGTATTTCAAATTGATGCGTGCCGTTTGCGCCTCCGCCCGGGCCTGCTTCAGAGCCGCGGTCACGTCATCATAGTCTTGCTGGCTGACCGCTTTGTCATCGAGCAGTTCCTGCATACGGCCGGCTTTCAGCTCGAGCGTGGTCAGATTTGCCTCCGCCCGGGCCAGGGCTGCCTCAAACAGAGCCGGGTCAATCTGGAACAGGGCCTGTCCCGCGTTTACCGGCGCACCTTCCTGAAAAAGGCGTTTCTGTATGATGCCGCTTACCTGAGGTCGCACCTCCGCGACCAGCCAGGCGGATGTGCGGCCGGGAAGCTCTGTCGTCATCACCACCTTTTCCAGTTTCGTAGTGACCACCGCCACCTCCGGGGTCATCTCCATCGGCCCGTGATTCTCCCGGCAGCCACTCATAGTGGCAAGCAGTACAAAAAGAAACGGCAGCATTTTGATCATAATTTTCCTGTTGTTATTCATCATTGCACTCCGTCGATAAACTCGGGCGTAACCCAACGGTTAGAGGGCGGGAAATGGCCATGTTTTGACTCATGACTGTTTTTTAAGCATCCGTGCGGCAAAGCCTGCCCGCCGCATTTCTTTATTATCTTGACGCACCGGGGAGCTGTCTTAAGCGGCGGACTAATAAACGCCAAATCCACAGCACGAAAAAAATTAAGGTACTTTACAACAAACCTTACCCTCAATGCAATAAAAAGAGGCTTTTTTTAAATCAGGGCGGCGGATGCCGGATAAACTGGCCGCTGCCGTATTCATCGGACAGCAGGAGAAGAAAAGAAAAAAAACCGGGAAAGCCGGCGCAGTCGTCCGACTCACCGCTTAGTGAAACCATAAAAGAGGCTAATCGATGGTAATTACCCATTGGCAGGAAATTTCACCCGGAACGCCCGCCGGCCTTTCATCGGGCGGCGTGAAAATTCGCTCCACCTTTGCCGACGGGTCAACGGCGGCGAAAAATCCCTGACGAAGCCGCAAACCGCCGTCTCCACAGGCATAATGATCCAGCCCCCATTTTTTGGCCGCCTTCTGCGCGCTGCAACCGACGGTTCTCATCATGATCTGTTTGTCGGATATTTTTGTTATTTCTAAATCCTCGAAGGCGCACCAGTGCGAGTGGCGGACAAACTCGATCAGACGATCAACGCCCGTGAGCGACTCTTTGATGACCCTGCCCAGCCGCTTGACCTCATAGGCTCCGAATTCGCCGCTGAGGGCCAGAAACTCTTCACTTTGTGCCTTTTCCGGACAGTGCTGCTTGAGCCAGCCCTCCATGAGAAACCACATATAGTTAAAACCGGTCAACAGCTCCAGCATGACCTCATGCACTCTCTCTTTGCTCCATTTTTCGATGTCGAACATGTCTGTACGTCCCTTTCCGGTATTTTGATTTGCGCCGGCGTGCGGCTTATTGCTGCACGCAAACATACGGCACAGGCAAAGATCAGTCAAGACGGTTTTGCCCGTGAGTGAAAAAGAAAGAAGCTCGTAGCTCATAGTTCATGGTTCATGGCTCGTAGCTTATAGTCCAAGGAAGCCTTCCTTTTTTCTCCCACGCCGGCGGGGGTGGCCCGCTCGAGCGGGCCGGGGGTGGAAGCAGTGGGCAAAAGCTCGTCGCCGGCATCCGTCACCCCCTCCTTTGCCTTTGCCTTTGCCTTTAGCCTTTAGCCTTTATCCTTCGCCAACGACCGTTATCTCAGGCCAAGGCTGCGGCCCGGCACGGGCATCTTTTTGTGGCATTATTTTCAAAACATGTATATTTACATCTTCAGCATGCGGACGCCTTGCCGGTCGTCCGGATGCTGATTGATGTTGCGCAAAAAATGTCAGACGGAGGTTGCGGGTGCCGGTGGAGCCAGGACCGGAAAAAATTCCGGTTGTTTTGCTGTACAATGTGGATCCGGGCTGGACAAAAGACGAACAAGATGAAGTTGTCAGTCAGTCACGTCTTTTGGGCGACGCCCTGATGGAGGAGGGACACACGGTGCACCTCGCTCCCCTGACGAATGACGATATCGCCACCTGCCTGCACCCTTTCAATCCTTCTGAATATATCGTTTTCAACTGGTGCGAGGAGATTCCGGGCATCGGGCACAGTGAATGGCTGGCGGCCAAAAAACTGGAGGACCTGGGCTTTACCTTCACCGGCGCGGAGTCGAAAACACTGGCCCTTGCCCAGGACAAGCTGCAGGTGAAAAGACTTCTCGACCGGGCGGGCATTCCCACCCCCTTCTGGAGCGCCTTTCATCGTGACAATGGCGTGGCTTGGCACAGGTTCCCCGCCATTGTCAAGCCCGCGCGCGAGCATTGCTCGGCGGGGATCACTCGCGATGCCGTCGTGCTTGACGAATCGGAGCTCAAAGAGCGTGTTTTATATGTCCTCGATACATACCGGCAGCCGGCGCTGGTCGAGGATTTCATCGATGGACGCGAATTTCGTGTATCCGTATGGGGAAATGAAAATATGACCATGCCGCCCGTGGCGGAAATGGATTTCTCTTTTTTCCCGGACATCAAAGACCGGCTCTGCACGCAGGATGCAAAATTCATCCCCGGCTCGGAGCATTATGAAAAAATCGAGACACTGCTGCCCGCCCCGTTGAGTGCAAAAGAAACATCCGCGCTGCAAAAGGTCTGCCGCGATTCCTACCGCGCGCTGGGCTGCCGCGACTACGCCCGTATGGATGTCCGCCTCAAAGACGGAGTCTTCCATGTGCTGGATGTCAACCCCAACGCGGATATCAGCCACGACGCCAGCATGGCCTGCGCCGCTGAGACAGCCGGCATTACCTACGGACGGATGGGAAGCCTTTTCGTGAGATACGCCGCGATCCGCCATCCCGTGTTCGGCAAAAAATACCGCCGCGCCGGGCTTTGAAAAATTGTCTCGGGAAGATTTGTCCGCCCGGGGCGCCTTCATGATACTTATTTAATTTTTCATCGATAATGCAGGTCATCTTTTCAAGTAAAATATTTTCCACTTCTATTTTAAAGATGATATAACAGCGCTCCTGAAAAAAGTGTGGAGTCGAGGGCAGCTTATGGCTAAAAAAAATAAAATAAACAATCTTTTGAGCAGGCAAGTTGTGATTCTCGACGGAGCCGCCGGCACCGAGCTGCAAAAAAGAGGGATGCCGGCCGGCGCCTGTCCGGAAATCTGGTGTCTGGAAAACAAAGAGGTCATCTCCGGGATGCACGCGTCATACCGTAAATCCGGAGCGCAGATCCTCTACACCTGCACGTTCGGCGCGAACCGCTTCAAGCTCCGGCAATACGGGGCGCAAAATGACACCTATGCGATAAACCGCGAACTGGCGCGCACGGCCAGAAAAGCAGGCGGAGCAAAGACGCTCATCGCCGGCGATATCGGGCCTACCGGCTTGTTTATCGAACCTTTCGGGTCACTGCCCTTTGAAGAGGCGCTGGAAGCCTTTCAGGAGCAGGCACGCGGCCTCATCGACGGGGGCTGCGATCTTATTGTCATCGAAACCATGATCGACATCCAGGAAGCGCGCGCGGCGCTTCTGGCCGTCAAAGAACTCGGCGATATCTTTACCGCCGTGTCGATGACATATGAAAAAGACGGGCACACGCTGGGCGGCACGCCGCCTGCGGCCGCGCTGATCACACTACAGAGCCTGGGTGCGGATGTGGTGGGCTGCAACTGCTCGGCCGGCCCCGAACAGATGGTCGATTTTATCACAGAAATGAGGCCCTTCGCGACGGTTCCTCTTCTGGCCAAGCCAAACGCAGGCATGCCCAGACTCGACGGCGTGAAAACCGTTTTCGATATG
This sequence comes from Smithella sp., assembly GCA_012522275.1. Lineage (GTDB taxonomy): Bacteria > Desulfobacterota > Syntrophia > Syntrophales > Smithellaceae > UBA8904. The sequence goes on from JAAYKU010000038.1 coordinate 34,007, forward strand.
GACGCGCGGACATTTGCCGGCCACTGCCGCAAACTGGTCCGGGCCGGCGCCTCACTTGTCGGCGGCTGTTGCGGGACTACGCCGGAGCACATTACGGCGCTGGTCGGGGCGGCAGGCGGTAAAAAGCCGCCCGTGCCACGACGCGCGTCGCTGGCCGCACTGAGCTCGGCGCGCGGCTTTGTGCATCTGGAGAAAAACAAGCCTCTGTTTATCATCGGCGAAAGAATCAACCCCACGGGGAAAAAGGCCCTGCAGCAGGAGCTTGTGGAAGGCAAGCTCGGCATCATCCGTAAGATGGCCCAGGAACAGGAGCAGCAGGGGGCCTCCGTGCTGGACGTCAATGTCGGGCAGCCGGGTATTGACGAGGTGCAGACAATCAAAAACGTCATCGGGCTTTTAGCCTCTTCCAGCCGCCTGCCGCTGGTTATCGACTCCTCCAGGGTGGAAACCATTGAAGCGGCGCTCAGACTCTATCCGGGCCGGATGATGATCAACTCGATATCCGGCGAAAAAGAAAAGCTCGCCAGGCTTTTGCCGCTGGCCGCGAAATACGGCGCGATGTTTATATTGCTGCCTCTGACTGACGGAGACCTGCCGAAAACGGCTCGACAGCGTCGCGATATTATCGAATCTATTTTTCGCGAAGCGCAGAAATTCAAACTGACGAAAGACGATCTGGTCGTTGACGGCCTGACCATGGCCGTCGCGTCGGACGCCGACGCGGCCAGAGAAACCCTGGCCACTCTGGCGTGGTGCAAAAACACTTTCAGAAGCAGAACTCTTCTGGGGCTTTCCAATGTCTCTTTCGGCATGCCGGCACGCCCCTGGCTCAACGCCGCGTTTCTGGCGATGGCGCAGTACTGCGGGCTGACCATGGCAATTGCCAATCCGGCAAGTGTGGAACTGGTAAATGTGCAAAAAGCGGGCGACACGCTGATGGCCAAAGATAAAGCGGCCCTGGCTTACATTGACCATTTCTCCGAAAAACCGGCCGCACAAACACCCGCTGCCGGCGCACGGGAACGGACACACGAAGAAAAAATTACCGCCGCCGTCCTGGAGGGAGACCGCGATCATATCGCCTCATTGTGCGAAGAGCTTATCAAAACGGGCCGCCCCGCCGGCGCGCTGGTTGATGAAATTCTCATTCCCGCCATCGTACAGGTCGGAGAACTCTACGAGAAAAAAATTTATTTTCTGCCGCAGCTGATGGCCGCCGCCGAGGCGATGAAAAAGGCGCTGGCGTATCTCGATCCCTACCTGAAAGAAAAGGCGACGGCGCAAAAAGGCAAGGTGGTGCTCGCGACGGTCCGGGGCGACATTCACGATATCGGCAAGAATATCGTCGCTCTGCTTTTAAGAAACTACGGCTACAATGTGATCGACCTGGGCAGAGATGTGCCCGACGAGGTCATTGTCGAAACTGCACGCAAGGAAAAACCGGATGTTATCGGCCTTTCCGCCTTGATGACTACAACGATGGTGAACATGAAAGACATCATCGCGCTGGCCCGGGCAACAGGCCTCAAAACCGCTTTTCTGGTAGGCGGCGCGGTTGTCACACGCACATGGGCTGAATCCATCGGTGCGTCTTTTGCCAAAGACGGCGTCGCGGCGGTCAAGCTCGTCGAGCAGATGCTAAGCGGGCGAACAAAAGAAAAGTAGCCAAGCCACTCAGGGCAAAACCGCCGGGCCGGTAAAAAACAGGCCGGCCCTATATCGCCTGTGCGACCGCTTGAATTTGTCCTGGGTTTTTTCTACCGACATTTCTTTTTATAAGGGAGGAAACATACATGTCCATTGATATCGACAAAGTCAGAGAACGCCTGGGTGAAATCATCCTGGAGCGTTCCTTTAAATACAGTGAAGACCCGCCTTTCACGCTCGCCTCCGGACGAAAGAGCAATTATTATTTCAACTGCAAGCCTACCACGCTTGATCCTGAAGGGATGAACCTCATCGGACAGGTTCTTTTCGACATGCTCCAAGATGCACCGATTACGGCAGCCGGAGGCCTCACGCTGGGGGCGGACCCGATTGCCAACGCGCTGGCCGTCATTTCCTATCAGATGGGCAGGCCGATTAAATCTTTTATCGTGCGTAAAGACATCAAGAATCACGGCACGAAAAGCGCGATCGAAGGCAATGTGCAAGCCGGGGAAAGAGTCGTCATTATCGATGATGTCATCACCACCGGCGGCTCGACCATCATCGCCATTGAACATGCCCGCGGCGCGGGCCTTGTCATCGACCGTGTGATCACTTTGATCGACCGTGAAGAGGGAGGCAGGGAAAACATTCTCAAGCACGCACAAACGGTGCAATCCGTTTTTACCAGAACACAAATCATGGAGCTCAAAGCAAAAAAGCAGGGCGGTTAAAAGACCACCCCTTCACGCCTTTCCCGCATTCGTCTGATACTCGTCCCACCGTTGTCGGGCAGGCGTTATTTCATCTACAGACAAGGAGCGTTTCAAAATGACTCAGGAAAAATTCCCGGCGCCGTCTATGCAGACAGGCGACGAGTTCAAAGGATTCAAAGTGCTCAGGGTCGAACCGATACCGGCGGTGCGCCTTACCGCCTATGAAATAGAACACGTAAAAACAGGTGCAAAAGTGTTGCACCTGCATTCATTCGACCGTGAAAATCTATACGCGATAGGTTTTCGCACGCCGCCTGCCGACTCCACCGGCCTGCCGCACATTCTGGAGCACTCCGTTTTGGCCGGCTCGGAAAAATATCCCCTTAAAGACGCCTTCAAAGAACTGATGCGCGCAAGCATGCAGACCTTCATCAACGCCTTTACCTACCCGGATAAAACCCTGTACCCGGTGGCCAGCCAGATCAAGACGGACTTTTACAATCTGGCCCGCGTTTATACTGACCTTGTTTTGCGTCCCCGGCTGCTGAGAGAAACTTTTATGCAGGAAGGGCATCACCTCGAACTGGAAACGCCGGGCGACACCTCGAGCGACCTGATCATTTCCGGCATTGTCTATAATGAAATGAAGGGAGCCTATTCCTCCCCCGACACGCTGATGTTCAAGACCATCCAGGAAAACCTGTATCCAGATACTGTTTACGCGCTGGATTCCGGTGGCGACCCAGAGGTGATCCCTTCGCTTACCTATGAGCAGTTCCGGGAATTTCACCGCAAATACTATTCTCCGTCTAACGCGCGCTTTTTCCTTTACGGGGATATTCCAACCGGAGAGCATCTGGATTTTCTCGCGGAAATGCTCGACGGGTTCGAACGCGTTGACGTGGATTCGGCAATCGCCGGCCAGCCGCGCTTTACCGCACCGAGAAGCGTCACGGCCGCATACCCGCTGGATGAGGGTGAAGCGCCCCAGGGAAAAACGCTCGTCAATGTCGCCTGGCTGCTTGCCGAAAATCTGGATTTTGAAACGTCGCTGATGCTGAAGATCCTTTCGAGCCTGCTGGTGGGCGGCCCGGCCAGCCCTTTGCGCAAGGCGCTGATCGACTCCGGCCTGGGAGAAGACATGTCGCCCGCCACGGGGCTGGAGACGGACCTGAGACAACTGATGTTTTGCGCCGGCCTGCGCAACACAAAAAGCGCCGACATCGAAAAAATCGAAAAGCTCATTGATGACACGCTGGCGGACGTCATCACCGACGGTTTTGACCCGGCTTTAGTGGAAGGCATTTTGCATCAGATTGAATTTCACGGCAAGGAAATATCCCGTGGTGCGTATCCCTACGGCATTGTACTTATGGGCGGTGTGTTTCAGACCTGGCTCCATGACGCAGACCCCCTGGCCGGACTGGATTTCGCCCGTGCCATCGAAAGGATTCGCAGCCTGTGGACGGCGGACCCGCAGATATTCCAGAAACTGACAAAAAAATGGCTGGCGGAAAATCCTCACCGCCTGCTGGCGGTAATGGAGGCGGACCCTGAATTCGGCCGAAAGAAAGAAGATGAATATCGCCGGAAGATGGATGAGATGAAGGCGGGTTTTACCGAAAAACAGTTAAGGCAGATAGACGAACAGGCGGCCGCGCTGAAAAAATATCAGGTGGAACCGGACCCGCCCGAAGCAGTCGTAACTTTACCTCAACTGAAGCTCGAGGACATTCCCCGGGAAATAGACCTCATCCCGACCAGGCACACCGACGACGGAACATCCGTGCTCGAGCATGACCTTTTCACCAACGGGATAGTCTATGTCAACCTGGCCTTCGATATCGCCCATGTTCCGGAAGAGCTCCAGCCTTATCTGCCCCTTTTGGGGAAAATAATGTGCGGCATGGGGGCGGGCGGTTTTTCGTATGACGAAATGGCCAAGCGCATCGCCCTGATCATGGGCGGTTTCGGTTATGACCTGGGCACGGGCTTTGACGTTTATGCTGAAAATACCTGGCAGAAAATGATTTTTTCTTTCAAAGCACTCTACCGACACGTCGGTGAGGCCCTCGACGCGGTTGCAGATGTTCTTTGCGACGGAGATTTAAGCCATGAGGCAAGAATGAAGGATCTGATTGCGGAGCGTAAAAACGCCCTGCAATCCTCAATAGTGCCGTCCGGGCATATCTATGCCAGACGGGCGGCCGCCGCGGCACTTAGTTTTCCCGGATACCGCGACGAACAGTGGCACGGCCGCAGCCAGCTTCGTTTTGTCCAGCAGACGGCCGGTTCTTTCGATAATGCCAAAGGGCTCCTGCAGGAAAAACTTGCCGAGCTCAAGGAGCTGATTTTCAGCAGGCATAATCTTACCGTAAATATTACAGCCGATACGGAGGGGATCAAACTGGTGCATGACAATATTGGTCGACTCCTGGCAAGACTGCCGGAGGGCGGCCGCGCCGGCCGCGTGACTGCGCCCGTGCTTGTGCCGGTTTACGCAGGCATCGCCGTGGCTTCGCAGGTGTCGTACGTGGCCCGCGCCATGAAGGCGCCCGCCTACAGCAGCCCGTCTACGGCTCTTTTGATGCTTGCCTCACGGGAGATGTCCAACAGTTATCTTTACAAACATATCCGTGTTCAGGGAGGAGCATACGGAGGCATGTCCTCTTTTGATGTGGCGATGGGCGTTTTTTCTTTTCTGTCCTACCGCGACCCGCATATCGCCCAAACACTCAAAGTATTTGACGAGGCGCAAAAATTTTATTCCGGAAAAGACATGCCCGCCGATGAGCTGGAAAAGGCCATCATCAGTTCGCTGGGCGCGCTTGACAGGCCCATGGATCCGGAAGGGCGCGGCTATGTGGCGATGATCCGCACCTTTTCCGGCGCGACCGATCAGATGCGTCAATCCTTCAGAGACCGGATTTTCTCCGCCGAGCCGCGTCAGATAAGGCAAGCACTGGCCGGCTATTTCGAGCAGGCGGCCCCGGGTGCGGCGGTCGCGGTTTACGCGTCCCAGGACAAGCTCGAGGAGGCCAACAGGCAACTTGCCCGTCCGCTGAATCTCGAGAAGCTCACTGAAATATGAAAAGGGGTTGACACAGCGCTTATGTCCGATAAAAAAGACCACCAAGGAACGCTCATAAACTGCTTTTCCTGCGGGCATTTCTACATCACTTATGAACCGAAATACCCTTACGGGTGCAAGGCAATGGGATTCAAGTCGTTTCGCATGCCCTCCGTCGATGTTCACGGCGCGTCGGGCATGGACTGCTCTGTTTTTATACCCAAAGACAAGGACAAGGGGCGCTCTGATCATGACTGACAATTCAGACCAGCTTACCCTTTTCTATTTACAAGCCTTCAGGGAACGGTTCGAACCCGTTTACCGCACAGCGTCCGCGATACACATTTCAGCTTTTTCTTTTTGTCTTTTGCCTGTGAGATTTCGTGAAGCTCTTTGTCAGTCAATTGTGGAATCAGGCTTGATGAAAAGATAGTACAAACGTCCTTCACGGTAGGTCTGCCCGGCAAGTTCGCCGGCTTCGTCGCCTACGCCCTTATACACGTCGCAGCGGCCCGCGGCCCGAATCGCACCGCCGGTGTCCTGATCCAGGGCAAAACCGACCGGTTTTTTCAGATCGACTGCGGCAAAGGTGAACATCGCCCGCGGGTAAATGGCCTTGTCCGTGGCGATGGTTTTAAACGGCGTCACCGGCTCGTTAATGGACCCCCTGGGCTCGCCCGTACCGCGCTTGAAGAAGACAAAACGCGGGTTGTGATTGACATACAGCTCGACCTGGTCGGGATGTTCCCTGAAATAGTCGATCATTTTTTTGAGGCTGATGTTTTTGCTGGAAATCCTGCCGTCCGCAACCATCTGCGGCACAATACTTTTATAGTCATGGCCGTTGTGCGCGTCATAGTGAATTGTTTCAATATGCCCGTCCGGCATGCGGATCTTGGCCGAACCCTGCACCTGTACGATATAAACTTCGAACTGGTCCGCCAGCCAGACAATTTCCAGACCGTCCAGCATTCGGGATTCCTCCATTTCCTTCCTTGGCGGATATTGCGTGACACCGCCGTCCGGACCTTTCCGACCCAGCACCACCCCATCTTCATCTTTGATCAGATCATCCGGTGTCTTATACAGAGGATAGCGGAAGCGCTCCGTGCGTTCAGGGGAGCCTTCAAAAACCGGCGTGTAATAGCCGGTGAAGAGCACCGTTCCCGCTCCGTCACAGCCCACGGAAATATAAGTGTCGAACTCTTCGCGCAGAGCCTTGTTCATCTCGGCAGGCGATATTCCTGATGTGACCAGTTTTTTGAGCTCCTTGAGCGTTGTCACCGCCTGTTCATGGGATATATCCCCGTAGGGATAGAAACGCTGACTGGAGGGCTTGGCCATATAATTCAGGCTGTTGTCTATGGCCTGCGCCAGACCTTCCAGATCCGAGCAAGCCAGGGTGTAATCGGGAATTTCAGCCGGGTCGGTGATCTTGCGAAGCGCCAGCTCGCCCGGCGGCAGGGGCCGGCTGTAATCTTTTTCAGGCGGGCTGATATCCACAATGTCCACAAAAACGGCGGCGCGTTTCTGGCATGACACAAGCAAAAGTGAAAAGAAGACAAGCAATAAAGTGGTCAGGATGATTTTCTTTTTCATGGCCGCAAGCATATGACATAAGCGATAAACAAGTCAAAGGAAATGTGGATGATTCGGGCGGGAGGTCAGAGATAAAAAGTTATGGGGCAAATAGATAAAAACATTCCAGATTCAAAGTCGTGCCTCGCTTGCACTAAATGATAAAAAAAATTACGACACAGCCTCCGGTGGGGGACATCCAAGATACTCAACGCACAGGGAACGGTTTCAAACCGCTCTTTGTAAAAACCTGCCTGTGCCCCGGAGTGATCGCGGCTGTTCCCTACAATTTACCGCTCATCATCCATTCAATATGAGCCGGCAGCAGCCGGGCCAAATCATAGCGCTCCTGAATCGTTTCCCTTGCATTGATTCTGATGGGCTTCAGCAAATCCTGGTTGTTCAGGCATTCCTCAATCCGATCGGCTATTTCGTTTGTATCAAAAAAATTGACCAGCAGGCCGTTTTTTCGGTCTTCAATCACTTCCGTGACCGGCTGTGTTTTCGACGCCACAAGAAGACAACCGGTCGACATGGCCTCAAGCATTGACCAGGATAAGACAAAGGGTCGCGTCAAGTAAACATGAACAGAAGATACACGAAGCACCTTCCGATACTGATCATATGGCAACCTTCCTGTAAAATGCAATCTCGACAAATCGAAATCGAACTTTTCAAGCATGACCTGTTTAAAGGTTCTGCCGTCGGGAAGACGCTTCCCGTATACAACGCGGTCCTCACCGATGACGATCACATGACAATTCTTTCTGCGTTTTAAAATCATGGATACTGATTCCATGAATTGCGGAAAACCACGATACGGTTCCAGGCCACGGCTGACATAGGTTACTATTTCTTTAGCCTCTGACAGATCCAGGCCGATTTCCGGCAGCACAAGAGGTTCACCTTTTTTCGGAGAAAAAAAATCCGTGTCGATACCATCATGCAGGACTTTAATTTTATGCCGATATTCATCGGGAAATTGAGACATCTGCCAATGGGTCGGCGAAAGACCCGCATCGCATGAATACAGGTCGGACAGGATCGGCGCATTCTTCATTCGAATTCGCGGCCCGTCATCAGCCGTGATCGGTTCATCCGGATCGAAACCGACATCCGATCCGGATGAACGGTAAAACCACTCAAAATAACATAAAAGTTTTGATTTCGGAAAAACGTCCTTGGTAAACAAAGGAGCTCCCCATCCGGAATGCCCATAGATGACATCCGGATAAAACCCCTCTGCCTTGAGCTTATCCAATTCACGATATACAGCCTGCCCCTGCAGTACCGCGTCTTCCAGGTTTTTCACATAATGATGTGTCTCCCTGTGGGGTTTCCTCGCCTGTGTGTAAATTACTTTGTACACACCCGGCATCTGTCCTTCTTTCCTGGCCGTGGCAAAAATGATGCGGTTTGTTTTGTCGCGGGACAAAAACGCGGCCAGATGCCGGAACTGAGCCGGAAAGTTGGGATGCAAAAACAGGATTTTCATTTTCTACTGAATATTCAGTTTCCCCTGAGCCGCTTTCGGCACGGATATGTCCAATTCGCCATGCATCGCCTCATAACGTTTGAGCAAATTACCCAGCGTTACGGCAAAACGTTTAGCCGTCTTGAGCGATACGGCAATCTTCGATTCAATTCGCACAACGTTTGGATCGACAGAATGATTTCCAAACAAAAAAACGACTTCTTCCGCACCGAAACCAACATTGAAGACATTGGCGTATTGTGTTTTAACGCCTTCCTCGACAAAACGAATCTGCCGTCCCTGAGCCCCCTTAGCAGCCTTTTCGGTGTTATTTTCGCCATCGCGATCATTCTTCTGCATCGTGAGTACCTCCTTTTAAATTTTTTATCTGACCTTCAAGCCTTCATCCAGATAGCGGATAATGGGGAAAAGGAAAAATTCGATCACTCTGCGTTTACCCACGTTGGCTTCCGCAACCACCGACATGCCGGGCTTTACCTTATACACATCCCCGTTTTTCGTCTGCAACGTTTCGGTAAGCATTTTCACCCGTATCGGATAACCGCCTGATTCCTGTTCCTGCGCCGCGCCGTTATTCTTTTCCTGCTCTTCAACCACATAAGGATTGATGACTTCCACCTCACCGGCAATCGTGCCATATTTCTGAAAATCATATGTGTCCACCTTGACAATGCACCGATGGCCTTCCCGGAGATAGCCGATATCTTTGTTCATGACTATCGCCTGAACCTCCAACGGTGTATCCTCCGGAACAATTCCCGCCACCGGCTGGGCGGTCGTCACCACACCCCCGATCGTTTTGACGGGAAGAAGATGAACATACCCTGTCACCGGCGCAACAATAAAGCGTTTATCCTGCTTGAATCTCAGAGAGCTGACTTCCGCCTGCAGTGAATTTCTTCCTTGAACATTTGTGGAATACTCGGCAAGCAGCCTCTCTCGTAGTTGCTCTACCTGGCTTGATTTTGAATCGCGTTCCCTCTCAAGATTCATTCTCTCCCTTACTTTATCCCGATACCGATTTTCAGCCAATGCGCCGATATCCACCAACGCTTCCTGCCTTTTTTCATCCTCTAACGTCATGGCCAATACCCTGTCCAGGCCGGCAAGTTCTTCTTGCAACGAATTTAACGCATTTCTTTGTGCCCGGAAGTGCGCCTGCTGCGCCCGTATCACTTCAAAAGATTGTCCCTGACTTCCGGGATTGAAGCTTTTGCCGGCGAGCACCGCATTGATTCTGTCGAGCGAAAGTTGGGAATATTTCAGATTCTGTTCTTTACCCTCCAGATCGGCCGTGTCGATGGACGGGTCGATCTCCAGCATCACGGCCCCCTGCTGCACATAATCGCCTTCCTTGACGTGTATGCGGGTAACCACGCCGGTTTCCAGCGGCTGAACAATCTTGACGTCGCCTCTGGGAACAATTTTGCCTCGCGCCGTCACGACGACATCGATTTTTAGAAAAATGAGGCCAAGCACCGTGATCACCATCAGGGCAATGATGGTCCACAAAAACAATATTCCCAGCGGGTTGGTCGGTCTATCCTCGATTTCCGTGATAATGGGTTTAAAATCATGATGATCTGACATACTCATCTCAGACGGTTCTCCTGCTGTTGGTTATACAGATACGCGTACAAACCATTTTTCTGCATCAGGCTCGGGTGATCGCCCGTTTCGACAATTTTGCCTTTGTCGATCACGATGACCAGATCGCAATTCCGCATAATTGAAAGACGATGTGCGATGAATATAACCGTCCTTCCCTTACGGATCAAGTCGAGATTTTGCTGAATGATCCTTTCCGATTCATAGTCCAGCGCGCTGGTGGCTTCGTCGAAAATCAGAATATTGGGATTCATGATCAAGGCCCGCGCTATGGCAATGCGTTGTTTCTGCCCGCCGGAAAGCGACGAACCCCGCTCTTCAACATATGTGTCATACCCCTGGGGCATCTCCGAGATGAAATCATGAGCGCCGGCGATGCGGGCCGCCCCGATGATCCGCTCCATGCCCGCATCGGGTGCGGCCATGGCGATATTCTCCCTGATCGTTCCGCTGAAGAGGAAACATTCCTGCAGGACAATCCCCGTGCGGTACCGCAGGAAAAGCGGATCCATGTGGCGGATATCCACTCCGTCGATCAACATCGCGCCTTCCATCGGAAGATAAAGACGCTGGATCAGTTTTGCAATCGTGCTCTTTCCCGACCCGCTGCGCCCCACAATCCCGACCATCATGCCGGCATTGATTTTGAAACTCACGCTGTCGAGCACGAGCGGTCCCTCCGGCAAATAACGGAAGGAGATATCCTTGGCCAGAATGTCACCCTGCAGATTCTGGACCGTGATGGCTCCGCCCACCACCTCCGGAGGCGTGTTGATAATGTCGCCGATTCGTTCCAGAGAAAGCTTGGCCTGCTGGAAATCCTGCCACATATGCACCAGTCTCAAAATCGGGCCGCTCAACTGGGAGGCGAACATTTGAAATGCGATCAACTGGCCGACCGTCATGCTCTTGTCAAAGACCAGACTCACGCCGAAGTAAATCACCGCCAGCGTCATGATTTTCTGCAGCGCCTGCGAAGAAGTCACCGCCACATTACCGAGATTGGACAGACGAAATGCCGACATAATATAATCGCCCAGGCTTTTCTCCCAGTCCTTGATCATCTTCCCCTCGATCGCCAGGGACTTGACCGTCTGAATTCCCGTGATGGACTCCACTAAAAAAGACTGATTGGCTGCGCCCTTCTGAAACTTTTCCTCCAAACGTCTTTTAATCATCGGCGTGGCTATGAAGGAAATGAGGGCGATCGCCAGGACAAAGGCCAGCACAATCAGCGTCAGATAGAGACTATAGAGAGTCATGATCGCGATAAAGACCACTGAAAACACCGTGTCGAGCAATACCGTAAGCGATATGTTCGTCATGAACTGCCGGAGGTTTTCCAGTTCGCGCACCCGGGCGATGATGTTGCCCACTTTACGGACTTCAAAGTACCGGAAAGGAAGCGAAAGCAGATGCCGGTACACTTTTGCCCCGAGGCTTGCATCCACCTTGTTGGCCGTGTGATAGAGCAAATAGTTGCGCATCAGATTCATGATTGTATCGAAAAGCAGAATAGCCATGAACGCGCCGGCAACCACCTGAAGCGTGGTCAGCGCATGATGCGCCAGAACCTTGTCGATGATCACCTGAATAAACAGCGGAGTGACCAGTCCGAAAAGTTGAATAAAGAAAGAAGCCGTGATAATGGCTGAAAACACCGGCCGATGCTTGAAAAACTCCTTGAACAGCCATTTCATGTTCAGGAAAAATTCCGTTTTCGTGAACCGTGGATACAGGGCGATCGCCTTGCCGTTCCACAACTGCATGAACTCTTCAGGCATGAGTTCTTTCGGCTTTTTTTCCCGGCAGTCGAAAATAAAAACCTTGTCATCCTTTGTCCCGATCAGAATGTGAAATGCATCATCCTTTGAAAGAAAGATCAGGGGTGTTGGATATTTCAGGAGCTCATCAACGGCTTCAAGCTTCTTTAATCGCGAACGGATGCCGTGATCCCGCAAAATACGCAGAACTTCTGCATGACTCAGCTCACTTTCAATGAAGTAGCGGCGTTTGACCGCCGCCATATCGATGCTGACCGCGTGAATTTTAGAAACAACCTCAATAGCTACAAGCCCGGTTTCCATCATACTCTCTCAGAAATGAATGATAATCGCGTTCCAGTTCCATTTTTCTTTCATAGACGGCCAGTGAGTGTTCAGTGGCTTTCAGGTCGCTCTCCACGCTCAGGGTGTCTTTTTCCAGTTCAAGCATATCCAGAACGCTTCGGTCGCCCAGTAAGCGTGCTTTCTTGCTCAGCGCCGTCAATTGATCATACTGCTTGCGAAGTTTTTTCAAATGATCATAAGACCGCATCAGATGACGGTACCCGTCGTGAATGGTTCTGATCTCCTTGTTCCTCTCTTCATATGCCGCGCGGACGCCCTCTTCCTGCCGGCGGACTTCAGAGCGGTTTTTTCTCCATTCCCAGTACCTGGCTCCCCCGTCAAACAACGGCACACTGATGAGAATGCCCGCACTGTAGGACGACGGCCGGGTATCCCGCAGTGATGCGTCCAGGCTCTCGGGAGAACTGTTGAAAAGGTCATACCGGCCGTAAACCGAGATATCCGGCAGCAGATTATTTCGGGCCGCCGTGGTTTTGGCGCGGGCGGCTTTCATTTCGCTTAGCTTTGCCCTGTATTCGGGAGCCTCGGTCGCCGCCTTTTTTTCATCAACGGGATCAATAACCCCCTGAAACACAATCGGCTCGATGAGCGTGTCTTCAGAATACTCGCCGCCTGTGTAGCCGGCCAGCCGGTGCAACAAGTCGGTTATCTCTTTCCCGACGCGGGCGACTTCCTTATCGGCGCTGCCGGCATCCGCCTCGGCCTTCAGGACATCCTCAAAAGAAAAATGCCCGACGGCATAGGACTCTTTTTTGATTCTCAAGATGTCGTTGAGAAGCTTTAAAACCCGTCGTGCATAGTAGAGTTTGATATTCGCTTCAACCAGCGCCCCGTAAAGATCCGTCACCTCACGGATGACTTTCTTGACTTCGGCCCCGCATTGCTCAATGCCGGCATCCTTGAGCTGTTCGTAATGCTTCACCTCGTAGCGTTTTTTATACCAATGAGAAAAATAATACTGGCCGGTGACATTGACTGAAGATCTCCAGGCCGTTTGATTTCCGCCGACTACTTCATTGCCGATGGTGTCGATTCCTGAAGTGCTGCGCGAATCAAGATTTTCGTATCTCTCGGCCCGCCCGCTCAAAGTGATGGACGGCAGAAGCCCCGCAAAACCAACTTTATATTGCGCCTCGGCAATACGAATATCTTCCGTCCTCATCTGCAGATTCGGGGAATGACGCAGCGCAGCAATCAGCGCCCCTCTGTAATTCACCTCCTGGGCATAACCGGCGCTACTCAGGCCGGTAATCAACAGCAGGCCTCCGATAAAAACACCGAATACGGACAGCCCGGCGCTACCCCTGAAAGCCGGCGCAAAAGACGGCGGCCCCCCAAAGCATAGCTTCATGATCATCGCGGATTTTTTCCATAATCGGATACCCCGCAAAACAGATTTGCCTTTATTGACAAGACAAAACGTTTTGATGGTGCCAAGAAATTCCATTTTCTTTTCCTGCTCCGAACCGGATATGCCGCCTCAAGTATCATTGCTGTGTGCTGCGCCGGCGGAGACACCCAAAGAACGAATAATCATTGTAGGGAACGGTTTCAAACCGTTCCCTATGAAAACAATACGTTCCCGTTAATGGCCGGATTATTCATTCTGGCCACTCAATATATAAACGAACGCCACTACTGTGTCTGCCGCCGGCGGGGGTGGCCCGCTTCAGCGGGCCGGAGGTGGATATTTCCAAATTTACGGCACCTGCCGCCAGGTCTGCGCCAGGGTGCTGATGTAGGTCTGATCCGCCATCATGGCGTTGTACTTCTGCATCACGTCCATTCCGGCGTCATTGTTGATCGTGTTCATTATATTGACAATGCCTTCAATGTCCTGTCGCATAATGTATTGCCCGTCGGAAACTTCCAGACGAGAGGTTCCGTAATCCGCATAACATCCCCGTGAAACAAGATCCGGCGAGATATGTTCATTTATCTTGCCGAGCATCCAGTCCACCAATGAATTGCCTGTTGAGGTCTTCTTCTGTGTGGCGGGATAAGCGGCCGTCAATTGGCCGGGCGTCAGGGTGACGCCGTCGGAAAAGGCAAACTGGTTGACCTGATAAGATGCACCGGAATAATGGTTTTTAATGGTGACGCTGTCGGAGTCGCCGTATTCAATGAGTAAATCATTTCCTGACCGTCTCGTGCCCCGTAAACCGGTAGAGGTCACATCTTCAAAGATAATTGTGTCGTTGCGGTTCCGCGTCGTGTCGTAGTTGATGACCGTATCTTGCCCCGAACCTGTCCGGAAAAGGTAGGTATCATTGCCTGCCCCGCCGGCCAGAGTGTCGTTACCCTGACCCCCGTCGAGGGTGTCATTGCCGGAGCCGCCATGTAAAAAATCCCTTCCCTTGCCGCCGGACAAATAATCATTGCCGTCACCGCCTTCAAGAAGGTCATCTCCGTCTTCGCCATATAATTTGTCATCATCGCTGCCGCCAAAGAGGATATCATTGCCGCCGCCTCCGTAAACCGTATCCCGGCCTCCATTGGAATAAACAA